>CAMOZY010000008.1 GCA_946631295.1 uncultured Lachnospiraceae bacterium
TCCGCCCGGAGCCGCTCCTGAGAGAGAGAGATTATTATTTTCGCCTATCAGTTTCCGATAGTTACAAGGGTTCCATCGGGAACTGTATTATACAGCCACATGGCATCATCAACACTGAGTCTTACACATCCGAGTGATGCCTTTGATCCGAGTGCCGCTACCTCTTCGGGTATAGGATAGGGATCGTATTTTTTTGCGAAGCATACGGAATGGAACATGTATCCGCCGGTCCTGAACCTCATGCCCCATATAGCCCAGGTTCCGTCAGCCATGTAAACCCATCCGCCGCCTGCGGTGTGCTCGTAAATGGTAAAGGTTCCTGCCGGAGTTCCGTGTCCCGCTCTTCCTGTTGAGCAGAGCATGCTTCTTACGAGCTGGCAATACGTTCCGTCGCTTCCGACGGTAAAGACGTTACAGACATTGTAGGTTCTGTCAACGATGATGTAATAGGGTGATCCGTTTGACTTAATGCCTGTCGGAAAATATGTTCCGGTTGTCTCTGTAGCGGCTGCAGTCGTCTGCTGAACAGTTGTCTGCGATGCTGCAGTTGTAACGGCTGTGGGTGCTGAAGGGGTGGCACCCGTTAAATTGCCGTTTTTGTCGATCGTGTGCACATACGTTGCATTGGGGCGTCTTTGTTCGCTCCTTCCGAGAAGTATATAATGCTGGAAAAGCTTCTCGGCACTGCTTCCGTATACCGCTGCTACATCCGGATATGTGGAGGCGTAATATGCTGCATCGAACCAGTCGGGAGAGGCGGCCGGCTTTCTGTTTTCATACACGCCGCAGTTCTTATAGTGGAACCACATTGCGGAATCAAATCCGCCGTACTTTGCTGCATCAGATCCGTAGATCGCATATACATCAGGATAAGTGCTTGCGTAATATTCTGCGTCAAACCATACCGGTGTGGACTGGGGAAGATTCCCCGATGCCTTTACCGTAAGCTTAGGTGCCAGGATAACAGTTACCAAAAGTGCCAGTACGGTGATAAATCTTCTTAAATTATTCATTGTGATTCTTTCTTCTCGTGCTTCTTACCGAAATAGAGCGAAAAGCACATATTCTTCTCTTCTTGTTTACAATTTAATTCTTAACATCTTTTTTTTCTTGTGACAATATACCCTTCAGTGTGGTAAAGTGCCAAAAAGCCCGTATTTACGCGGTTTCCGGGCATTTTTAGCGAAACTTTAAGATTTACTTAAGATTAAATCCACTTTAAGAATTGTTTAAGATTACCACAAAATATGCATATGCCTTGTAAAATCGGATTACAAACACTATAATTAGTAATGATGTGTGCAAGTGACACATTATATGGAGGTTAATTTATGAAAAGAAAAAAACTGATATCAATCCTTGCCGTTATGGCAATGACTGCATCTCTTCTTGCAGGCTGTGGAAATGAAAGCGGCGAAGCAGGCAGCGAGGCGCAGCCCAGCACAGGATTTGAATCACAGCCCATTGTAACTGTAGACGATCCTGCTAACAGTGACCCCACAACTGTCGAGCCCACTGTTGATACACCTTCTCTCGAAGTTCCTGCAGGATGCTATCTTTCAGAGCTTACAGGTCTTCCCATAGCAAACGAAATGAAGACACAACGTCCCATCGCGGTTATGGTAGATAATGAGAAGACAGCTCTTCCTCATTTCGAGATTGCAGAATGCGACATCGTATATGAGCTCATGAACTCAACCCTCAACGACAGAGTCACAAGACTTATGTGTATCCGTAAGGACTGGAGGAACATCACCCAGATGGGAAGCATTCGTTCCACACGTCCCACAAATATTCCTCTTGCCGGTGAGTACAATGCGATCCTTGTACATGATGGCGGCCCCGTTTATATCACCGACTTTATCGCAAAGCCTTACTGTGATCACCTTTCAAGCGGATTCTGCCGTTACGATAATGGAAAGCCCTGGGAGTACAGAGAATATGTTACATCCCAGCCCACTTCCGGTATAACCCTCAGCGGCGGAACCCAGACCTACGACGGACTCATCGAGAGAATTGACCACGCAGGATATTCAACCGAGTACAATTCATATGCTCCCATGCGTGACAGCCACTTCCTCTTCAGAGGATATGGAACCGATATCACTCCTACCGAGATGGGATACAGCAATGCAATCTCTGCTAACAATATCACCATCGGAACATTCATCCATACTCAGACAGCTCTCAAGTATAATGCTGAAACATCAACCTATGACTATTATCTCTACGGTGAGCGCCAGGAAGATGCTGAGGACGGAGAAGTCGTAAGCTTCAACAATGTCATCCTTCAGTGCACAGACTTCTACAGATACGACGAGCACGGATATCTTCTGTATTACTACATCGATCCTACTCCCGCTAAGGAAGGCTGGTACATCTCCAACGGAGAAGCTATCAAGATCACCTGGGAAAAGGAATGCCCTGATGCAAAGCTCGATTATAATATCACCAAGTATTATGACGAGAACGGAAACGAGATTGAGATCAATCCCGGCAAGACCTACATCGCACTCGTTCCCAAGGACGGATGGAACACTGTAGTCATCGACTAAAAGAAAAAGGCATGAACAAAAAAGTTCGCAGGCTGATGTGCCTGCGAACTTTTTTTCTGCTATTACATGTATTATCCCGGGAATAATCCTTATAGGTTCATCAGATATTATCTCAAACTCTATTCTTTATGGTTCTTCAAATATTTTCCTAAGCTCTGTTCCTTATAATTCCTCGAGCGCTTTTTTTAGCCTTCCGGTAAACACTTCTGGAACGCTGTTTTCGGAGCACCACTCCCTCAGAAGTTCATTCAGCGGCTTTGCATTGATGGCCTTTATCTCAGATTCATATCTTTCAGTAAGCATGCTCTTTTTGCCTTTTTCGATATAATCCTTAAGGCAGGCGACCACTTCACTTCTTGTTCCTACGCATTCAAAAGGCTTGTTATCATCAAGTCCTACCAGTTCCCTGAAGTCCTTATCAAGCGATTCCTTATCAAGGAGCTTTTCTCCGAATATCCTGTTAAGCTCATCTTCTTCTATAAACGGCGAGAGGATGATATAAACAAACAGACACTTAGGACAGCTGCAGCACCATATTCCCTTCTTGCTGCCCCTGTTGCAGGATCTGAATACCTCGTAATAATCCTTACCCTTTGCCGCAAATACCGCAGCAATCTGAGCCTCAGTGAAAGGCCTTAAGAGTGAAAAGTAATGAATATCCGAATCGATGAGACCTTCTATATATTCATCGAAATCCTCTTCGAATTCATAACTCTTGGAATACTGATGATTGACCTTTGTTCCGGGCACGGTGCTCTCATTGGCACTTGTTTCATTGGAAAGAGCGATATATTTAAATCCGCACAGATATGCTGTAATGACAGAGGAAAAAGCAAATACGGCAGAGATGGGAATATGACCGTTCATGTATCCCTCTTCGTTCATCCTGATTATCTCGGGATCAAGAGTTCTCTTTGCGGTATATACGCCCTTCTTGTGATCACACTTTTCAATGACATTGGTTGCGGTCGCATTTTCATTTACGACATATGTCGTAATATCTTCACCCTTCAAAAGTTCGAGGCTCACAACAGAGTCCTTGCCTCCTCCGACGGGAACAAGACATCCTGAATAAGTCCTGTCATCATGAAATACTGCAGGCTCATCATCTGTAGTGGTTGCACACTCAAATCTGACAAGTCTGTCGCGGCTTACATTAATTCCATTCCTGTAAAGGAATTCACCAAGTCCGTTAAAATAGAGCTTTCTCCACCAGTCCTTCTGGGAAGCGGAAAGTGAGCCGCACTTTATTACAACGGTCTCGGGACATACAGTCTTGTAATAGCTTATCGTCTCAACAAGTCCGAGGTTGAAAATAAGCGTTCTGAGAATAGGATCATTAAGATCTATCTCTCTTTCTCCAAGGGGGAATTTCCATTCAGGCTTGAAATCCCTCAGTCCCGGTATTGAGAATCTGTATCTTACAAAAAGTGCGCCATCCTCTATCCTGCACTCATATTTTCTGTATTCAAATGTATCGTGAAGTTTTCTGAGATCGTCAAACTGTTTCTGTGACATATATTCACCTGCTTTTTCCGGATTGATCAGATATAAGATTAATAGGTATATTTTAAAACTTATTGGCAGTAGTAGCAAGTATCAGGGGTAATCAGTCTGCTTCTCTTTGCAGAAATCAGTCAGTTCAGTTTTTTCGCTTGATCAGATGCATTCTTTATGACAAAAAAGATGGCTCTGTTCTTCGCAGAGCCATCTTTTCATTTGTAATCTGATGTACCCTTTTACTGCTGCTTTACACTTGCCTGATATCCGTCACCGCACTTATCTATCACGATGATCTGATTTTCGGATACCATGTCTTCAAGAATGAATCTCGCAGCCAGGGTCTCGATGTATTTCTGGATATAACGCTTGAGAGGTCTTGCTCCGTAGACAGGATCATATGCGGAATCTATGACACTCTGTATAGCAGCATCAGTCAGTTCGATCCTGATATCCCTGTCGGAAAGTCTCCTGTTGATATCCTCAATGAGCAGGCTGATGATACCACTGAGATTATCCTTGGTAAGAGGCTTGAACATTATGATCTCGTCAAGTCTGTTGAGGAACTCAGGCCTGAACGAACCGCGGAGTTCTTCCATTGCCATCTCTTCGGCATCTGCCTTGATATTACCGTCATCATCGATACCGTCGAGCAGGAACCTTGCACCGATATTGGAGGTCATGATGATGATCGTGTTCTTGAAGTCGACAGTCTTACCATGTGAATCGGTAATACGGCCGTCATCAAGCACCTGAAGCAGAACATTGAAAACATCAGGTGCAGCCTTTTCTATCTCATCGAAAAGCACTACGCAGTAAGGCTTTCTGCGCACTGCCTCAGTAAGCTGTCCGCCCTCATCATATCCGACATATCCGGGAGGAGCTCCGATAAGTCTTGATACACTGTGCTTCTCCATGTATTCCGACATATCGATACGGACCATGTTGGTCTCATCATCAAACAGAGCCGCAGCAAGTGACTTGGCAAGTTCGGTCTTACCAACACCTGTAGGTCCGAGGAAAAGAAATGATCCTATAGGCTTGGAAGGATCCTTTATCCCGGCCTTTGAACGGATGATGGCTTCAGTGACCTTGGTAACGGCTTCATCCTGTCCCATGACCCTCTTGTGAAGTTCATCATCAAGATGCAGGGTTTTGGTCCTCTCGCCTTCTGTAAGCTTGGCTACGGGGATTCCCGTCCACTTGGAAACTATACGGGCAATCTCTTCATCGGAGACCTTCTCCCTGACAAGCTTATTATCATCGGACTGTGCATCCTCTGCTTCCTGCAACTGACGCTTCAGTTCCGGAAGAGTTCCGTATGATAGCTCCGCAGCCTTCTCAAGATCACCCTTTGTCTGGGCAATGACTATCTGGGAATTGACTGCATCTATATCCTCACGAAGCTTGCTCAGACGGTTTGCAGCATTCTTCTCGTTGTCCCACTGCGCCTTCTGGACTTCGAAATTCTCTCTGAGTTCAGAAAGTTCCTTCTGGAGATCTTCAAGTCTTTCTTTTGACAGATTGTCCTCTTCCTTCTTAAGAGCAGTCTCTTCGATCTGAAGCTGAAGAATCTTACGGTTCATTTCATCAAGCTCTGCAGGGAGTGAATCCATCTCAGTCTTGATAAGTGCACACGCTTCATCAACAAGATCGATAGCCTTGTCGGGAAGGAATCTGTCGCTGATGTAACGATTTGAAAGAACTGCTGCCGAAACAAGCGCGGTATCCATGATCTTAACACCATGGTAAACCTCGTATCTTTCCTTTAATCCTCTGAGGATGGAAATGGTATCTTCAACAGTCGGCTCATCTACCATGACAGGCTGGAAACGTCTCTCAAGCGCGGCATCGGTTTCAATATACTGCCTGTATTCATCAAGTGTTGTAGCACCTATGCAGTGAAGCTCACCTCTTGCAAGCATGGGCTTGAGCATGTTGCCGGCATCCAGTGCACCGTCCGTCTTGCCCGCACCGACAATTGTATGCAGCTCGTCGATAAAAAGAATGATCTGTCCGTCCGAGCCCTTGACATCATCAAGAACCGCCTTAAGTCTCTCCTCGAATTCGCCCCTGTACTTTGCGCCTGCGATGAGAGCGCCCATGTCGAGTGAGAAGATCTTCTTGTCCTTAAGGTTATCGGGAACATCACCTCGAACGATACGCTGCGCAAGCCCCTCTACAACCGCAGTCTTACCTACACCGGGTTCACCGATGAGCACGGGATTGTTCTTGGTCTTTCTGGAAAGTATTCTGATGATATTCCTTATCTCTGAATCTCTTCCTATGACGGGATCGAGCTTCTGGTCACGTGCCTTCTCTACAAGGTCCTGGCCGTATTTTTCCAGAGTGTCATATGTGGCTTCGGGATTATCACTCGTTACTCTCTGATTGCCCCTGACCTGAGAAAGAGCCTGGAGAAAACGCTCCCTGGTTATGCCGTATTCCTTGAACATTTCCTTCATCGTGCGTGAAGGATATTTGATCATCGCAAGGAATAGGTGTTCAACGGAGACATATTCATCTCCCATCGCCTTAGCCTCGTCCTCGGCAAAAGTAAGGACTTTATTGAGATCCTGACTTATGTGCATCTGTCCGGCGCCACTTCCTGTTACCTTGACGCACTTCTCAAGATACTCGTCTGCCTTTGCACAGAAATGCTCTGTGTTGATCTCCATTTTCTCGATGAGCTTCAGGATAAGGCTGTCTTCAACATGAAGAAGCGAGACAAGAAGGTGCTCTTGTCCGAGTTCCTGATTGCCGTATTCAGTACCGAGGCGCTCTATTCCGTTTATCGCCTCCATGGACTTTTGTGTGAATTTCTGAATGTTCATATTTATGCCCCCTTTCGGAATGGCCTTGTTCGTTCTGTTCTATTTGTAGTATAACACGCTATATTAAGAATGCAATATTCCAATTCTAAATATTTTCGAAATTCAGAGCTTCCATATACAGTTCATTAAAGCAGGATTCTTCTGCGAGATTAATGACTGTGCAGGAAGGAAGCTTGATTGAAGAACAATCTGAAGCTTTCCCGTCGCGAGCAGCATACTCCAGTGCTCCCATCAGTGCGGTATTTCCGCCTGAGCGGCATACAGGTATGAGTTCACCCGGAAGTAATCCTATGCGTGCGGCATCGTCAGGGTTAAGGTGATATCCGAATCCACCCGCAAGAATACACAGCTCTATATCATCAAAGCTTATCCCCGCTTTATCAATCAGAATTCTTATCCCTGCCTTCATCGCACCCTTTGCAAGCTGCAGAGCTCTTATGGATTCCTGCGTCACAGCTGCGCTGCCGATAGTGATCCCATTATCAAAATAAGGATCCTTCATAAGTCCCGTGGCATCAATGATCTTTTCATCAAGAAGCACGGATGCAAAATGTATCATATCCGCGCCCCATATCCCCTTGCACGGTCCTCCCTCAAAAGCAGGACCTGCAGCAGTGGCTGTCACATAAAGCCTGTCCTTATTTCCAAGTGCGATCTCACCGTTTGTTCCAAGGTCGCATAAAAGTCTGTATTTTTCGGATGAGCACAGCTTACCTGCAAGTATTCCGGCATAGATGTCGCCTCCTACAAATGCAGAAAACCCCGGAAGGAGTTTTGCATGAATCTTCTTTCCGGTATCAGGAACATCCAGATCAAACTCCGCACCATTTATGTGAGTCGCAGTAAAAGGAGCCCTCCCGAGTTCCGAAGGATCAAGTCCCATCAGAAGATATGACATGGTCGTATTTGCGGAGATATAGATGCATTCTGCATCAAAAGAAGACAAAAATCTTCCGGCCCCGCATTTAAGCACATCCAGAACCGACTGTTTCATCTCATTAAGTATCACGGGATCTTCCGCAGACCTTATCCTCGATATGACATCTGCGCCATATTTTCCCTGAGGGTTCAGAGCAGCATAAGTGTCCATGATCCGTCCGCTTTTGTCGCAGCAGATCATGGCTATGGTAGTAGTCCCTATATCGGCACAGATAACGGCAGATAAAAGCGGCACAGAAGGAATGCCCTCTTTGCCCGAGCCTGAAATGATGCGGATGTTTTCTTCATTCTCGCCGAAGCATCTTCCGCATCCCGTGCAGATTGTACATTTATTTCCTTTTTTCATACCCGTCTATAATATCACAAAACATATTAAGAATACCTTTTCGGGAAACAAAAAAGACTTCCGGCAAAAACCGGAAGTCCTTTGATCATATTTTTCTTCAGACAGTGATCAGATTACTTGATGATTCTGATGGTGCCGTAGAAAAGAACAGGCTTGGTCTGTCCCTTACAAGCATATACGATAGCGATGATCATGCATACGAAGTTGAAAATGCTCCAGAGCCATCCGATGAAAGGGATGATGCCGATAAGAGCAAAGAGAGCAAGTACAAGACCTTCGTTAGCATAGAATCTGAGATAATCTGAACGCTGTCCGTTTACATCTCCGCCGAAGTATGCAAGGATAACTCCGATGAATCCGCACATAACCGCAACGATTCCGAGTACCTTGTCACAAGGATTAACGGGTGCATACATAGGATGTGATGCTGCAACAGGTGCCTGCTGATAAGGCTGCTGATACTGAGGCTGGGGTGCTCCCTGAGGTGCTGCTCCTGAAGCTGCTGCGCCAAAGTTAAATCCACATACTGTGCAGAATCCTGCATCATCAGCGATCTGTGCTCCGCACTTAGGACATGTTTTCATAATAAATCCCTCCTAGATAAGTGAAGTGTAAAGTTTAGATGAGTCTGCACGTTTAATAACCCACCGGAAATGATTATAGCATATAAATCTAAATATTGTACATTAATCTTTCTTTAAGACTTTTTTATCCTTTATATAGATGTGATACCTTGCGCGGGCATAAATTTTTCTATAGAATATAGTCCGTGAAAAGAAATCCTGCAGACAATCTTTTTTTGCGCCTGTTATGCGGTATCACAGCCGCATTATTTCTGATACTTGTAAAAGCAGTCCCCGTAATGGCAGCTGATACAGATATCGTCAGTCTCTGGAGCATGTATGCTCTTCAAAGCGGCAAAAATCTCCTTATGGTATCTCAGAATATCCCCGGAACTTTTGATACCGTAACAGGTGCCGTAACAGCAGCATCAGACGGTGATATCATCCTTATTTTCCCCGGAATATATGAAGAAAGCCTGGACATAAGAAGCAAGGATATCATCCTTATAGGAACGGACAGAGACTCGTGCATAATCAGATACAACACCTGTGACTACCTCTATCCCGTCCTCAACATCTCATCAGGCGTCTTCTGCAATCTTACACTTTACGGATACAGAGAACCGGATGCTCAGGAAAAGCCCTATATCGATGCTTACCTTGTAACCCCCGAAAACGTCAATAACTATTTTGCGGGATATACGGTTCATATAGATGACGACCGCGAGTATGGCAGATCCGTAATGTTCAGCAACTGCAGCATTGTCTCTGAAAACAGCAACTGCATCGGAATGGGACTCAGGAATCATTTCACCGCAGCCTTCTCAAACTGCTCCTTCAGATCAACAGGATGCGCCGGAATATTCTATGTGCATGATTCGGCCAATCCCTTATTTGCGGGAACAGATATGCATCTGATCTTTACTGATAACATTTGGGAAAATTATGGCTATCCTTACCTGATGCTGATGACTTCACTTAATCCCGCAGACCGCATTGAAGTCACTTTCAAAAATGTCACAACTTACTGCTACGCTTCCAACAAGGCAGATCTTTACTACTATGACAACTCCTACACAGGTGCGGATATCAGGACTATCAATACATTTCCGGGACTATTTTCTGCAACGCCTGTTTATGCGGAGCAGTGCAGATTCGGGACGAGAATGGCACAGCTGAAGGCACATACCCCGTATGATGCTCCCGGCATCTATTACATTTATGATGAAGCTTACGCAAAAGAAGATACGACTCCCAAGACCCTGTACCCCATATATATCAGGAATCCTCTGGATCTTCCGGGATTCGGATGGGGAGGGAGCTTTTGCTATTTCCTTACACCGGACAGCTCCGGAAACACACTGTCCGAGATGAATTATCCCGTACTTAACGGATGATTTGTGCAAAATGATATCACGGGGTTAAATTTTAATACAAATTGCTGATTTTTCAGTATTTAAAGGCAATTTTATTGACAGATTGAGCAGTCTGATGATAAGATTCAAAAAGATTCAGGTACGGGTGTGATCTCACATATTTTTGTAAATCACCTCTGTTGTGATGATTTACAAAAGTATGTGATTTTTTTATAGGATCTCATACTGAATCATTAACGGGTCACAGACCCACATTTTCAAGAGGGGATAATATCCCAAGGCTTTAAGGAGGCACTAAATGAACAAGGGAACTGTCAAGTGGTTTAACGCACAGAAGGGTTATGGTTTCATCACCGATGAGGCTACACAGAAGGACGTATTCGTACACTTCTCCGGCATCAACTCTGATGGATACAAGACTCTCGACGAGGGCGCTACCGTTACCTTCGATATCGAAGTTGACGAAGCAAAGGGCAAGGAGCGCGCTGTTAACGTTACTGTACAGAAGTAAACCGTTTGAATATAGATAAATATATTCACTAGGACAAAAAACCCAAAAGCGGATGGCATTCAGCCATCCGCTTTTCTTTTAGTCTGTAATCTTTCAGTCTGTGATCAGTCCGTACATCTCAGGTCTTCTGTCCCGGAAGATTCCCCATTCAAGTCTTTTGCTGCGAAGCAGTTCAAAATCATACTCTGCAGTTACGATCTCTTCTCCGTCATTTCCCGCTTTTGCGATCACATCACCTGTCTCATCCGTAAGGAAGCTCGTTCCATAGAATTTAAGTGAGCTGCTCTGCCCTCCGTTTTCTTCGGTGGGAGCAACCTCTTCCGTTCCATATCTGTTGGCTGCAGCGACGGGGATTATGTTTGCGGCAGAATGACCCTGCATCGTTCTCATCCAGTGACCCGAACTGTCACCGCCAAGGATCGGTTCGCTTCCGATAGCCGTGGGATACAGGATGATATCCGCACCAAGAAGCGCAAGGCTCCTTGCAGTCTCCGGGAACCACTGATCCCAGCATATTCCCATTCCTACTCTTCCGTATGTCGTATCAAAAACCTTAAATCCCGTATTACCCGGAGTAAAATAGAACTTCTCCTGATAGAAATGATCATCAGGGATATGTGTCTTTCTGTATATTCCGAGGTTCTTTCCGCAGTCGAGCATCACAACGGTATTATAAAGAACCGTTCCTGCTCTTTCATAAATGCTTACGGGAATAACGACAGAAAGCTCTTCGGAAACACCGGTCAGTGCATTTACGGCATCATTTTCCGAAACGCTCTTTGCAAACTCATAATAATCATATCTTCTTTCCTGGCAAAAATACTGTCTTTCAAAAAGTTCGGGAAGAAGAATGATCTTCGCACCGCCCTCTGCTGCTTTTCTCACAAGCCTTATCGCCTTATCGATATTTTCCTGAACAATGCGCGTACAGCTCATCTGTATTGCGGCAACTTTTATCTCAGACATTCTGAATTCCTCTCTGTTTCTCACAATCCGGTTTCGTCAAACGGCAGAACCACTCCCTCATTCACATAGGTATCTGCTGGGTTATGCAGTGGATATTGCCACCGCCAAGCAGGATGTTTCTTGCATCTATCGGGATTACTTTTTTGTCCGGCAGGAGCTCTTCAAGGATCTTAACCGCCCTTTCATCGCTTTTAGCGTTAACGCCTCCAAACTGCGGAACAAGCGCGCATCCGTTTGCAAAATAAAAATTCACATAGCTTGCAGCCAGTCTTTCTCCCTCTTCCCTTTCATCCTCGCCGGGTTCAAATACATAATTGTCTATATCTTCCCCGGTACAGCACACCGGGATATCCGGAATCGGGAGCTTATGAACCTTAAGAGTTCTTCCCCTGGCATCGGTCACGCCTGACAGATACTCAAGATCAGCCGATGAAAGTTCGAACTGAGGATCATTCTTATCATCGGTCCATGCAAGCACCACCTCACCGGTACGAATGAACGCGGCAACATTATCTACATGCTCATTGGTCTCATCCATATATATGCCGCGGGGAAGCCATAATACCTTTTCTATACCAAGGTTTGCCTTAAGCTTTTCTTCTATTTCCTCCCTGGACAGATTGGGATTTCTTCCGGGTGAAAGAAGGCAGCTTTCCGTAACAAGAAGAGTCCCTTCACCATCCGTATGTATGCTTCCGCCTTCAAGAACAAACGGAGAAGCATCGATAACTTCGTCTCCCAAAACAGCAGCGAATTTTTTCGCAACCTCCTGATCCCTGCTCCAGTCGGCATAGAGCCCGTCATAAGTTCCGCCCCATGCATTGAAGTTCCAGTTAACTGCGAGACGCTGATGGGATGAATTACCGGTTTCTTCGTTTTTGTTTTCATCATCCCTTATTACAAAAGTAGGTCCTGTATCCCTTGCCCAGGAATCATCAGTCTCCATCTCAATAATAGTAAGCCGTTCCTCATTAATGAGACTATCTTCATTGTTGAGCCTGTCCTCACCTGCAACCCCTTCTTCACGTACATGGCTTTCCCTTGCAAGTGTTTTTAACCTTCCAAGGACATATTCTTTTTTTCCGGGACTGACGATAAGCCAGACCTTCTCTGTCTTAAGGAGATTCATGATCACGTCCGTAAAAGAAGCCTCGGCACCTGAAGTATCCTTCCCCCAGCTGCCGGGTCTTTCGGGCCATATCATAAGCGTTCCAAGATGCGGTTCAAATTCTCCGGGAAATCTCAAGAAAGTCTCTCCTTAAAATCTTCGTAACCAAATGTCCTGACGATCTCAAATCTGTCCTCGTCATCAGAATCTTTTTCAAGGACGATGTCCGGCAGCGGCATTCCGTTAAATGTATTATTCTTGACCATGCTGTAAATGGCCATATCCCCGAAAGTAAGGATATCTCCGACAGCAGGCATTTGAGGAAGCCTGTAGATACCGATCACATCCCCGGCAAGACAGGTTCTCGATGCAAGCCTTACCCACACTCCGCCTTGTTCATCTGTGGAAGCTTTTCTGACACTTCCGTCACTTTCTGAAATGATATTCTTTTCAGGCACGAAGCTTTCCGTACCGGGTCTGCTTCCCAGGGCTCCGAAAAGAGGAGGTGTATAGGGCATTTCAAGCACATCAGGCATATGACATGCAGCAGATGCATCCATGATCAGAGTCGGAATATCACTTGTGTTAACTATATCCATCACCTTAGTGATAAGCGTTCCCGCATTAAGCGCTATGGCTTCACCGGGTTCAAGATATATCTGAAATCCGTAACGTTCTCTGACTTCCTTCAAAAAAGAGATAAGACGGCTTACCTCATAATCATCCCTTGTTATATGATGGCCGCCGCCCATGTTTATCCATTCGATCTGTTTCAGTTGCTCTCCGAATCTTTCTTCAACACTTTTGAAGGTATCGATAAGAGGCCGGACATTCTGCTCACAGAGAGTATGGAAATGAAGTCCGGTAACACCTTCTGGAAGCTTATCGGAAAGATCATTTCTTCTTATTCCGAGTCTTGAACCCCTGCTGCAGGGATCATAAATGGCATGCCCTTCCTGAGTTGAGAATTCGGGATTGATGCGAAGTGCGGTCTTTACCTTACCTGCTTTCTGATAAGGCTCCCAAACAGATCTGTGAAGTTCAAGCTGCGAAAGTGAGTTGAAGTAAATATGCGAGCATATCTCACACAACTCCTTCATCTCATCCGGTGCATATGCAGGCTCGAATACATGATTTTCGGTTACATGATCAGATGCTGCATGATCCTCTGTAATATTTTCAGTCACATGTGCGCTTTCTGTTATATCATGTGCATGAAATTCTTCGCATGAAAGCCTTGCTTCATATATTCCCGAGGATGTGGTTCCGTCGAGATACGAAGCAATAAGAGGATAAACGCGATACATCGAAAAAGCCTTCTGTGCAAGAAGTATCCTGCATCCCGACTCATCACGCACCTTCTTTAGTATTTTCAGATTTTGCTTAAGAGCCCCTTCCTGCACAATGTAGGAAGGGGTTCTGAGTTCACTGTATTTCATCATTAATCAACAAGCACGGGGTTTTCATCAACTACCCAGGGAAGTCCGTAGGTGTTAAGCATTTCCATGTAAGGATCCGGATCAAATTCATCGGTTGTAAATACTCCGGGCTTCTTCCATAGTCCCTTTACAACGAGTGCGGTTCCGATCATTGCAGGCACACCTGTTGTATAGCTGATTGCCTGGCTTCCAAGCTCCTTATAGCATTCCTGATGATCACATACATTGTAGATGTAGATCTGTCTTTCCTTTCCGTCCTTACGGCCGGTGAAGATACATCCGATATTGGTCTTGCCGACCGTTATGGGTCCGAGACTTGCGGGATCAGGAAGCAGTGCCTTGAGGAACTGGATGGGAACTATTTCCTTACCGTCAAAATTGATAGGACTGGTTGAAAGCATTCCGACATTCTCGAGACATTTCATGTGAGTAAGATAGCTCTGTCCGAATGTCATGAAGAATCTGATCCTCTTTACGTTCGGGAAGTTTCTTCCGAGAGCTTCTATCTCCTCATGGTGAAGAAGATACATATCCTTTTCTCCGACCTCGGGGAAATTATATACTCTCTTGATCTCCATGGGCTTTGTCTCAACCCATTTTCCGTTCTCCATGTAGCTTCCGTTAGCGGAAACCTCACGCAGGTTTATCTCGGGATTGAAGTTCGTAGCGAAAGGATAACCGTGATCACCGCCGTTACAGTCAAGAATATCGATGGTATCTATCTCATCAAAATAATGCTTTGCTGCATATGCGGTAAATACGCTTGTTACGCCGGGATCGAAGCCGGTTCCGAGAAGTGCGGTAAGTCCTGCCTCTTTGAACTTCTCTTCATAAGCCCACTGCCAGCTGTAATCGAAGTATGCGGTAAAGCCCTTCTCCGCACATCTCTTTTCGTAGATAGCTCTCCACTCAGGGTCATCGGTATCTTCAGGTTCGTAATTTGCGGTATCGATATAATCGACTTTGCACTCAAGACATGCGTCCATGATGGTCAGATCCTGATAAGGAAGTGCCACGTTAAGAACTGCATCCGGCTTATATGAACTGATGAGCTTTACAAGTTCATCCTTGCTGTCTGCATCGACCTTTGCAGTAGAAAGCTTTACACTTGTTCCTGCCTTCTCGATCTTTTCCTTAAGTTCAATGCACTTGCTCTCGGTACGGCTTGCTATCATAAGTTCAGTAAATGTCTCACTGTTCTGACAGCACTTCTGAATTGCAACCTGTGCCACACCACCGCAGCCAATAACCAGTAATCTGCTCATTACATTTCCTCCTATATTTTACGCACCTTTCTGCAGCATTTCTGCAGGATCAGTACTATTATTGTTTCATACATTTTTACGAAAGTGTATTATTCTTCTTCCTTCATGATATCCTCTACATACTTGGGAAGCATGAATGCTCCCTGATGCAGATGTGTAGTGTAATACCATGTCTTTATATTTCTCTTTTCCCAGCGCTCCGGGTCAAAATCCTTCAGAGGATGATACTTCTTCGATGCAAATCCGAAGAGCCAGTAACCCGCAGGGCATGTGGGAATATGTGCCTGGTAAACTCTCGTTATCGGGAATGATTTAAAAACCTTCCTGTGCATGGCCCTGCAGTTTTCCTCATCCTCATCAAAGAAGGGACTTCCGTGCTGGTAGACCATGATACCGTCTTCATGAAGTGCCTTATAGCAGTTCCCGTAGAATTCCTTCGTAAAAAGTCCTGCCTCATGTCCGAGAGGATCCGTCGCATCATTGATGATAAGATCGTACTTATCCTTGCATCTTCTGAGGAATCTGAGACCGTCCTCGTAATAGATCCTTACTCTTACATCCTCGAGACCAATTGCATTGTCGGGAAAATATTTTCTGCACACATCGACAAACATCTTATCGGGCTCGGCGATATCAATAACCTCGATCTCCTTGTAGTGTGACAGCTCTCTGGCAACACCGCCGTCTCCGCCTCCGATGACAAGCACTCTCTTAACATTGGGGTGTACCGCCATGGGAACGTGGACTATCATCTCATCATATGTGAACTCTTCCTGTTCGGAAAAAATAACATTACCGTTTGATGTAAGAAATTTTCCAAACTCCGGAGAATCAAATACATCTATCCTTCTGAATTCACTTGTTCCGCTGTAAAGATGCTGGTCAACACGGATAGCCATCTTAACGTTGGAGGTATGCATTTCCTCGAACCAGTATTCCATTCTGTTTTCTGCCATAATATTTTCCTCTCAGAAATATCAGACTCAGCGCATTTCCTGACTGTCTCTTCGAAAAAGACATCTGTAAATCCGCATAAAACATCACTTCAGCACGCAGAGCTCCGAGATATCATCACTTTCAGGTCCCTGCATGGAACAGCCCTTTTCCTTGGCCGCCTTGATATAATCAAGTATCTCACGGGTTATCATCTCACCGGGAGCAAGTATCGGGATTCCGGGCGGATAACACATTACTGACTCCGCACAGATCCTGCCTACTGTATCATCTATCGGAAGCTTAATCTTCTCTGCATAAAATGCTTCCTGCGGTGTGGCCTTTACGATCGGTGTCACATATTCCGCACTGAAGAAGCTCCCCTCAGGCTTGGAATACAGCCTTGCAATATCATCAAGAGCACCGGCAAGTCTTTCGATATCCTGAAGCCTGTCACCTATTGAGATGTAGGCAAGGACATTGGACAGATCACCGAACTCCATCTGAATATCATACTCTTCACGAAGAAGATCATATACCTCGATTCCGGTAAGACCTATTCCTCTTGTATTGATAACGAGCTTGGTCTCATCGAAATCAAAAACACTCTTTCCGTTTATCAGTTCCGAACCGAATGCGTAATATCCTTCTATCTCATTGATCTCGGCTCTTGCATATGAAGCCATCTCACATACCTTCCCGAAGCTTTCTTTTCCGTGAAGGGCAAGATTTCTTCTGCTTATGTCAAGACTTCCGAGAAGAAGATATGACGCACTTGTCGTTTGTGTGAGATTGATTATATTGCTCACATATCCTTCATTAACTCCCTCACCTATGAGCAAAAGAGAACTCTGTGTGAGCGAACCTCCTGATTTATGCATGGATACGGCTGACATATCCGCGCCTGCTGCCATTCCGTTCAGAGGAAGATTCTCTCCAAAGTAAAGATGTGTTCCGTGAGCTTCATCAACAAGCGCCAGCATTCCCGCATCATGAGCAAGCTTTACTATCGTCTGAAGATCGGAGCAGATTCCGTAATAAGAGGGATTGTTGATAAGTATAGCCTTTGCATCGGGATTCTCCGTGATAGCCTTCTTAACATCCTCTATCTCCATTCCGAGAGGGATACCGAGCTTGGTATCAACCTTCGGATCTATATATACAGGTATAGCTCCGCAAAGCACCAGAGCATTTATCGCACTCTTGTGAACATTTCTGGGCATGATGATCTTATCGCCTCTTTTGCAGGCGGTAAACACCATACTCTGAACCGCTCCCGTTGTTCCTCCGACCATGAAGAAAGCATGAGCTGCTCCGAAAGCATCGGCCGCAAGTTCCTCTGCCTCCTTGATAACGGAAACAGGATGACACAGATTGTCCAGGGGCTTCATTGAGTTGACATCAATCTCAACACATTGCTGTCCGAGAAAATCAACCAGCCCGCGGTTTCCGCGTCCTCTCTTATGTCCGGGAACATCGAAGGGTACGACCCTCAGTCTTCTGAATTTTTCAAGTGCACTGTAGAGTGGCACTTCCTGCTGCTTTGCATTATCCATTTCTTATAAACCCTTACATTCCAAATACATAATACCTGCACAGGAAAAGAAGGAACAGATGCACAGGATAGAACGCATAGAAGAAATATTTCATTCTCAGTCCGCGCTTTCCGTTATACATCCTTATGGGAATCTCATCGATAAATGCAATGCCCTCTCCGAAGCTCATGATCGTAAGAGCAAGACATCCCATTGCAAATCCCTTATCCTTGTTACTCCTGAATACATAAATGGCAACAACCGCAAGAACTCCCCATCCGCCGTAATCCGTGAAAAGCACCTCGGCAGTTCCGAAGAAAACAAGCGTTGTAAGGAGCGAAGCTGAAACACGCTTTTTCTTCTCATCATCCCATTTGTTCGAAACACACAGGTATATGATCACTCCGGTCGCAAAACCTATCACGCCCGTGATAACGGTCTGAATAGTATCATCAGCCCCGAAGATCGAACCGAAAATGATTCCGAAGATACTGACCATACTTGTGCATGCTCCCCATCCGGCAAGCACACCGCTGATGAGCCATCCGATCTTAGCGGGAACTTTAAATATCCTGTGCGAGATATCAAGTTCCGATAACTTCTTTATCGAAGCAAGCGCCAGCACACCGAAAAACAGCGTGAAGAACACGTTCTGGTGTCTGAGCGTTACCTCTCCGAAAAATGCAAGATCAAAGGGAACATCAGACACAAATGCAAAAATGATAAGTCTGATCATATATTTCCTGAGATCATGTGTATGTATGAACCCTTCAACAAGCAGAAAGCAGAATATCGGAAATGCAATTCTTCCTATACTCCTGAGAGTCATATCTATACTGTTGACCGTTGACGCATCAAGCATCCAGTCATGCCAGAGCCACGGTACCTTTGCCATCATCTGCTGTCTGCAGTATTCGGCTCCGTTTTGATCCATGAATTTATAGGTATAAAACTCGAAAAGCGATGCACCGACATGATCTATGAACATCGTGATGATTGCGATCAGTTTGAGCGTACTGCCGGGAATCCCCTTCCTTCCTGATGCAGCCTCATTTTTCACATTTTCCATTATTCAATTACTCCTCACAAGAAAAAATTATTCAACGCCATATGACATCACTGTCATTTTATCCGGCAATGAATCCCTCAACTATCTCAAGCAGTTCTTCTCTTCCCTGCTTCGTCTCTGCCGAAAAAGGAAGTATAGTCACATCCTTCTCAGCCTTAAGTACGGTTCTTATATTCTTAACCTGCTTTGCTATCTGAGATCTGTTTATCTTGTCTGCCTTGGTTGCAACCACAACCGGTGTAAGTCCCGCAGACACTATCCAGTCATACATCTGACGGTCATCCCCTGTTGGATCATGACGTATATCCACGAGAAGAACCACACACTTAAGCGTCTTAGACATTCGCAGATACTTTTCTATCATCGGTCCCCACTTGGCCCGCTCTTCCATCGAGGTCCTCGCATATCCGTATCCCGGAAGATCCACAAGATAAAAGAATAGTTCTTCTTCCAAGCTGTCACTTCCGCATCTTACCTTATAGTAATTAACGGTTCTCGTCTTGCCGGGCTCAGCACTTGTTCTTGCGAGCTTTTTTCTGTTAAGGAGCGCATTGATAAGGGATGATTTTCCCACATTGCTCCTTCCCGCAAAAGCAAGCTCTGCATGCTCCATGACCGGGAATTTACTTGTGATACCGCAGACCGTCTCCAGTTCCGCATTCTTGACTGTCAGCATTTTTACCTCTTAAAAAAAGCTCCGGAAGCTATCCTTCCGGAGCTTAACGCATTACTGTCTATGTTCAGACGGCATCTTTTTTCTTGATGAGCTTGACTACTTCGGGATTGCCGCCGTTTTCAACAGCTTCCTTCGTAACAAGACACTTCTTGATGGAATCGTCCGAAGGGATATCATACATGACGTTCATCATGGACTTCTCCATTATCGAGCGAAGTCCTCTTGCTCCGGTCTTGCGCTCATATGCCTGGTCGGCAACTGATTCAAGAGCCGCATCTTCGAAATCAAGTTCAACACCGTCCATCTCGAACAGTTTCTTATACTGTTTTACAAGAGCATTCTTGGGCTCCTTCAGGATTCTGATAAGAGCAGCCCTGTCGAGTCCTTCAAGACTTACCGCGATAGGAACACGTCCTACAAACTCAGGGATAAGTCCGAACTTGATGAGATCCTGAGGTTCAACCTTCTTGAGCACCTCTCCGATCTCACGCTCTGTCTTGGTCGTAACTTCAGTATTAAAACCGATAGCCTTACGATCAAGTCTGGTCTCGATGATATTCTCAAGACCGTCAAACGCTCCTCCGCAGATAAAGAGGATATTGGTTGTATCGATCTGGATCAGTTCCTGATGAGGATGCTTTCTTCCGCCCTGGGGAGGTACGGATGCAACAGTACCCTCAACGATCTTGAGGAGTGCCTGCTGAACACCTTCACCTGAAACATCTCTGGTGATGGAAACGTTCTCGGACTTCTTGGTGATCTTATCGATCTCATCGATGTAGATGATACCGCGTGATGCGCGGTTAACATCATAGTCCGCAGCCTGGATAAGCTTGAGGAGAATGTTCTCAACATCTTCTCCGACATATCCTGCTTCGGTAAGAGTTGTTGCATCAGCAATCGCAAAAGGTACATTGATTATCTTGGCAAGGGTCTGTGCAAGATATGTCTTTCCGCTTCCGGTAGGTCCAAGAAGCAGGATATTGCTCTTCTGAAGCTCTACATCACCCTCCTTTGCAGGATTGGTAACTCTCTTATAGTGATTGTAAACAGCAACCGAAAGTGCCTTCTTGGCATCCTCCTGTCCTATTACATACTCATCGAGAAACTCTTTTATCTGACGGGGCTTGAGAAGTCTGATATCATCCGCAGCTGCAGATGCAGAGCTTTCAGCCTCATCCTCATAATCATCTTCGATTATATCGGCACAGATGCCTATGCACTCATCGCATATATATACTCCGGGAGGGCCTGCGACAAGCTTCTTTGTATCACGCTTTTTCTTGCCGCAAAACGAGCATCTGATGTCTTCATCGCCTGATTTGTTTGAAGCCATTATTTCTTATCCTTCTTATCACCGGTGTCATGGTTTTCGATAACGGAATCAACAAGACCGTATTCAACGGCTTCCTTTGCGCTCATCCAGTTATCTCTGTCGGTATCGATGCACATCTGCTCATAGGTCTTGCCGGTATTCTCAGCAAGGATCCTGTTGAGCTTTTCCTTGGTGCGGATGATGTTCTTTGCAGCGATCTCAATCTCTGAAGCCTGTCCCTTTGCACCGCCTGAAGGCTGATGAATCATAACCTCAGCATTGGGAAGGATATAACGCTTGCCCTTTGCTCCGCCTGCAAGGAGGAATGCTCCCATGCTTGCTGCCATACCGATACAAACGGTAGAAACATCGCTCTTGATGTAGTGCATGGTATCATAGATAGCCATGCCTGCGGTAACGGATCCGCCGGGGCTGTTGATATACAGATGGATATCCTTCTCGGGATCCTCTGCCTCAAGGAACAGGAGCTGTGCTACAACGATGCTCGCAGTATCATCATTAACCTCGTCTCCGAGGAAAATGATCCTGTCCTTAAGAAGTCTTGAATAAATATCATAAGAGCGCTCGCCCTTAGAAGTCTGCTCTATTACGTAAGGTACTAAACTGGACATTTAAACCTCCTTGGCATTGTCGGTAATGAACTCCATTGCCTTCTTGATGAGAAGATCCTTCTCCATTTCCTTGGAGCCCTTAGCTTCAAGCATTTCTCTTACCTTATCAACTTCAAGCTGATATGCCTCAGCCATTGACTCATATTCCTTCTGGCGATCCTCATCGGTAACATTGATTCCTTCAGCCTTTGCAACTGCCTCGAGAACGATGCGGGACTTGATGCGGTCCTCAGCCTGAGGTCTTACCTGCTCCATCATCTTGTCGATGGTAAGTCCGGTATACTGCATATAGCTGTCCCATGAAAGTCCCTGCATAGCAAGTCTCTGCTGATAGTCTCTGATGATGAGCTTCTGCTCTGTCTCAAAGATCTCCTCGGGAACTTCGAACTTTGCATTCTCAACTACCTTTGCGATAGCTTCGTCCTGCTTCTTGCCTCTTGCCTCGTTGAGCTTGTCAACTTCAAGGTCGCTTCTTACGGAATCCTTGTAATCCTTAACGGTCTCGAATCCCTTATCTGCTGCGTAGTCGTCATTGAGCTCGGGAACCTTCTTCTCCTCGATCTCGTTAACCTTGCACTTGAAAACGGAAGCCTTGCCTGCAAGTGACTCCTCGTGATAATCCTCAGGGAAGCTAACATTAACATCTACATCAGCACCGATCTCAGCGCCAACGAGCTGCTCTTCGAAGCCGGGAATGAACTGACCGGAACCGATAACGAGATTGTAATTGGTTCCCTTTCCGCCTTCGAATGCAACACCGTCAACAAAGCCTTCGAAATCAAGCTTGATGCGGTCACCGTTTGCAACGGCTCTTTCTACCTTCTCATATCTTGCATCCTTGTCGAGCTCGGATGAGATCTTCTTCTCAACATCATCATCGGTAACGGTGGTATCAACTGCAGCAATCTCGATTCCCTTGTAATCTCCGAGGGTTACTTCGGGCATAACTGCTACGGTTGCGGTGAAGATAACGGGCTTGCCGGCCTCAGCCTGGATAACCTCGAACTTGGGGCTGGACATGATGTCCTCTTCTACCTCGTCATATGCCTTCTCATACTCGTCAGGAACGAGCTGATCAAGGGCATCGTTGAAAAATACCTCTTTACCATACATCTTCTCGATGACGCTCTGAGGAGCCTTTCCCTTTCTGAATCCGGGAACACTGATCTTGTTCTTCTCCTTGTTATATGCAGCAGTAATGGCCTTTTCAAATTCCTCAGCTGCGACCTCGATGGTCATTTTGATCTTGCTGCCTTCAAGTTTCTCGACACTAACGCTCATTTGTAAATCTCACTTTCTAAAAAAATATATTTAACTCTTTGCGAAGAGCAATTTCACTGTTTTCGGGCTCTGCGCACGCAAAGTACAGTATACCCGAATACCTTGCAAAATTCAAGGATTTCAGCCTTAACTATGAGTTTAATCATCCGAAACTTTCAATCCGGCCGGATACCGTTTTCCGGGCTGCCTTCCGGCCTCTTTCAGGCCTGTATATTCCTGCTGAAGCTCACGCTTTTGCCTGCATCCATCTCCTTAAGTACCCGCTCGGCATTCTTCTCAAGCTTTACATATTCGCGGGGAGTACAGGTTGCCACATCCACAAGCCGCTGAAGCACATTATACATATCCGGTATCCTGTCCTCCGGCTTTTCCATGCAGCACTGTCTGATTATCAGCTCCATATTCGAGGAATAGGAAGGATCGATCTTTTTTATCGAAACATCCCCTCCTGCGGCTCTTTTTCCCGTGAGCATGTGATAGAGGAGCTTTCCGAACGCATACACATCCGAATACATTCCCTGAGCCGCGCCGGCCTGTAACTGCTCCGGTGCCGATGCCCCAACAGTCCCGGCTCCCGTAGATGAAGCATCATCAAGAAAACACGCCGCTCCAAGATCACAGAGCCTTATCTCACCATCCGGCTGAAGAATAAGATTTTCCGCCTTCAGGTCCCTGAAAAGAATACCTCCTTCCGCCTGCTGCAGATAGGCGATACCGTCAGCTATGGAGATGGCAAATCTCATACACTCGGGCTGTGCAAATCCTCCGCGCCTTTCGATACATTCGTCCAGAGGATTGCCCCAGATAAATTCCTCGAGAATATAACTGAGTCCCTCATCATAGGAATCTACGAATTTCGGAAAAAGAGGGTGATCGGCGGCTTTAAGGAATGTGACCTCACGGTCCCTGAGCTTTTTACCCTTCATTTCCTTAAGGGCAAAATATTCATCACCCTTTTTTACTCTGAAGACGCTTCCGAAAGCCCCGCTCCTTATAAGTACTTCTTCATCGTAACCAAACATATTACCTCACTATCAGCGCTGCGGCGCAGCCATCAAAGCCTTCCCCCGCAAGCTCTGCCATACGCCTGTCGAGCGCTTCGTCTCTTCCCACATCATCCGGATCAAACAAACAGACAAAGTCTTCAAGTGACTTACCGTTTTCTTTATTTTCTTCAAGATATTCAAAAGTCCAGCACTCCGGACACGCTATCAGGACAGCTCCCTTTTCAAGGCCCAGAATATCCTCTCCGCCTTCTTCGGACGAAATGCATCTCACCGCTTTCTTTTTTCCGAAGACGTCCGTGATCCTTACGATGCACATTCCCGAGCCTTCAGTCACATAAACATACGCGTTGCTTCCTGCGGCAAGTATCCCGGCGCAGCCTCTTCCAAATCCCGCACCCGGACCAAAAAGCGGTGTTTCCCCTGCAGGTGACATCGAATACCCAAGCACTGCTGCCTGAAGATAATCTTCACCGTATCTGGAAACCCCGCCCGTAAAATCATTTTGAAACGCTGCGGCAATCATTCCTTTCAAAGCACCCGTAACAGGCTCAGCTTCATCAGGCAAAGGGATATAGTCAAGATCTCCGCATACGGCAAGCGCCATATGGATACCATTTACCTCAGCCTTTTCAAGGACAACATGTCCGCAGGTCTTCATGTAGCCTATTTTGTATTCCAACAGTCTACCTCTTATGGAATCTGTTTAAAAAGCTCCTCTGGCATTTTTTTCTGCCTCAAGTATCTCATCAACCGAAGGATTCTGAATAACCCTGTGATCATCCATAGCCTTCTCAATATCATCATAAATATCCAAAAATCCGATCTTGTGATCAAGGAATCTTGCCACTGCTTCCTCGTTTGCCGCATTGAATACCGTTGGCATCGTACCTCCGGTCTTTGCAGCCTTTATCGCAAGAGCAAGTCCCCTGAACGTATCAGTATCAGGCTTTTCGAAGGTAAGTGCTCCTACGGAAAAGAGATCAAGCTTCTGTGCGTTCATAGGCATACGGTCCGGATAAAACAATGCATAATTGATTGGAAGCTTCATATCAGGAGTTCCCATCTGTCCGATAACTGCTCCGTCCACATACTCAACCGCTGAATGCAGAACGCTCTGCGGATGGATCGTAACACATACCCTGTCAGTCTCCACACCGAAGAGCCATGATGCTTCCATGACCTCAAGTCCCTTGTTAACAAGGGTTGCTGAATCTATGGTGATCTTTCTTCCCATGTTCCAGTTCGGGTGCTTAAGAGCATCCTCGCATGTTTTCTTAGCAAGATCCTCTTTCTTCATTCCTCTGAAAGGACCGCCCGAGCATGTAAGGATGATGCGTGCTATCCGCTCTGACGGTGAACCCTGTAACGACTGGAATATTGCTGAGTGCTCACTGTCCACGGGAAGTATCTTAACGCCCATCTTTTTTGCAAGAGGCATAATGATATGTCCTGCGCAGACCAGTGTCTCCTTGTTGGCAAGTGCGATATCCTTACCGGATTCGATTGCGGCGATGGTAGGTCTTATACCGATCATTCCGACGATTGCGGTGACCATTATATCGCTTCCGGGATCGGACGCCATCTCAAGCATTCCGTCCATTCCGGACAAAACCTTTACAGACGGAAGATCTGAAAGTCTGTCTTTAAGATCCTTAGCTGCATCTTCATCTCCCATTACCGCCATGGCAGGCATGAATTCCCTTACCTGCTTTTCGAACAGGTCAACATTCTTACCTGCGGACATTGCGGTAACCTTTAACTTATCCGGATTTTGTCTTACGACCTCAAGAGTCTGGGTGCCTATGGAACCTGTAGAACCCAGCACGGAAATTTTCTTCATAGGAGCCTCACATAAAAATGTTGTGTATATCGTTGAAGAAAACAACGACTACGATAATGAGAAGGAGTACCATTCCGGCAAGATGAACATATGCTTCCTTCTTGGCAGGTACAGGCTTTCCTCTTAATATCTCCAGAATAACGAACAGTAATCTTCCTCCGTCAAGAGCAGGTACGGGAAGCAGATTGAACACACCGAGGTTGACTGTAAGAAGAAGCATCAGGTTAAGCATATTTACGAGCACAGTCTGCCATCCGTACGGGCTTGTCTCTTCAATGATATCGCCTACCATGTTGACTACACCCACGGGGCCCGCAACATTTTTTCTGGACAATCTTCCGGTGATCAGTCCGCCGAGACTCTTCCATACCATCCTGACATTGTATCTCATCTCATACCAGGTATATCTGAATGCATCGGTGCCGTGGAGTTCCTCGACATATGTGTCATTTATTATTCCGAACAGATATCTTCCGTAATCCTCGTCATAAAGAGGAGTCATTACGGTATTGGCTCTCTGGCCGTCTCTTTCGTATGTGACCAGCACCTCGCCGCCGTGGTAAAGAGATGTATATACCGTGATCTCATCGTAAAGGTAGATGCTCTCTCCGTCTATGGCAACGATCTTGTCACCCGGAAGAAGGCCCGCACTTTCAGCAGCTCCGCCCTCGATCAGTTCGGTTATGACGGGTTCTCTTATCACGATCATATTGACCATGACGAATGCAACTATGAATCCCAGGATGAAATTAAATAACGGTCCTGCGATCAGAACAGCGAACTTGACCCAGGGATTTGCATGAAGGAATTTTGACTTATCCTTAACCTCTTCAGCATCCTCTGTCTGCTCCGTTCCCATGATCACATCATCTTCGAGCTCATCCATTCCGTCGTAAACACAGGCTCCGCCCAAAGGAAGAAGACAGATCTTGTATGTGGTATTTCCCTTTTTCCATTTAAAAAGCACGGGGCCGAGTCCTACCATGAATTCCTTTACACGGATACCGTTAGCCTTCGCAACGATAAAGTGGCCGAACTCATGGGATGTTACAACAATGGAAAAAATAATGATAAACCATATGAGAGAAAAGATCATGTTCATTACACAAACTCCTTAAAACGGACAAATGCGGCCGGGATAACCCGGACGCATTATAAATGTCATTAATTTACTGCGAAGAAGCAACCAGAAGATATGTCAGAATGTATGCTGCAGGTCCGCAGAGGATCATTGAATCGAACCTGTCCATAACTCCGCCGTGTCCCGGTATCAGATGGCCGAAATCCTTGATATTGTTATTTCTCTTGATACCTGAAGCTGCAAGATCTCCGACCATTCCCATCAGTGCACCTGTTCCGCAGATCAGTGCAAGCTTCACGACAATGTAGGGATCGTTTATAAATCTGGATACATAAAAGAAACCAAAGATCGCACCCAGTATAGCACTTCCGATTATTCCTCCAATGCAGCCTTCGGTCGACTTCTTGGGAGAAAGCAAAGGGAATGGATGATGCTTTCCGAAAAGCATTCCGGAACAGTAAGCCAGAGTGTCACATCCCCAGGATGATATCAGGACCACCCACACGAAATATTCCCTTCCGTCAAGGTTGCGCAGCATATATATAAAGCTGAGCATGACGGGACAATAAAGAACCGAGAATACCGTTCTTACGATACGGTCGGTGGAGTAATGAGGGAACTTCAGAACAAACCATACAAGCTCCACCAGAGTGAAGCCTCCGATGACCAGTATCAGGAATGTGTAATTGAATGTAAAGGTGACAGCTATGTAATACAGAACTATCGAGATGATAGCGATAGTGTCGGGACCGTTCAGACTTCTCCTTTCCGTTTCGGAGCAGAGAGCCTTGACGAGTTCCGCATAGCCTATGAGTGAGATTATGAGCAGAAACGCGTTGAGAAAATAACCGCCAAAGGCAAATGCAAACCCAAGGACGATCACTAACACGATGCCGCTGATAAGTCTTTTGATGAACATTAAGGTCTCCTGTTTTACTCTTCACCCTTAACAAGTCCGCCGAAACGTCTTGTCCTGGATGCGTAGCTTTCAAGCGCCCTGTCCAGCTCAGCCTCTGTAAAATCAGGCCACGCGCAGTCCGCAAAATAGAACTCGCTGTAGGCAAGCTGCCAGAGAAGAAAATTCGAGATTCTCTCCTCTCCGCATGTACGGATGAGAAGATCGGGATCTGGTATGTCACCTGTATCAAGTGCAGAGCCCAGATCCTTGTCAGTCAGGCCCCTCATAAAATCAAGATCATGTTCGGATGCAAGCTTTCTTACGGCTCTTACGATCTCGTCTCTTCCGCCGTAATTAAGTGCAATCTGAAATGTAAGTCCGGTATTGCCGGATGTTGCCTCTTCAAGAGAAGCGATGGATTCCTGAAGATCCGCATCAAGACCGCTCTTGTCACCGATAACCCTGACGCGCATGTTATTCTTCATAGCGCGCTTAACAGAATTTTTCATATAATCCCTGAGAAGCTTCATAAGTGCAGAAACCTCCTCAGCAGGTCTGTTCCAGTTTTCGGTTGAGAAGGCATAGACAGTCAGATACTTAATACCTTTATTCCACACGATCTCACACATGTCCTCAAGGACACGTGCTCCTGCGGCATGTCCGGCATTTCTGGGAAGGCCTTTTTTCTTGGCCCATCTTCCGTTTCCGTCAAGTATTATGGCAAGATGCGTAGGTATCTTATCCATTATACGGTCATCAACTCCTTGGTCTTCTCTTCAAGTGCCTTATCGATCTTGGCAATGTAATCGTCAGTAAGCTTCTGAAGGGAATCTGCAAGATCAGCTGCTTCGTCCTCAGAGATCTCACCCTTTCCGAGCTTCTTGAATTCTTCGTTTCCGTCACGGCGTACGTTTCTGAGAGCTACCTTGCTCTCTTCAGCCTTCTTCTTGATATCCTTAACGAGATCCTTACGTCTTTCCTCGGTAAGCTCAGGAAACTGAAGTCTGATGATGCTTCCGTCGTTCTGGGGATTGATGCCGATATCGGAGGTAAGGATTGCCTTCTCGATAGCCTTGAGCATTGATTTATCCCAGGGTGCAATCTGGATGATACGTGCCTCGGGAACGGAGACATTACCCACCTGCTGAATGGGAGTGGGAGTTCCGTAATAATCTACCTTGATCTTGTCGAGAACGTGGGGATTTGCTCTTCCCGCACGAACCGCAGCATACTCCTCGCCAAGAAACTCGAGGGTCTTTTTCATCTTCTCTTCATATGCCTGTAATCTGGCGTCCATATTTATTCCTCCGCAGTTTTATACTGTGATTCTTGTTCCGTTAAAGGTTCCGTAAAGTGTATTGACGATGCTGTTCTCCTCATTCAGTGAAAAGACTGTCATCGGCATCTTATTATCTCTTGCAAGGATTGAAGCAGTCATGTCAACAACCTGGAGATTATTGGCTATAACTTCATCGATGCTGACTTCGTCATATCTCTTTGCATCGGGATCCTTGGCAGGATCGGATGTATATACACCGTCGATTGACTTTGCAAGAAGTATCTGATCAGCTTCAACCTCAACAGCTCTCAAAACGACACCTGTGTCGGTAGAGAAATAAGGATGACCTGTACCTCCTGCGAAGAACACTACATGTCCCTGCTCAAATGCTGCATTTGCCTTATCCTTGGAAAATAGATCGGTAAATGCACCTATCGTAAAAGGAGTCAGGATATCGGTCTTAAGACCTACCGATCTGCAAATCTCGGAAACATACAGTGCATTCATGACTGTTGCGAGCATTCCGATCTGATCGGCCTTGGTACGATCGATATTCTCGGAGCTTCTTCCTCTCCAGAAGTTTCCTCCTCCGATGACAACTCCGACCTGTGTTCCCTTGCTTACTATTTCTGCGATCTGCTTAGCCACCATTCTTACTGTAGGCTCGTCAAATCCGGTCTTTGAAGGTCCTGCAAGTGCTTCACCGCTGAGCTTTAAAAGTATCCTCATACTGGTCTCCTTACATTCTGTATCCCTTGGTTAACAGGTTCAGGCATTCTCCTCAGTCTTCTTCCTTGACTTTTTTTCGGGCTTCTTTTCAGGAGTGTAATCATCAAAGAATGCAGTAGGACTTACTTCAGCATATGCCTGTGAGCATATACCTTCAAGAGCAGCGCCGTTGTTGATCTGTACAGACTTGGAACGGATGTTGCCCATTACGATAGCTGTGGAATCAAGGATAACGGGACCGTGTACATCGATATCTCCCTTGACAGCACCTGCTATAGCCGCGCTGAATGCTGAGATATTTCCTACGATAACGGTTCCTGCACCGATCTTGACAGATGATTCACTGACGATGTTACCGGTAATCTTCGCATTCTCTGCAAATACTTCCTTTGCTTCGGAGTTGCCTATAATGTGGCCGGTTACATTGAGCTTACCCTTAACGGTAACATCTCCCGCAACCTTTCCGAACAGATCAAGTGATCCGAGTGATTCAACATCACCATTTACTACCATTCCTGCGGTGATTACAGATGTTTCATCTGAATAAGTTCCTGCTTCCATTTCATCTGCTCCTTCTATATACATAAAATGTCTCTTTTCTTCAGTCTCTTCTTCGATATCTCCTTCAGCTTCTTCAGCCTCTTCCTCGATATCTGCTGTTTGCTCTACAGCCGTTTCTTCTGCAGCTGTTTCTTCGCTTACTGCAGCAGTCTCTTCTGCAGCTTCCACGGAAACCTCTGATGTTAAATCTTCTGCTGCATCCTTATCCGATGCAACTGCTGTATCTTCCACTGCAGGCTCTTCGCTTACAGCATCCTCAGCAGCCGGCTCTTCTTTCACTAAATCTTCTGAAGCAGGCTCGGAAATCACTGCCTCTTCCTTAACTGCATCTTCTGCAGCAGATTCCGGAACACTGATATCTTCAATGACATCATCCGAAACAGGGCGGAACAAAATCTCTTCTTCAGATTCCTTATCCGCAGCAGGCTCTTCAGAACCAAGATCCGATACCAGATCCTTCAAAAGAGCGGCTACATCCTCACCGTCATCACCGAAATTATAATCATCAAGTGATGTCTGCTTCATTACGCTCTCTGCTTCATCAAGTCCTGCTATTTCAGCATCCGCCAGAATTCTGTCGGCTTCGGCATCAGCTTTTTCCTTTTTCTTTTCGTTACCGGCAACCAGGGAAAGGTCCTGTTTTAATTCACCGAAAAAACCCATATGCTACCTCCGTGTTGGTTTATTGGAAATCCCATCAGGGAATGGTCAGGTCAAAGGTCAGATATTATGCTGAATGACAGTCGTGTCATCCGTGATCGGAAGGATGACGGTATTGTCCATGGACTGTATAGCTTCGATGATACCGGGAAGTGCCTGTACTGTGTTCCACTTGGCAGCCGTATCGTGAAGAAGGATGACCGAAACAGGTCTGTCTTCTATCCCGCTTATGGCATTGCGCATTATCTGATCGGAAGTCAGTGCTTCGCCGCTTGCATCCCCGCTTGATACGTTCCAGTCAAAATAAACGATTCCCTCTTCCTCAAGATAATCCGCAAGTAAATGAACATCAGTTGCACTGACATCATTGGAACTTCCGCCGGGGAATCTGTAGAACCTCGGGGATATTCCCGTAACATCTTCAAGAAGCTGTCTTAACCTCTGTGTGTCTGCGGCAAAGGCTTCAGGTGATGCATAGATCTCATTATATACATGAGAATATGAATGCATTCCGAGAGTATGACCCTCTTCAAGGATACGCAGATATCTTGCATAAGATGCAGCATTATCTTTTCCTATGACGAAGAAGGTTGCCTTTACATCATACTCTGCAAGGATATCGAGGATATCATCGGTGTAGATGCTGGGGCCGTCATCGAAGGTAAGATAAACTCTGTGTATGCCGTCCCACTCGGTATCGGATGCATAATTGACAAGACCGCTTCCGTCCGTTTCAGCCATCGAAACATATTTTCCGGGAACATACTCCGCAGCCGCATCTTCAGCATCTGATACTTCGCTCACGGGCACAGCTTCGGTTTCAGGCTGTAAAATCTGTTCCGAAATACCCTCTGAATATGAAGCCTCATCATACCAGGAAAGCTGTACAAGTCTGGATTCACGGTATCCGAGTGACTCGTACGCCTCTCTTCCGCGTATCTGTCCTTCAAGAAATGAAACTCTTGCTGCAAGAACAACGCACACGATACACGGTATGAGTATGACAAGAGGTATCAGCTTTATTAATATTTTTTCAAAACGATGATCCATGCTTTTTACGTCCAAAAGGCGGTGATGAAACCGCCTTTGCAGGGATCATCACCTTATTAAACCAGGTCTGCTATATCGTAGATCAGTCTCTCGGAATCGGCCCATCCGAGGCAGGGATCCGTAATGGACTTGCCATAGACGCCTTCTCCGATCTTCTGATTTCCTTCTTCAATGTAACTCTCGATCATCAGACCCTTTACAAGCTTTCTGATATCGGGATTAATGGAACGGTTGTGGAGTACTTCCTTAACGATCCTTATCTGCTGCTTGAACTGTTTGTCCGAGTTCGAGTGGTTGGAATCGATAACAACCGCAGGATTCATCAGGTCCATCTTGTTGTACATATCAAGAACCCTGACAAGATCCTCATAATGATAATTGGGAGTGTTGTTGCCATGCTTGTTGGTAGCTCCTCTGAGTACCGCATGCGCCTCCTCATTACCTGTAGTCTTAACTTCCCATCCTCTGTAGATGAATGAGTGTCCGTGCTGTGCAGCATAGATGGAGTTCATCATAACTCCCAGATCTCCGCTGGTAGGATTCTTCATTCCGGCAGGAACATCAAATCCCGAAACGGTAAGTCTGTGCTGCTGGTCTTCAACCGAACGTGCTCCGATTGCGACATATGACAGGATATCCGAAACGTATCTCCAGTTCTCGGGATAGAGCATTTCATCTGCAGCGGTAAGTCCTGTCTCCTCAACCGCTCTTATATGCATATGCCTCATGGCAACAAGTCCCGCAAGGAAATCAACTTCCTTCTGGGGATCCGGCTGGTGTACGATACCCTTATATCCTGAACCAGTCGTACGAGGCTTATTGGTATAGATTCTGGGGATAAGGATCAGCTTATCCTTAACCTTGTCATATATATTGGCGAGTCTGCCTACATAATCACAGACTGCCTCCTCATTGTCCGCAGAACAGGGACCTATTATAACGAGGAACTTATCGGATTTTCCGGTAAAAACATCCCTGATCTCCGCGTCGCGGGCTTTCTTGATCTCTCTGACCTTCTCAGGTACAGGGTACTGCGCTCTTATCTCATCGGGAGTAGGGAGCTTCTTAATGAATTCGAATGACATATCTGTGGTTTCCTTTACTGTTAATGCAACTTGTGCGATTTCGGACTCTTATTAAGTCCGGCGCTCTTCGTCTTTTCGAAACTCAGGGCAGCATATTGGATTATACTGTATAATCCCCACTTGTGCAAACAATCAGGAAAGGTTTTTTCAGCTTCTGGGATGTGCTCCCGCATATGTCTTTCTCAGGGAATTCTGTGCCATTTTTGCATAGACCTGAGTAGTGGAAATATCCGAATGTCCGAGCATTATCGAAACGCTCTTTATATCAGCTCCGTGCTCTATGAGATGAGCCGCAAAACTGTGTCTGAGCAGGCAGGGCGTTACATCCTTCTCTATACCTGCTGCCTTTACATAGGACTTAAGTATCTTCCAGAATCCCTGTCTGGACATCTCCTCGCCCTGATAGTTGGGGAACAGCACACTGCTTTCCCTTTCTCCAATCAAGACAGGACGTGCCTTTTCAAGATACTCGATCATGGCACCTCTTGCGTGCCTTCCGAGAGGGATACTGCGTCCATTCACCAAAAGCATATCCGTCTTAAGATCCGCATCCTCAACCTTGAGGCTTATAAGCTCCGACACCTTGATTCCGGTAGCATACATAACCTCCAGCATAGCCTTGTCCCTTAGACCCTTTGGATCGTCCGAAGAGGGTGCTTCAAGAAGCCTTACGACTTCATCTTCAGTAAGGATATCCGGATCACTGCGCTTAACCTTAGGGCCTGCGAGTCCTCTTGATACATCTTCATCAACTTCGTGAAGAGTATAAAGATATGAATAGAATGCGTGGATTGAAGCTACATTTCTCGAGATTGTGGAGGATTTGAACTCCCCCGCTTCAAGATAGTCGATATAATTCTCGAGATGATGTTCGGTAACTTCGGTAAGATCGTCTATAGCGAGATCACTGCAATAGCTTTCAAGCCTGCTCAGATCTCTCCTGTATGACTGAATGGTATTCTCGGACATCTTCTTTTCTTCTACGAGATACCTGGTGAACAGATCAAGATACTTCCCCATCAATGAAAATTCCTAACCGGCTTCCGTGCCATATTTTGTCTTCCATCATAAGGAACAGATTATGTCTCCTTAAGCGACAAATCGCATTATAAAAAACGGAAAAAAGTTTTTCAAGCGACAAAAAGCATAGAAAAATAGCCGTTTTTTCTACGATTTTTTATCACCACAATATGTTGTTAAAAAGGGGAAAAAAAGAGGACTTGCGACCACAAGTCCTCCAAAAAAAATTTTTATTAAATTATAGGTGATATTTTGAAGCGTACAGAAGAATGCCTACGATGGTCTTCGAATCCTGGATCTTTCCGTCATATATCATCTGTCTTACTTCATCAAGTGTATATGCCTCAAGATTAATGAATTCATCCTCATCGAGATGCTGGGGATGCCTGTCCTTAAGCCCTCTTGCAAGATACAGACCGATCTTCTCATCACAGAAGGCAACCGTTGTATAGATGGTTGTAAGGTACTCAATATCCTCGCACACATATCCCGTCTCTTCCGCAAGTTCACGCTGTGCGGCTTTCATCGGATCCTCATCGCGTGTATCGAGTTTTCCGGCAGGAATCTCAAGAGTATATCTTTCGAGCGGATTTCTGTACTGTCTGACCATCAGAAGCTTTCCGTCCTCACGAACCGCAACGACTGCTGCCGCCCCGTCATGGTCTATCAGATCCCATTCCACGGTATGTCCGTCCGGCATCTGCATTGTATCCTGGTAGAAGTCGATGACCTTGCCTTTATGTACAAGCTTTCTGTCTATTCTCTTTATCTCATCCATAAATAGTTACCTGTAAAAGAAAAAAACGCGGGTGGCACTGACGAAAAAACGTCGACGTCGAAGCGCCTGCGAGAATGCACAAAAAACTTTGGCTTTTGTAATCGCTCGCAGGAATGCCTGCTTCGCGAACAAAATCTCAAAGTTCGCCTGGCCCGAACGAAGTGAGTGGCCTGCGGCAAGAGTAGAAGATTTCTGTAATAAGTGCTTCCGCCTGGCGCTGAAGTAAGGAGACTTTTTTCTCAGTGACAGGACCCGCTGTTATGTTTTATACGTTAAGCAATTGCTCTACAGCTGCGATTTTGACGCACAGAACGAGCAGATCAGTTGCCTGTGCCATCTCTTCAGGTGAAGGATATGAAGGTGCAATACGGATGTTGGAATCCTTGGGATCATTCTTGTAGGGATATGTAGCACCTGCTCCGGTAAGGGTAACTCCCGCTTCCTTGCAAAGTGCAACAACTCTCTTTGCACATCCGGGCATAACATCGAGAGAAATGAAATATCCTCCGTTGGGTACGGTCCAGGATGCGATACCTGTTCCACTGAGTTCCTTGTCAAGAACTGCCTCACAAGCTTCGAACTTGGGACGAAGAAGTGCGGCATGCTTCATCATATGAGCCTTGATACCGTTTATATCCTTGAAATATCTGACATGGCGGAGCTGATTGATCTTGTCATATCCGATGGTCTGGACGGTCATTGACTTTCTCATATCATCAAGATTAGCAACTGAAGAAGCGATCGCAGATATACCTGCTCCCGCAAAAGTAACCTTGGAGGTTGAGCAGAATTCAAATACCATGTCGGGATTTCCGGCCTTCTCACACTCGGAGATGATATCGGGAATCTTGTCCTGGCGGCTCTCGTCCTCATAGAGATGGTGAATTGCATATGCATTGTCCCAGAAGATCCTGAAGTCTTTAGCTGCAGGCTTAAGGGAAGCAAATCTCTTAACTGTCTCTTCAGAGTATGTAACGCCCTGAGGATTAGAATACTTGGGCACGCACCAGATACCCTTTACAGCCTCGTCCTTTGATACCCACTCTTCAACGATATCCATGTCAGGACCGTTCGGAGTCATGGGAATAGTGATCATCTCCACACCGAAATGCTGACAGATTGCAAAATGTCTGTCATATCCGGGTGCAGGGCAGAGGAACTTAACCTTATCAAGCTTACACCAGGGAGTATTTCCGAGAAGTCCGTGGATGAAAGCTCTTGAGAAGGTATCATACATTATATTAAGTGAAGCATTTCCGCAGACGATAACGTTCTCGGGCTTTGTCTCCATGATATCAGCCATGAGCTTCTTAGCCTCGGGAATACCGTCCATAACACCGTAATTTCTGGTGTCCGAATTATCGCTTGCGATCATATCGCTTTCCGAATTGATCACATTCAGGAAATCCATTCCCATATCAAGCTGTGCGGGTGAGGGCTTTCCTCTTGCCATGTTAAGTGCAAGACCCTTGCCTTTTGCATCCTGGTACTCCTGATTAAGCTGGGACTGCAGCTCCTTCAGCTCTTCTTTCGACATTTCGGCAAATGCTTTAGACATTATTTCCTCCATAAACTAAAAACAAAACAAAATTGGATATTTGCATAATCGTATACAATCCATACCTGTGCTATTCTACACAACGCTTTGTAATTTGTAAAGTGATTAAAAAAGGAAAACGTTTGACATAAAAAAGACAGCCACATCTTGTAGCTGTCTTTTCCATTTGTTCAGTTGTAATGCCAGAAACCGGCGGGTTATTTCGCGTAATCCACAACCCTCTTCTCGCGGATGATATTGACCTTGATCTGTCCGGGATATTTCATCTCGTCCTCAATCTGCTTGGATATATCTCTTGCGAGTATCACCATGTCCGCATCCGAAATCTGATCGGGTACGACCATGACTCTGACTTCCCTTCCTGCCTGAACAGCAAAAGATTTTTCAACACCCTTATAACTATTGGAGATTTCTTCAAGCTGCTTTAAGCGGTTCGTGTAAATATCCAGTGACTCTCTTCTTGCACCGGGACGTGCTGCAGAAATTGCATCTGCTGCCTGAACGATACAAGCAATGAGGGTCTGAGGCTCTACATCGCCATGGTGAGCTTCAACCGCATTGATGACGGTGGGGCTTTCCTTGTACTTACGGCACAGATCTGTACCAAGCTGTACATGGGAGCCTTCGATCTCGTGATCTACTGCCTTACCGATATCATGCAATAATCCTGCACGCTTTGCTGTCTTGACATCAAGACCGAGTTCAGCGGCCATGAGTCCGGAAAGCTGAGCAACTTCGATGGAATGCTTGAGGACGTTCTGACCGTAGCTTGTACGATATCTCATACGTCCGAGAAGCTTGACCAGCTCGGAGTGAAGTCCGTGTACACCGACTTCAAGTACGGCAGCTTCGCCTTCTTCCTTAATAGTCTGGTCAACTTCCTTGCGGGCCTTCTGTATCATCTCCTCGATCTTCGCGGGATGGATACGTCCGTCCACAATAAGTTTCTCAAGTGCGATCCTGGCAACTTCTCTTCTTACAGGATCAAATGCAGAAAGAACAACCGCATCGGGAGTGTCGTCCACGATAAGTTCGACACCTGTCATAGTCTCGAGGGTTCTGATATTTCTTCCCTCTCGTCCGATGATCCTTCCCTTCATGTCTTCACTGGGAAGCTGTACTACGGAAATAGTACTTTCAGCGACGTGATCTGCTGCACATCTCTGGATAGCCGTGACGACGATCTCCCTCGCCTTCTTGTCGGCTTCTTCCCTTGCCCTGTTCTCAGATTCCTTGATCATCAGGGCTTCTTCATGTTTCAGGTCTTCTTCAACAATACTTAATAAGTGTTCTTTTGCTTGTTCAGAGGTTAATCCGGAAATCCTTTCCAGTTCCTGCAGTCTCTCTTCATTGAGTTTGGAAATCTGAGCCTCTTTAGCCTTCAGATTTTCCTCCCTTGCCGAAATCGACTGTTCACGTCTCTCGATATTGTCGAGTTTCTTATCGACTGACTCTTCCTTCTGCTGAATTCTGCGTTCGGACTTGGTCACCTCGGCTCTGCGTTCCTTGACTTCACGGTCAACATCGTTCTTGACGCGCAGTGCGTCTTCCTGAGCCTTGATGGATGCCTCACGCTTCTCTGATTCAGCCTTCTTAAGAGCTTCGTCGATGATCTCTCGTGCTCTCTTCTCTGCATTTCCTATAACACCGTCAGCCTGGTTCTTCATCTTGGAAGAAGTAAGAGCTGCGGTAGCAAGTACCGAAATGATCACAGTAGCAACGAGGATCCCGATCCATACACCAGTAGGCATGATACAGGAGCACCTCCTTATTAAATTGTCATAGTACAACAGATTTATATTAGATTTTTACGACAATTATGTCAAGAATTAATTATGTAAAGCTCCCCTCAGATCCCTGTATGTCCACAAAAGACCATATTCAATAAAAAATAGAAGGGAATTACGCATAAGAATGTCGACATACTTCTTCTGTTCCCCGTCCATGAAGCGTCCGTAGTTCGGATTGCTCCTGAAATCAGGGAACTCCTCAAGCATGCGCTTTTTGATATGACGAATGACCGAATACCTCTTCCCATGTTTCATCCTCATATAGGAAAAAACGGTATTCGTCAGGTAGATATTGGTAAAATAGCTCTCTATCTCACTGTGATATTTTTCAAGGAAACCGCGCTTCTTAAGTTCAGAGATCATAATCTCCGCGCTCGTCATCCTGTCCTTACATCTTGAAGGGGTTATCGTATGGACCGTTGAGCTGTCATGCTGGTAATAGTAATAAAGCGGCTCATCCACATATTCAAAACGCTGATAATACATGGCCCAGATTGGTCCTGCCGCATTATCCTCGTAAAAGATCCCTTCCGGAAAAGAAAGATCATTGTCCCTTATCAGTGACGTCTTGTAGATCTTAGTGACCATGCTGGACATATTGTTCAGGAAATCCCGGCGTCTTTCATCGGTAAACTCTCCGGTTCCCTGTTTATATCCGCACCTTACAATCTCACCCTGCTCGAAAGTATGGCTCCCCACCATCTGATAGCAGCATCCGACGACATCCGCACCGGTTTCCTCAGCTCTTTTAAACAGCTTCTCATAATACTGAGGAGAAACCCAGTCGTCCGAGTCGATAAAACTTATCCATTCACCGGAAGCCGCCCTTATACCGGCATTCCTTGCACCGCCTTGATGCATATTTTGATCAAGAGCTATGACCTTGATAAGTGAAGGATATTTATCCTCATATTTACGAAGAACCAAAAGAGAATCATCCGTTGACACATCGTCAACTGCAATGATCTCATACTCTTCACGGATGCTCTGGTTTATCAGAGAGTCCAGACAGAAATTCAGTTTTCCGTCAGACGCCATATTATAGACAGGAACTATGATGCTAAGCTTCATAAACAGCAGATCCTCTTTCTTTATCAAAGTAAAATATACACCAGATGTTTTTTTCTAACAACCATATCGATCATGCGCAATCTGTGATAAAGTAACAGAGGCGGCAATAAACCATATTTTAAGATATGATCTCAATGAATAATAACAAGAGAAAATCCAGGATATACATATGCCACACATTTTATCACGTATATGTTTCCTGTCTTAAGGAATTTAATCTTCCCTCTTCCGAGCGCGGCAAGGCTGATATAATGCTCAGTCTGATGTCCAACGATTTCGGAAACCTCTCGGAAAAGCTTCGCGACACAGGCCTGTTTGATGAAGTATTCATCTACGATGAAAAAAGAGAGGATCACTTCCCTGAGCTTGCAAAGTGGAAGAAGGACAGGGGAAACATCGTATTCAATATGTTTTCCAGAATAGTATTTACCAAGAAGTTTGGTAAGCTTCAGGCGCAGTTTATCCCCACCGATCTTCATGAATATAAGGACATATACGTATACTGTGATGCCGATCCTATAGGCTATTATCTCAGTACACACAGGATAAGATACCATGCCGTGGAGGACGGTCTCGATACACTGGCTGACCTTGTTGAAGCAGTTTATGATAACCGCGGTGCTTTTCCTCTGAAGAAATTCATGAGTGACAAGCTGAATCTTATATTCATCCGAGACGGATACAACAAGTACTGCATGGATATGGAAGTCAACTGTATTTCCAAGATTCGCTTTCCAAACAAAAAGTACATTGAAGTATCACGTGCGGAGCTTGCTTCAAAACTTACCGACTCCGATAAGGATATACTGCTCAGACTCTTCATAAGAGACTATGATTCCCTCAGGGAAAAGATCGATAAGCTCGATCCGTCGGCACGTAACATCCTGATCCTCACAGAACCATTATGTGAGCTTGATGTAAGGAAGAAGCTTTTCGGGGATCTTATCGAGGAATATTCAAAGGAAGGTGATGTATATCTCAAGCCGCATCCAAGAGATATACTTGACTATAACAGGGAATTCCCCGATGTAAAAAGCTTCGATGGCAAGATGCCTATGGAGGTTTTCAATTTTCTTCCTAACTTCAGGTTCTCCAAGGTAGTTTCCATATATACACATGTCTCCGACATAAAATTTGCTGATGAAGCAGTCCTGCTCGGACATGATTTCATGGATAAATACGAAGCACCGGAGATACACCGCAAGGATGAAGTGATATAAGAAATGGCGCTGCTCACGCAGCGCCATTTCACTACACAAATTCTCAGCTTTCGAAATCAGTTCCGGGTGTGAACCTAGGAACCCACTTACCCTTTTCATCCTTCTCGAACAGGTCTCTGTTGACGTATCTGTCAACAACTTCCCAGAACTCTTCTCTCGTGATGTCTATATACTTACAGAAATCATCAATGTATCTGTCTCCGCATTTTCCGTCATACTGCTGAAGAAGCCAGATGCCGTCCTCACGGTCGATACGTCCCTCACGGATATCATAGCAGACTTCATCGGTCGCAAATCCGAAACCGAACTTAAGATACTTGATCATCTGATTGGGAATCTGAAAATCGGAATCCAGTGCGGAATATCTTCTGAATCTTCCGATCTCTTCAAGAGGCTCACTTCTTCCGGTAAGTCCTCTTGCAATGGCAAAATCGGCATTATATACCTGAGACCATCTCTTTGTATAATACTGAAGCCATATTGCACGGATATCCTTGTTTTCGAACTCCTTTGCATCAGGGAACTGATACATGAAAAGATCTGCTTCGGTAACTCCGTTTCCTACCCATTCTGAAGCCTTGCATCCGTTAAGGGTATCAAGCTTCGTAACATTGAATGCATTTCCGTCAGCGCTCTGTCCGGTCTTGGATACTCCGAGTGTAAGTGCTGCATTCTCTCCCTGAATGATGAGGGGAATGTCAAAATTCAGTGCGATCCTGAATGCGGAAACCCAGAGAGGATACTCTGAAGGTTTAACAATGTTGCCGTACTCAAGGAAGGATCTTCTGGTAAGTTCCTTCATCACGACGGGATTAGGACGCATCTTGATACAGTCAAATCCCTTGTTAATAAGATTCTCGATATTCTTCTTGCCGACCTCGGTGATACCATCGGGTTCACTGTTAACAAGAAGAACTCTGAGTCCGAGCTTTTCCTTTGCATATAATGCCTGGAAAGTGGAATCCTTGCCGCCGCTTACTCCTATAACACAGTCATAGGTCTTATGCTTTGACTTAGCCCATTCAGCTATGTCACGGAGCTCTTTTTCCCTGGCATCCCAGTCAACTCCTTTTTGCTTTTCCTCTTCCCAGAGGCAGGCACCGCACACGCAGTCCTCTGAAAAATAAACGCCGGGTCTTGTATCCGGCTGAAGGCATCTCTTACAATATCTCATTTTCATGGCAATGTCCCTCCCGACAGGTAATGATTATATATCAAAAAGGACTTATGCGCTATAGGCATAAGTCCCTGTTTATCATGTATTATATTCACTGCTGCAGATCATCCGTGCATCAGCTGTCGAATATATCTGTCAACCGTAATCATCAGATGAACCGATCATCCGTGCATCAGCTTTCAAATGTATCTGTCAACTGTAATCATCAGATGAACCGATCATCCGCATCGTGCGAAAAACATCTTCGGAAGAAAAGCCCCGTCTGATGACAAACGCAGCTATTTTATTCTTAGTCGCAGGATCCATATCGGAAGTAAAATGCTTCTTCTCAAGGAGTCTTCTTATTGCCTCGCTGCTGTCTTCGATAAGTCCGAGTTCTTCTGTCTCACTCCATGCCTTCTCGAAATCAGCATCTCCAACACCCTTTTGCATAAGTTCCATTCTGATCCTGTTCTTACCGCGTCCCTGGGATGAATGATACCTTATGTAATCGGATGCATATCTGACATCATCAATATATCCGTACGACTTAACATACTCTATAGCCTTGTCCACTATCTCTTCGGGATAACCGCCTTCAGAAAGCTTCCTGATAAGTTCACCCTCGGCAAATGTCTTCTTCTGGAGAAGATTCATTGCCCTTTTTATACATCTGGAGGGAAGGATCTGAGTCATTATCATCTGAAGTGACTCATCGGAGAGATCTCTCCCCTCCTGAGTATCAAATTTGGATAGTTCCGACGAATAGAGCGGAAAGCTCAGTCCGGATTCAAGCTTTACTATACTTCTGGATCTGCCGCATTTTGTTATATGCGTAACTATCATGACAGTCTGTACCGGGCGTCAGGCCTTGGCTGCTTTGTCAGATTTTGCCTTGGGGCTGTCTGCAGCCTTAGCATCATCGGAAGGTTCAAGTCCGTAATGCTCTCTTACAGCCTTATCAACCTCTGCAAGGATCTCGGGATTCTCCTCAAGGTACTGCTTTGCATTCTCTCTGCCCTGTCCGATCTTCTCACCCTTATAGGCAAACCATGCACCGGATTTAACGATGATATCCGCAGCGGTGGCAACATCAAGAATGTCACCGACCATAGAGATACCCTTTCCGAACATGATATCGAACTCTGCCTCTTTGAAGGGAGGAGCCACCTTATTCTTAACAACCTTGACTCTGGTCCTGTTACCGATGACCTCGCCGCCCTGCTTGATGGATTCGATACGGCGTACATCAAGTCTGACAGACGAATAGAACTTAAGTGCACGTCCGCCGGTAGTGGTCTCGGGATTTCCGAACATGACACCGAGCTTCTCACGGAGCTGGTTGATGAAGATGACCACACAGTTGGACTTACTGATCACTGCAGTGAGCTTACGGAGCGCCTGGCTCATGAGTCTTGCCTGAAGACCCATATGCGCATCTCCCATGTCGCCTTCAATCTCAGCCTTGGGAACAAGAGCGGCTACCGAGTCAACAACAACGATATCGATTGCACCGGAGCGGACCATTGTCTCGGCAATCTCGAGAGCCTGTTCACCGCTGTCGGGCTGCGAAATGTAAAGATTGTCTATATCAACGCCAATGTTCTTCGCATATACGGGATCCAGTGCATGCTCTGCATCGATGAAGCCTGCGATACCGCCGCGCTTCTGAACCTCTGCTATCATATGAAGGGTAACGGTTGTCTTACCGCTGGATTCAGGTCCGTAAATCTCGATGATCCTTCCCTTGGGAATACCACCCTGTCCGAGCGCGAGGTCAAGGCTGATGGAACCCGTAGGGATCGTCTCAACCTTCATCTGAGCACCGGGCTCACCCAGTCTCATGACGGCACCCTTTCCGTACTGTTTCTCAATCTGTCCGAGTGCTGCCTCAAGGGCCTTTTTCTTTTCAGCGTTTACATTAGCATTTTCCATTGTATTACCCATTGATTTCCTTTCCACGTTTTGAAACGTATACGCACAGCCTCTGTAAAAAACAGGGCAATGCAGGAACGAATGTTCGTATTAGATAATAGAACATCTGTTCACTCTTGTCAACTATAAAAATCTTAACATGATCCATGTCCGAAATAATGGACATAAGAAAAACGTGATGCGGCGGAGACCATGGTTATGCTGCCGGTCAGCCGGAAACCGCTTGGTGCATACAGAAGGAGCACCGATTAAGAATGTAACCTGCATTCCGCCGCAAAAGACGAAATGCAGGATTTATTTCAGATCAGCCGAAATTGACCTTGCTTATATATTCAAGTATGCACTCTCTTGCAAGAATAAGTGCATTTTTGACGGAAAGGGCACGAATCTTGTTACGGTCTCCTGAAAAATGGAACTCCTTAACTTTAATCTCACCCTTTACGCTGCATCCGATGTAGACAAGTCCGACGGGCTTTTCCGCACTTCCCCCGCCTGGGCCTGCAAGCCCCGTCACTGAAATACATACATCGGACTTGGATGTGGCCGCACCGCCCTTTGCCATCTCTGTGGCTGTCTGTTTGGAAACGGCGCCGTACTTGTCGAGAGTGCCTTTTTTTACTCCGACGAGTTTTCTCTTGGCCTTGTTCGAATATGTGACAAAACCGCATTTGAGCACATCGGAAGCTCCAGGAACGCTTACTATCGTTGCAGAAATAAGTCCTCCCGTACATGACTCTACGGTCGATAATGTCATCTTGTTGGATGCGAGAAGTTCGACTACGGACTGTTCAAGCGAAATCTCATCCTCTGCAGCATAGACGCTGTTTCCGAAACGCGCTTTCAGTTCCTTTACCACAGGCTTGACCAGTTTTTTTGCTTCCTTTTCATCAGAACCGAAAGCAGTGACTCTGATATGTACCTCACCTGTCTTGGCATAGGTTGCGATGGTGGGATTGGACTGCGCATCGATCATATCCATGATCATGGTCTCAGCCTTGCTCTCACCTACACCTACTATCTTCACTGTCCGTGAAAAAATAACTCCTGCCCCGAGTCCCTGAAGATAAGGCATGATCTGCGAATCAAACATCGCTTCAAGTTCAATGGGAGGTCCGGGCAAAAGAATATATGTGCAGTTCTTTGTTTCAAGTATTATTCCGGGCGCTGTGCCGTTTGCATTGGGTACAGCCTTTGCCCCTTTTGGAATAAGAGCCTGCTTCCAGTTATTCTCGGTAGGTTCTATCCCTCTTTTTGCGAAGTACTCTTCAATGGACCTGCGGCTTTCGGCATCCTCTACAAGGGGAAGCTTCGTAAACTTTGCCACAGCCTCCTTAGTCATATCATCTTCCGTAGGTCCGAGTCCTCCGGACAAAATAATGATATCGCTCCTTGAAGAACTCTCCTTAAGCTGGGACAGGCACCTGTCCATATTGTCACCGATGACGCACTGGTTATAGCATTCGATACCAAGGCGTGATATGCGCTCGGCAATGAATGCGGCGTTGGTATTGACTATATTTCCGAGCAGAAGCTCTGTTCCTACGCAGATTATCTCAGCGTTCATTTTAATACTCCACGATTCTTATACAGATAGTCGACAAGAGAGATAACGGTAAGTCCGAGTGCGACATACATAACGATGTCAATGAGCACGATAGGAATTCCGATCAGAGCAAGTGTGGGCTCAACGATCATCATAATGACCATGATCATCTGGAAAGTAGTCTTGAACTTGCCCCACCAGCTGGCTGCTATAACAACTCCTCTTTCGGCAGCAACAAGCCTGAAACCGCTGATAATGAACTCTCTTGCGATGATGATCATTACGATCCATGCAGGAATGCGGTTCATATCAACGAGTGCGATAAGCGCGGTACATACAAGAAGCTTATCTGCAAGAGGATCCATGAACTTTCCGAAATTGGAAACAAGATTATATGCTCTGGCAATCCTGCCGTCTAGCATATCTGTAAGTGATGCGACAACGAAGATCAGATCTGCGATGATATCGGGGATAAGAAGATTCTGACCAAACCATCCTCTCTGACCGCCGAGCAGAAATATCGCAAAAGGAATTATCAGAACAATCCTGAACAAAGTCAGGGCATTGGGAAGATTCCAAATAGAATTCGTTTTTTTTGTGTTCTTAGTTTCACTCATCTATCATAACTCCGGACAGATCGTACCCTTGTGCCTCGGTGACTTCGGCCCTGATAATGTCTCCGGTCATAAGTTCACGTGAAGCCTTTACAAAAAACAATCCGTCAACTCCCGGAGCATCTCTGTAGGTGCGTCCCACATAGATACCGTCCTCGGGGAGATATCCTTCTATAAGTACATCGAGTTTTTCACCGACGAAAGACTCGTTCAGATCAAATGTAACTTCCTGCTGAAGCTCCATCAGTTCATCACGTCTGAAGGATGCGGTTTCTGCGCTCACCTGATCAGGCATAACCGCAGCAGGTGTACCTTCTTCAGCAGAGTAGGTAAATACTCCGAGCCTGTCAAATTCCGTATCGTTTACGAATCTGTACAGCTCTTCAAATTCTTCCTGTGTCTCTCCCGGAAAACCTGAAATAAGAGTGGTCCTGAGACATATTCCGGGAATGCAGGATCTAAGCTTTTCTATAAGCTCTTCAATACTTCTTTTTGAAGTCTTCCTGCCCATCCGCTTCAGTATTTCATCCGAAGCATGCTGTATGGGAAGATCGAGGTATTTACAGATCTTATCTTCAGAAGCCATAACCTCTATAAGTTCATCCGTGATCTCTTCAGGATATGCATAGAGAACCCTGATCCACATGATCCCTTCTATCTCACACAGCTTCTTAAGAAGTTCGGGAAGGGTCTTTTTTCCGTAGAGGTCTGTTCCGTAAAGAGTCGTCTCCTGTGCAACAATGATAAGTTCCTTGACACCCTTTGAAGCAAGATCACGTGCTTCGCTCAGAATATCATCCATGGGTATGCTGCGGTAATTACCGCGGACATAGGGAATGATACAGTAAGTGCATCTTTTGTTGCAGCCTTCGGCAATCTTGAGATATGCGTAATGACCGCCTGTCGTAAGACTTCTCTTTGTTTCGGAATATGGCTTTACATCAAGGGAATCAGCCCTTGATACTTTTTTATCCGTATTACCTGATGAGATATTACCGAGCACCTCGTCGAGAACTTCTGCGATCGAACCGATGGACATTGTCCCGATGACGGCATCAAGTTCCGGAAGATCAGCAAATATCTCATCCATGTATCTCTGGGCAAGGCATCCTCCTGCGATCAGGCATTTAAGTTTGCCCGTCTTTTTGAGTTCGCCGAGGCGGATGATCTCGGAAATGCTTTCTTCCTTTGCATCTCCGATAAAACAACAGGTATTAATGATGATGATATCTGCGTCTTCTTCATCATCCGTAAATTCATACCCACGGCCGGAAAGGATGCCAAGCATCTTCTCCGAATCCACCAGATTTTTGTCACACCCCAGTGATACAAAAAATATTTTCATTACTGCTCTGAAGGGGTGCCGGGAAGGATGTGTACCTGTCCTTCGTAAAGCTCGTCAACTGCGATTGAAAGAGGCTTCTCGTCGGGCTTGCCTGCAAGAGGCTGATCGCCTGAAACAATCTGGCGTGCACGCTTTGCAGATGCCATTACGATAGAATAACGGCTCTGTACGATCTCTTCTCCTTCGGGCGCATCTGAGTTAACTGCGTCCATCATGTCAACATAAGAGGGATGAAGCATCATAATATTAATTCTCCTTCTGCCTGTATGGCCACGTCCGTAAAAAACGGATCATCTGTGATATTTTTCAAGCCCCTTTCGGAGCTCTTCTATAAATGTTTCCTGTCTCGCAGGCTTTCTCTTGGCACTGCGTATCGTCTCCATTACATCGGCGACGCATTTATCAAGATCGTCATTTATGACAATGTAGTCATATTCTCCGATACGCTCGGACTCTTCGCTTGCTCTTGAAAGTCTTCCGGCGATGACATCCTCTGTCTCTGTGCCTCTTCCCTTAAGCCTTCTTTCAAGCTCCTCTCCTGTGGGAGGTGTGATAAAAAGAAGCACGCTCTCGGGATAGATCTTTTTGATATTCATCGCTCCCTGAATCTCAATCTCAAGGATGACGTTCTTGCCTTCGTTTATCTTCTGCTCCACATATGCTCTGGGGGTTCCGTAATAATTCCCGACAAACTGAGCATGTTCTATAAGTCCGTTTTCCGCGATGGTCTGTTCAAACTTCTCCTTCGTAACGAAGAAATAGTCCTTTCCATCGACCTCTCCCGGTCTCGGAGCTCTTGTTGTCATCGAAACCGAAAGGCAGTAATCATCACTTTCGGACAGAAGTTTTTTTATCACGGTTCCTTTTCCGGCACCGGAAAAACCTGAGATAACAACCAAAATACCTTTATCCATAATAAGTTCTCCTTGATCAAAATCACCCGTTAATGCAAGCATTATTCGTATTATGATCAGTTCACTTTTATCAATGATATGGATTGCTGCGCTGCTTCGCAGCTCCCGCAATCCTACAGCTATTCGCAATCCGCTGATTTCATCACTCTATGTTCTGAATCTGCTCACGGATCTTCTCAATCTCTGTCTTAAGTTCAATACCGCGATTGGAGATCTCAAGATCTGTGGTCTTGGAAAGAGTGGTGTTAGCCTCTCTGTTCATCTCCTGAGCAATGAAATCGAGTTTCCTTCCCACATCAGCGTTTCCGGAAAGTTCCTTCTTCATGGTCTCAATATGGGATCTGAGTCTTACGATCTCTTCATCAACGCAGATCTTATCAGCAAAAACAGTAACTTCTGTAAGGAGCCTTCCTTCATCGGGAGTGTTGTCACCGAGTATCTCCTTTACCCTTGAGTAGATCTTCTCTCTGTATTCATCAACTATCTTCGGAGATCTCTCCTGGATAAAATCAACTATGGTAAGAAGGTTATCAAGTTTGGGAACAAGATCCTTAACAAGGTTCTCACCTTCCACACTTCTTGCCTCAACCATCTTCTCGCATGCTCCGTCAACAGCCTTCTTAAGGCCTATCCAGAGCTCGTCCTCATCATCGGTATCCTCGATGACTTCGAATACATCGGGGAAGCTTGCAAGCCTGGTCGCACGGAGATCATTTTCGAGACCGAATTCATCGGCGATCTCTTTTATGAACGAAGCGTACTTGGAAGCAAGGTCATGATTATACTTGAGCTCTGCCTGGGACTCAGCAAGGTTCTCATATGAGATATATACGTCAACCTTGCCGCGGCTTAAGTATTTCTTGATCTCTGCCCTTACATTTCCCTCAAGACATGACAGAACCCTGGGAGTCTTGACGGAGAGGTCAAGATATCTGTGATTTACAGACTTGAGCTCAACGGTGTATCTCTTATTGTTTTCGATGACCTCGGCTCTGCCGAAGCCGGTCATGGATCTTACCATATTAATCTCCAATCATATAGAAGCGCATACATATATACAATAGCACATATTCTTAAGATAGTCACGAGGGGACATCTAATCCTTTTTAGTCAGCCGCATAATCACTATACTTCTTTAAGAGACGAGATATCCGGGGCTATGGTCATGGAGTAGTTCGTATAGTAGACCACAAATCCCGGCTTGGCTCCCGAGGGCTTCTTGACTTCTTTTTTGAGGACGTAGTCGATGTCCACCTTGGACTGTTCACGGCCTGCGGAGTAATATGCCGCGAGGGCTGCCGCTTCTTCAAAGGCACGGTCGGGGAGTTCTTCTCCGGGTTCCTTTACCTTGAGCACAACGTGAGAACCGGGGATCTTCTTGGCATGGAACCACCAGTCTGCGCCTACCGCAAACTTGAAGGTAAGCTGGTCGTTCTGGATGTTGTTTCTTCCAACGTAGATATCGTAGCCGTCCGAGGAAATGTAATGATAGGGTTCACCTTTGAGTTTTACGGGCTTGCCCTTTACGTAATGTTCCCTGATATATCCTGCCTCGGAAAGCTCTCTCCTTATCCAGGAAAGGTCCTCTTCGCTCTCGGATATGTTAATGCTCGCAAGGACTGATTCCAGGTGCTCAAGTCTGGACTTTACGTTCTCTGTCTGGACTGCAAGTGCCTCCGAAGTTCTCTTAAGTTTTGTATATCTGTCAAAATATTTGACTGCATTCTCCTGAGCCGTAAGTGTAGGATCAAGGGGAATGATCTCTTTTTCGTTAGTATAGTAATTGTCTACAGCAAGCTGTTTGTCACCGGGCTGTGCGGAGTATCCGAAGGCATTGAGAAGTTCTCCCCAGATACGGTACTTGTCGCGGCCTTCAGTCTTTTTCAGCTGCTGGAGCTGTTCATCGAGGGTATGTGAATCTCTTTCGATGAGTGTTTTGACCACGCGCTTCAGATCAGATGAGCGCTGGTTCATCCTCACATACTGCTGCTTTTCACCATAGAATCTTTCGAGGACTAGGGAGATGGAATCCATTCTGACAAGCTCATCATCTCCGCCTTCATACATGGTCAGTTCAAAGGCTTCGTATTCCTCGGGCTTACCGTTTACATATGCTATGCAGGGATCAAACTTTTCATTCCTGATATCGTTTGAAAGTGCGGTAAGCTGAAAGATCAGACGTGACATTTCATCATCGGACAGTGAAGAAACCGATGCATCTCCGTCAAGACCCGCCCTGAATGCTATCTCATGAGCGATAAGCGGTGAAAGTCCCGTAAAAGAAGTATAGATTGCCTTGAAAACAGGTCCGGGATATTTTGCTATGATCTCCCTGATCTGTTCTTCGGACGAAGAAAGAAGGTCTGTTTTTTCCTGAGTATTGGGGATGAAATAATCTCTGCCCGGAAGCACTTCACGCACAGAACTTACTATTGCGGATACGTGCTTTATTGAATCGACAATCTTCTCTGTTCCGTTATCATCCTCGGTAAGGATTATATTGCTGTGCTTGCCCATGATCTCCGTAACAAGGCTTACACGCTTCACATCTCCCATTTCGTCGAGGTGCTCGGCATCGATCCTTATTGCTCTTTCAAGACCGGGCTGGGTTACGCTTATGATCCTTCCGCCCTGGATCCTCTTTCTTAAGACCATGCAAAAATTCGGAGCGTTCAGAGGTGATTTCTTGGACTGCTCCGTGATATATACGAGGGGGAGTGATGCATCAGCACTGAGCAGCAGCTTCAGATTGCCTTCAGCCGTATTAACCGTGATCTGAAGTTCATCACTTTCAGGCTGTGCGATCTTGGAGATACGTCCTCCCGATAATCTCTTATTCAGTTCCGCGCAGAGAGCCGCGGTTGTAATTCCGTCAAAAGCCATATTTATATTTTCTCATCTTATGAGATGTACTTTTTTCAGTATTCCGTAGATACGTGTTCCGCCGGGAAGAGCCTTGAGTTCTTTTTCGCTGACAGATCTGAGTACTACGAGAAAAATAAAATACACAGGTACAGCTGCGATCACCGCAGGGATGACAGCGATCCTTTCGTTGTGAACAATGAGCATTACAAGTCTGTAGACGCCGTAGGAAAGAATGCACATAACGAACGAACACTCAAGAGGTCTTATGAATGTCCTGAGGATCTCCTGCTTATATCCTATTGCGCGGCGTACTGCCAGCTGGTTCAGAACTGCCATAACTCCGGCATAGAATGTATATGATATTGAAACCGCAAACACATCCAGATTTGTAAACTTAAGCAAAATGACAAGGAGCACTGTCTGAAGTCCGAGCGCTATCAGCGAATTGAAGATCGGGGTATGGAGCTTTCCGATGGACTGAAGTATTGAAGAGTTCAGAGTGGAAAGTGCAATGAGCACAACCGATACGGACAGTGCCATAAGGCAGTGTGTGCTTATCTCAATATTTGATCTTGAATTCGGGAAAAGAAGCAGCATCATGGGGCCTGCGAAGGTAAATATTCCGGCAGCGGACGGTATCGAGATAAGCATTGTGGTCTTGACGCCGAGCGCTATACGTCCCTTTGCGGATTCCTTATCTCCCGATGTCATGAAGCCGCTTACCTGAGGGATCATTGCAGCAGCCATTGCCGAAGAAAAAGCTATGGGGATATTGGATATGACCTGAGCCTTTCCCTGGAATATTCCCCAGTGAGAGGTGGTCACAACCTGCGACATATCTCTCCATACGGGATAATATGTACAGAAGATCTTATTGTTGATCGGGCTGAAAACATTATAGACAGCGGTTGAAAAAATGAACGGAGTGACAACACCGATAATAGTTTTGAATATGGTCATATAGCTGTCGGTCTTTCCGCTTCTGTCATTTACCGCTCTTTTAAGAATATCATTTCTGTTGATGAAATATACTGCAGCCATAAATACAAGCGCAGCAACAACTCCGAGTCCGGTACCAAGTGCAGATCCCTGTGCACCTCTGACTGCTCTGAGGATCTGACCTGCCTCTTCAGCAGGTTCCTCCATCGTGCCCATTGTAAGCTTTATCAAAAGAGCTGCGGCGCCTACACTTACTATCGCATTAATGATCTGCTCAATGATCTGGGACATTGATGTCTGGGACATGGACCTGTGGGCCTGGAAATATCCTCTCAGAACTCCAAGAATACCGTATATGAATATCGTGGGAGCAAATACCTTAAGAACAGGTATTGCAGCCTCCTCAACAAAAAGCGGTGCCCCAAAAAAGAGTACCATTGATGCGATAGCACCAACGATCAGCACGTATACAAGAGCCCCGAGAAAAAGCCTGTGGGCATTTCTGTATTCTTTTAATGCAAGTTTCTGTGCGATGATCTTGGAGATTGCGGAAGGAATGCTGTAGGAAGAAATGATCAGTATTATGGTATAGAAATTATAAGCAGACTGGTAATATCCCAGTCCGAGGTCGCCAATGATACCTGACAAAGGGCTTCTGTAGAGAAGCCCTATTATCCTGCTCACGATACCTGCAATTGCAAGGAAAGAAGCCTGTTTTACCAGGTTATCATTTTTTTCACTGTCTATTATGGAATGACTTTTCAAAACAAAAACGCTTTCAAATATATGTTATCCGCTTTATTACCGACGGATATTATAGCAGAAATCTCAGGTTAAACAAATATACTGATCTTGGTTATCAGTTCTTCCTTCCTGAAGGGCTTCGGAATATGATCGTTCATACCGGCATCAAGTGCTTCCTGAACATCCGAAGCAAAGGCATTGGCGGTCATCGCAAGAATTGGGATCTTGGAGAGCTTGGGATCTTCAAGTGCCCTGATCTTACGTGATGCTTCAAGGCCGTCCATCACGGGCATAAGAACGTCCATGAGTATAACGCTGATATCACCAGGCTTTGATGACCTTACCATCTCCACCGCTCCGACACCGTTGTCTGTGGTGATGACCTTGAATCCGAACTTGGTCAGAAGTCTTTCACACAGTTTCAGGTTCTGTGAAGTATCATCGACAACAAGGACAGTATTGCCGGTATAATCCCTGTTCATCGCATCGGTTACGGCGCTGTTTCTCTCGGTGGGAATATCCCTGCCCCATGCCGGCTTGAAGGGAAGATCAATGATGAATTCACTTCCTTCACCAGGTTTGGACTTGACCTCGACGGTTCCATTCATCAGATTGATTATATTCCTGACTATTGCCATTCCGAGACCGGTTCCCTGAGTCTTCTGAACATAGTCGGTATTTTCTCTTGAGTAAGCTTCCCAGATGTGCTGAACGAAATCCTCGCTCATTCCGACACCCGTGTCACGCACTCTGATCTCATACAGAATATTATCTGCACGTTCAAGGATCTTGCCTTCGAGGAAAACACTTCCGTCTTCATATGTGAACTTACATGCATTGGACAGAAGGTTGATCAGCACCTGTGAGAATCTGAGCTTGTCGCACATGACCATGTCATCACCGACTTCCTCGATATCAACCACAAAGTGCAGATTATTATCATTCATTCTGATGCGGATCATATCCGCACATTCATTCAGGATATCCTTTACCTTGACAGGCGCGGGAGCAAGTTCCATCTTACCGCTTTCAATCCTGCTCATATCAAGGATATCGTTGATCAGGCTCATAAGGTGATCACCTGCAGAAACAATCCTCTCAAGGTAATCCTCTACATTTTCCTTATTATCGATCTCATCAATCGCAAGTCTTGAGAATCCCGTGATGGCATTCATCGGGGTTCTGATATCATGTGACATCCTTGAAAAGAAGGACGTCTTGGCCTCGTTCGCACGGTTTGCCTCATCGATCGCATTAAGGAGAAGTGTCTGTCTTTCCTCAAGTTCCTTCTTCTGGGTTGCGATCATTCTGTCGGCATCCATCTTCTGCGCACGAAGATCATCTATCACAGATGCTGTAATGAGCATACGGGATACGCCTGTATCATCACGGTCTATAACATGATAATCGATGCGGATCCATCTGTTTTCACCGGCATCCTTATAGACAAATTCTCTTCTGTCAAGATCCTTAAAAAGCTTAGTACGAAGCTTAACGATATCGCGAAGATCCTTTTTCTCAATCTCGGTAACTTCCTGAAATCTCGGAGTCAGCATATCAAGAAGATCACCGCATTTTGCATTGTCGCACAGTTCAAGGATACCATCTTCCTTGATCACCTTGACAGTGTCCTTATTAAAGTCCATAAGGTAGATGCAGCGGTATTCCTCCGCAAGACTTCCTATGATCTGATTATCAAGCTTGATATTTCCAAGCTCTGTCTCAGAGATAAGGGTTGCCGAAGCGAACGCCTTATATGGAGCGCCGTTTTCATCATACTCGATCGTATATTTGATACGGAAAGGGATTCGTCCTACAGTCAGAGGAACATCAATTTCAGGAACCGGAAGTCCCTGATCAACGCGGTGCATATACTCACGATACATATCCGCATAATCGGGAGGAAATATACCCGACTCTATAGCAGGCTCGGGATAATTATATACAACTGCCGGCAGCCCGAGATCTCTCATACAACGGTAACAGGGACGCATTTCCTTTGTTGCGATCCTGTATTCCCAGTTGTAGATATTGATCTGTTCCAGCGAACTCTTGTATCTGTATTCGGTATCATCAAGAGTCTCTTTAGTCTTGATCTCATTGGTGATATTACGGATACCCTCATAGACAACTGCAATATCATCCTCTTTTTCAACAAGAACCAGTCTGCTTTTAACGCATACCTTGTCATATCCGCAGCAATCGGTAAACATGTTTCTCCATGTATCAACTGTCTGCTCCTCGCCCGTTTCAACGCATCTTTTAACAGCCTGATTAAAAACCTTAAGATTGTCCTCATCAAAAACCTTGCCGAGGTTAGGTCCCAGGAATTCTTCTTTGGAAATGTTCATCCAAAGTTCATCAAGAAACCTTGCATTAACATCAGCAATAAGAGACAGTCCATTCTGATAAGTTATAATGGCTGCAGGTTCACTGAATTTGTTCTGAATCAGTTCGGAGTAATCCATAAAACATCCGCTCCTTAAAATCCTATATCGCTTAGTAACCTATATTGCTTACTGTCCCGACAGATACGAACCCATCGAGTATTGCTCTGAAATCACTGCCTTCCTCGGCTACCATCGTATGGACGCCCTCTATCATATAACGCACGCCGCCGTTTTCAAGCTTCTCCATAACGTTGTAATGATCCTTAAAATACATACCCACAGATACTTTTCTGTCATACAGAATACCCCTGCATTCTGAGAGCCTGCATGAAGGAAAATTCACATTATGTATGTAACCTTCGGGGACGGATTCATTTATCAGCCTGCCGAGTATCTCTTCAAGATATCTGTCGGTGGTTTCATGTACATCATCAAATCCTTCGGATACGGCAATCGGATGATACCCCTGGAATGCCGCTTCAAATGCCGCGCCTGCCGTTGCAGAATACTGGATATCCGATGCAACATTGTAACCCTTGTTGATACCTGTAAGTACAACATCAGGTTTCTCATCCATCACATTAAGGCTTCCCACCCTGACGCAATCGGCAGGCATACCGCTGCACGAAAACGCCCTGACTCCCGGCACGGGATAATCCTCCACCGGATAAACATCTATCGTATTCCTGAGAGTGATACTGTGGCTTGCCGCACTTCTTTCCTTTTCGGGAGCCACGATCCATACCTCTCCGAACTTAACCGCCGCTTCGGCAAGGCGTCTGAGTCCGTCTGCCCTTATTCCGTCATCATTAGTAATTAATATTTTCATAGATCCTTGATAAAAAATCTGTTCATTGAGCTGTGACCGGTTTCTGCAGGCTTGTCTATTTCCGTATATCCGCTCTTTTCGTATATGTGGATTGCAGCCTGAAGATTATCATGCGTCTCTAAGTATGAGCGCTTAAATCCTGCTTCCTTCATCTTATTTTCAACAAACTTTATCATTCTGTATCCGAGACCTTTTCCCTTTACCGGATCGTCCAGATAAATCTTCTGTAATTCAGCCGTATCATCCATAAAAGGAAACTTTGCAAAGCCTATACCGCCGACCACCTGTCCGTCACATTCAAGAACATAATAGCCCTCATCATCTTTACCGTAGCAGGTGCTCAGATGATCCAGACCTTCGTCAAAATAAGCCGTTCCGGGAATGTTCAGAGAATAAGCCTCAAGATTTTTACGGATGATGGATACGATCTTCTCATCGTCATCAGGTGTTATTTCCCTAAATGCATAATCCATCAGGACTTCTCCTTTCGATCATTCACGGTCTTCGAAGACAACTATATTCTTGCCGTGCTGCTTACCGTAATACATCCTTGCATCGGCTGTTCTTATTACATCATCGGGGCTGACATATCCCTCTTTGTTTTCACCGATGCCGATGGTTATCGTTGCAAAGATCCTCTTGTTGAAGAATATGGTGGGACTGGATTCAATGCTTCTCCTGAGTTCCTCCATCTTCTCCCTGGCAAGATTAATATCGCAATCCCTCATCAGGATAAGAATCTCTTCACCGCCCCATCTGCAGACATCACAGCCGTGGGATTTGTTCTTGATGATCTTCGTGATATGCCTCAGTACTTCATCACCGGCATCATGACCATACGAATCATTTATACGCTTGAAATTATCTATGTCGCAGAATGAAATGCAAAAATCAGAAGGCTTATCTTGTTTCATAAGTTCCTCAACTATCGGAAGAAATCCACGCCTGTTGAGAAGACTTGTGAGCAGATCCTCTGATGCATCAAGCGAAAGCTGCTTATTCTGAAGTTCCAGGCTCTTAACACGGAGCTCACTGGAATAGATATAGATAATGTTATAGAAGATCGTAGAGAAGACCATTACGAACGATGAGAAAATGACTATTATCGCACGCATCATTGGTGGCACTTCATATACCGGTCTTATATTGTTGAATTTCGCATAAAGGAAAGCAAAGAGACCAAAATTCAGGAGAAGAAGGATCACGATATGCCATCTCATCTTTCCCTTGAACAGGAAGCATCCGAGATAAATGATTATCGGAACGATGGAAAACAGGAAACAGTATGTACCGCACCTAAGTCCGATATAATATGTCGAAAGGATCGTATATGCAGTAACCTCAACAATGATACTGATATAAACAAGCAGGACATGACCCGTCACACACAATACGCTGCAGAAGATATATACCACCACACTCAGTATGTTGAACTGAAACAGCGGCATAACATCAATACTGTACATCATCACCATCAGCACCGTATGAACCAGGCACATAACGACTGCAGTAACAAAGTTACTGTTATGTACAAGAAAGTGCATTAAATTATCGATCGGATTGTTTGTCTTCATACCGCCGTGTTATCCTCTCCCCTTTTGATCACACTGCCATATACCGGTATCTGTCCGTTATAAAAATTCCTGCCACGATCATTACCTGTCCAGTACTTTTTTGATCTGTACGATCATTACAGCCGCACCGATAACTATCATTACAATAGACAGTATATTCATATTTCCAACGAATAATCCTATACATCCCGCCAGAATAAAAAAGACGCCGATTGCAATATTAATGGCAATATCCCTGGACACCTGACTCCTCACTTTCGGTCATAAAAAAGTAAATAAACTGACAATTTATTATAACATATATCAGCCTTACAACGTAAAAAAAGAGCTCCGGATTTCCGAAGCTCTTTGTGATACTTTCTAAAAAACTTATCAGCACATCTTGTCGAGTGCAACGGGATCATTGGAAACCGCCATAGCCTCTTCTCTTGTGACTCTGCCGTGGATGATAAGAGATGCAAGGTCATCGTTAAGAAGATGCATGCCCTGGTTACGGCTGCTCTGAATGATGGAAGGAAGCTGAATGGTCTTCTTATCACGAATGAGGTTGCCGACTGCGGGAGTATTGGTCATGATCTCGGTTGCAACTACACGTCCCTTTCCGTCTGAGGTAGGAAGAAGGGTCTGGGTGATAACACCCTTAATGACGTTGGAGAACTGGGTTCTGATCTGATCCTGTCCTTCAAGAGGTGTAGCGTCGATGATTCTCTCGACTGTCTGTGCAGCACTTGTTGTATGAAGTGTGGAGAGGACGAGGTGTCCGGTCTCTGCTGCGGTGATAGCTGCGGAGATTGTCTCGAAGTCTCTCATTTCTCCTACGAGGATGATATCGGGATCTTCACGGAGAGCTGAACGAAGAGCTGTAGCGAATGTCTCAACGTCTCTTCCTACTTCTCTCTGGTGGATCATAGCCTTATCATGAGGATATACATACTCGATAGGGTCCTCAATGGTAATGATATGTCTGGAAGTGTTGTGGTTGATATAATCTACCATTGAAGCAAGGGTGGTAGACTTACCTGAACCGGTAGGACCGGTAACAAGTACAAGTCCTCTGGGCATCTCTGCCAGATCCTTGACAACGGGAGGAAGACCGAGCTCTTCAAAAGAAGGTATGGTCTGATTGAGGATACGGATACTTGCTGCGAGATTGTTTCTCTGGTGATAGATATTGGCTCTTATTCTGGTGCCGTCCCAAAGCATGACACCGACGTCAAGATCCTTGCCTCCGGATACAGTCTCAACCTGCTCCTGATCAAGGAATGAGAAGATCATGTTTCTTGATTCCTCAGCCGTAGGTGCGGGCTCAAGGATCTGAAGTGTACCGAATCTTCTTATTGCAAGATTGGTACCAACCGTAATATGAATATCGGAGCATTCGTTCTGTTTTGCGTATTCGACCAGTTCTTTAAAATCCATTAAAGTTTCCTCCCCTTATAAGGTTTTACGCACACGTTGATATTATAGCAAAATATTTATCCATTTCCAACAAAAACTATCTGCCCTGCTGATGAAACCGCTTACTTAATGGAACGAAACCACCTTTTCATAATCATAACCGCGGTCCGGAGTATATTTTCTTGCCTTCAGGGTAAAATAGACCACTCCGTTCTTCCTTACGGTAACAGGAACACCGGTCTTTCCTCCCTCAGCCCTGATGATCCTGCTCTCAGTCAGAGGATATGCTGCGCCTCTTATAAGATCGGTTTCATCATCTGAAGGATAAGCAGGCTCGCCCATATCATGCCAGAGCTTCAGAGGATTACAGCAGACCTCATCCACTGTCATGGTGATCAGGGTGTACTCTCCCTTTATGTCAAATGAGGGTTCTCTTACAAGATCGTCTTCATCGATATTCCAGAGAATTCCGGCATAATCCTCACCGTTTTTGATTATGACCGCATTATCATCCCTGTATACACAGCTGTTTCCGAAGAGCTTAAGCTGTTTGTAGAAATAAAAAGTCCAGAACGAAGGCTTGGGGATATTGCCTGCAGCAACCATTCCGAATCCTCCGTGGAAAAGAGAATCAGGTACGCCCTGCTCCTCGAAGACATCTCCGAATGTCCAGTATGAATAAGCTTCATTTACATCACCGAGTCTTGAAAGCTGTCTTGCAAGATAGGATGCATTGATGTTCGTATCGTGGATGACACCCTTCGGAGTATAGGATGTACTGAACTCCGTAAGATGAATCGGTGTTCCCCTGAATTCATCAAAGGAATCAACTATGTCACGTGTTGACTGAAGATTGGCAAAACGGAATTCCTGATCCTCAAGCTTCGAATAATCGTAATGTCCTATTCTTTCAGGGAATTCAACACAATAGTGATGCCTTGTTATACGGTCGGGCTGAAGCCCTTCCTTTTTACAGAACTTAAGGAATCCCTCTATCCACTCCGCATCCCTGACTCCGCAGATTGCAGGTCCGCCAACCATAAAGCGCCTGTCAAAAGCCTTTATCGCAAGAAATGTCTCCTTGAAGAGTTTAAAGTACTCTTCCATGTCAGCCTTATACCAGAATCCGGGAAGATTGGGCTCATTCCACACTTCGATGGGCCAGGTATATACTTCCTCGCCGTAACGGGAAATGAGATGCTCAAGAAGTGCAACGACCATGTCGGTCCAGAGCTTATAATCCTTAGGCGGTGTGGTATTGCCCTTCCAGTAAAAGATGGTCTGCTCTCCGCTTGCCATCTTGCCGGGCATGAATCCGAGTTCAAGATAAGGACGGATATCCAGTCTGACATATGCATCGATTATACGGTCTATATAGGTATAGTTGTACTCTACCTTCGTCACACCGTCTTCTTCATATTCGTGATAAATAGATACGTCATCGGAAAAGAGGCCATGTCCCCTGATATAGGAAAAGCCTATCATATCCTGAACAAATTCAAGTTCATTAAGATACTCTTCCGTGAGTGCAAGACCAAGACGTCCGGTTCCAACACAGTAGTCGACATTATTGTTGAATACGACGCTGTTTTCGGGTAAAACATCAAACTTCTGAGTAGTCATGTAAATTCCCCCTGTGATGATGTTAAAGAACCATTCCCTACTAGATTACACTAACAGAGAAGGTTATTACATTTAATTTTAATATTATTCTTGACATATTATTTCTGTAATATTATTTTATACATAGTTCCTGATATTACTTTACAAATAATATTTATAAATATTACGGCAGTTAATTATCGTAAACCTTATGCAATGATCCGGTATCCCCGGACGCATAACCACAAAAAGGAGGCTACTATGGCAGCAAAAAAATCAGTTAAGGCATCCCGTCCCATAACAGTTAAAGATCACATGGAATTATCAGCAGAACATGCAAAGAAAAAGATAAACGGCGTAAATGAAGCACTTAAGTTCCCGCTTGGTGAACAGTTTGAAAAAGACATCACTGAAATTCTTGAAAGTGACTGTGAGGCAGAAGGCGAAACCGTGGTTATCGCTCTCATCGATTTCGACAGCTTTCTTCACATCAATACCGATTTCGGAACAGAAGCAGGTGACAGGGTCCTTATCGATACAGGACTCTATATAAAAAAGCACCTCCCGAAGGATGCTACCGTTTACCGCATCGGAGGCGATGAATTCGGTATCATCTTCAAGGGTGCCACAGAACGTGAGGATATCTTCCTCTTTTTGAACGATCTTAAGAACGGATTCGATGTCAAGACTCCCGACGGAGCATCACAATCGATCACTATAGGAATGGCTACCGCATTCGTTGATGCGAACCGCTGCCAGGAACTTATCAGGAAGGCCGACGGAGCTTTGTATCGTGCCAAGCTCAGCGGAGGAAACCGTGTTGCAATGGCAAGGGAAGAAAAAATGATCCCCAAGACAAGCCACTACACTCAGGATCAGCTCCAGAGACTTGCCAAGCTGTCCAAGCTCGAAGGCATCGGCGAAGCAATACTGCTCCGTGAAGCTCTCGACATGCTCCTGAAAAAATATGACAACTGACCTGATCACTGATTCAGACGATCAGTCAGACTCTTTTTCATAGAGACCAAAGACATCAAATTCCAGAAGCCCGTCTTCTACAGGTATCTCATAATCCGAGGAATCGATACTTACGTATTGTATGAGTATGCATCCGTCATAATAGGATCCTTCATCATACTCTTCATAACGCCAGGTGAATGTAACAATCTGTCCGTTGGGATAGTTGATCTGCCCTCTTCCGTCTTCACCAAGCATAAGTATCGGTGCCTCGGTTTTCCATAATCCCCTGGCCCACCATGTTCCGGCGAATTCAAGAGAAGTCTCATCAAGTTCAGGTGAGACCGTATCATCCTCAAGAACATCTTCAGATGAGATACGCTTGTAGCTTACTCCTGAAACAAACATGGTTCCGAATGAGTAACTGACATCATCTTCGATCTTTTTTCCGGAAGCGGCATAATACATGGTGATATTGCCATAGTCATCATTACCTTCACACTCCCAGGTTATATCCCTCGGATCGGTCATTCCCTTAACGTAGATATACCCTGTGCCATCCGGCAGAAAATGATATTCAGGAAGTGCAGGTGAATCCGATTCTGCCCTCCATGTTCCGACTACGGACGGATAATCACCAAGGGCTTCATCATCCTGTTCAGAAACAGTCCCATCACCATCCGTTGAAACCATCCATGGCTGCAGATATGAAAAAGCAAGCTCCTGTGCATGGTAGTATTCGGCAAGTTCCTTAAGAGTATCATAGTCCCATCCGGTTTCGTTACAGACCTTTCTGAGTAATGTATAATCATTCCCCAGTTCCTGTATAAGTGCCGACGGGAGATCGGTTTCATCACATACAAGCGTACTGATCACGACACGTCCGTTTTCATGCACGACTGCCGAATGCTCACCTGCCGAAATCGTATCCCGATCCGAGTCACCGGTTTTTTCATCAAATGCGGTAAGTTCCACCTCGCCGCCCGTGATCCAGATACGTGTGTCATCTTCTCCGTCAAAATAGATATATCCTGAAGCTTCCCTTATAAAGACAATCATGTTGGCGGTTTCTATCTCAAACACTTCATCTCCGTGAAATGCCCTGTCGATATTGAAGAAGACCGCCCCCTTCTCCAGAACGATCCATGTTGCATCATCCTTCTGATGTGCCTCAATCTCACTTAATGAAAAAAGAATCAGATCACGGTCATCACCCAGACTGATCCACGCTTTCGATTTCATCGCAGTTCTGAGGGTATCATTGTCGTGCAAAGTCATATTGGAAGTGATCCCTTTTTCCTGTCCGTTACCGGAAAAAAGATAAACAGCTCCCTGACTGCCGGTTACCACCATGGATGTGCGTGCGGTCCTGCTTCCGGATGCGAACATCGTCACAATCCCTAGCAGCATAACACTCAGGATTATAATTATGAGAATAAGAGTGCCAAATGAAACAGACTTCCTTCCGGTATTTTCGGGCAGCTTACCATTTGCCCCCGGTTTATAGTCAGAATAATCCACCTCATTCCACGGATTGGCGATAGTAGAATGTGCAGGTTCAGCAGGTCTTTTTACGGCATCAAGTGATTTTGCCTGCTCAGATACTTTACCAATATCAGGCGTATTAAATCCTGTCCGGATCCTCTCGGGCTTTTTCAGTTTAGATCCGCATTCACAGCAAAGGATCTCACCATCTTCATTTTTCTTTCCGCAATTGGGACAGATCATCTCCCGCTTCCTCACTCAGAACAAATTAAAAATTCCGCCTGATTCATACATGTCAGACCATATACATGTCTGAACATAGTTTCAAGCATAAACACGGTAAATTATTTTATCATAAACATCGCTCAATAAAAAACTCTCTCCCGCAAAGGGAGAGAGTAATAACATCACATCCATCGCCTGCTGACAGGGCCATATGGGGAGGGTAGATAGTCAGCAGGCGGCAGATGAATATTTAATATCACTTAGCCTGAGCTGCCTTAATGTCTGCGAGAACCTTCTTAAGATCTTCGCGTATCGCAAGGTGCTGAGGACATGCCTGTTCGCACTTTCCGCACTGCCTGCAGGCTTCTGCGGTCTTATTTTCCTTGACCATGTTGTTCCAGTTCCAGCTGACCACATCATAATTCTGATACATATGATAACGGTTCCAAACGCTGAAATTACCGGGAATATCAACGCCGAAAGGACAAGGCATACAGTATCTGCATCCGGTACATCCGTTCTGAATGCGGCTGTTCATGACTTCCTTGATACGGTCGATAGCCTGATACTCCTTTTCATCCATGGGAACGAAATTGACGAAGGTATCAAGATTATCATCAACCTGGTCCATAGTCGACATTCCGCTGAGTACGGTCAGGATATTGGGAAGAGTTGCAACATATCTGAGTGCAAAAGATGCGGCGCTCTTACCTGGTCTTACCTCAGAGAAGATATCCATGATATCATCCGATAATTTTGCAAGTGATCCGCCCTTTACAGGTTCCATGATCGTAAGAGGAATACCAAGTTCTTCAGCAAGCTTGTATCCCTTCATTCCGGCCTGTTCTTCGGTATCCATGTAATTAAGCTGTATCTGGCAGAAATCCCAGTCACGATATTTTATTATCTCTTCAAACGCATCGTAATCATCGTGGAATGAGAAGCCGAGGAATCTGATCTTGCCCTCTGCCTTAAGCTGCTCGAGTCTTTCAACTGTTCCGAGTTCAACCATCTTTCTCCAGCTGCCGCGGTTCATCGCATGCATCAGATAGAAATCGAAATGGTCTGTCTGGAGTTTTGACAGCTGTTCATTAAAATACTTATCTACATCTTCGATTGTATTGATGAACCATATCGGAAGCTTCGTAGCAAGATAATAAGAATCACGAGGATATTTTTTCAGTGCTTCTCCTACAAAAAGCTCACTCTCTCCGTCGTGATAAGGATATGCGGTATCAATGTAATTAACGCCTGCTGCTATTGCCTTATCAAGCATCTGCTGTGCAAGAGGTCTGTCAATCTTGCCATCCTTTACGGGAAATCTCATGCAGCCGAAGCCAAGCAATGACACGTCGATACCAAGTTTTTCAAATCTGCGTTTTTCCATCAGGTCCCCCTTTCCCTTCCAATCGGGAAATCTATTTTCACCCCTGCCTGCGGCAAAAGAATATGCAAAGCAGGCTTCATAAACATCTTACACATATATCAGCTGCATTAACAGCGGATTATTGTTTATAATGGAGTAAAGTTACTGACAGTTGAATAGAAAATAAAAAAGAGAGAGTATCTCA
>CAMOZY010000009.1 GCA_946631295.1 uncultured Lachnospiraceae bacterium
GCTGCAGAGCTCATCAAGGCTATGAAGGAGCAGACCAAACTTCCCATCCAGCTTCACACACACTACACCTCAGGTGTTGCAAGCATGACTTACCTCAAGGCTGTTGAGGCAGGCGTTGATGTTATAGACTGTGCAATTTCTCCTTTCGCACTCGGTACTTCACAGCCCGCTACTGAGGTTATGGTTGAGACCTTCAAGGGAACTCCTTATGATACCGGATATGATCAGACTCTCCTTGCAGAGATTGCTGATTACTTCGCTCCCTACAGAGATGAGTGCATTAAGAGCGGCCTCATGAACACCAAGGTTCTCGGTGTTAACATCAAGACCCTTCTTTATCAGGTTCCCGGCGGAATGCTTTCCAACATGGTCAGCCAGCTCAAGGAGCAGCATGCAGAGAACAGATATCGTGACGTACTTGAAGAGATTCCCAGAGTTCGTAAGGACTGCGGTGAGCCTCCTCTTGTTACTCCTTCTTCACAGATCGTCGGAACCCAGGCTATCTTCAACGTCCTTATGGGTGAGCGTTACAAGATGGCTACCGGTGAGTTCAAGGATCTCCTTCGCGGTAATTATGGACAGACCGTAAAGCCTATGAACCAGGAAGTCATCGACAAGGTCATCCCCGGCGAGAAGCGTTCTACCGCAAGAAGTGCGGAAGCTACCGGACATACCGAGCCCGAACTTGCTTCTATCGAGGCAGAGATGAAGGAATGGAAGAAGCAGGATGAGGATGTTCTCTCATATGCATTGTTCCCTCAGGTTGCTACAGACTTCTTCAAATATCGTCAGGCTCAGGAAACAGGTGTTGATGTAAAACTTGCCGATAAGGAAAATAAGGCATATCCTGTTTAAATGATTGTTCTTTTTATCCCCGGGCTTTAAATAAGTCCGGGGATTTTTTTGTTTTTTCCGATCTTGTGAATGCTTACGGAAAAGTGTAGAAAAAAAGTTTTGTTAAACATCCGTGAAACCTTGACTTGACAGATTTCTATGGGTAAAATAACATTCGTCACTTTTCTGAAAACATTCAATAGAAGTTATTCAAATTAGTACAAATCTATCATCAAAAAGTTAGGAAAGAATCTACATGGCACGCAAAGAAAGCATAACCATCGACAGAATACTCGGAACCGCATTCGAAATGACAAGAGAATCCGGAGCCGATTCTATTACCGCACGTCACGTTGCGGAGAAGGCAGGATGCTCAACACAGCCTATTTTCAGGGTTTACAAGAATATGTCCGAACTGCAGACTGCAGTTTATGAGAAGGCAGTTGAGTATTTCAGAAATTATTATGACGGATTCGAACGCCATGGTAATGTGCCTTTTACAAATCTCGGAATGGCTTATATTGCTTTTGCCAGAAAGGAAAAGAATCTTTTCAGACTTTTATTTGTAGATGCTGCACCCGGCAGAGTATCAATGTATGAGCTTCTTAACGGAACCGAAGGTAATGTTGTTGCTGAGATCAATCTTGCCAAGGAACTCGGATGTACCGATCCCGGCGGACTTTTCATGAAGATGTGGATCTTCATTCACGGCGCTGCATGTATGACTCTTTCGGGAGATTATGATCTTACCGATGAGGAAACGCTTAATCTTCTCGAGAAAGCATATACCTCATTCTTGGCATAAAAAAATATAGGAATTTATATAAATATGGACTTAAAAGGTGATGTGCTCTTAAGGATCAGGGATATGATCCCCCGAATGAGCAAAAGCCAGAAAAAGATCGCTTTTTACATACAGAACGAATATGAAACTGCAGTGTTTATGACTGCAGCGGAACTTGGTAAAGAGATTGGTGTAAGCGAATCTACCATTGTAAGATTTGCAGCAGCTCTCGGATACGAAGGTTATCCGGACTTTCAGAAAAGCCTGGTCGATTGCGTCAAGACCAAGCTTTCTTCTGTTCAGAAGATAGATGAAAAATACGGAAGATCAACACAGTCCGAGATACTGACCTCTGTCATGAACGCGGATATGGATAAGATCCGTGATACGATAAAGAATATCAATCCCGGTGCATTCGATATGACCGTGGATGTGCTTTTAAAGGCTAAGCATGTTTATATCATGGGACTCCGCTCAAATGAACCTCTTGCGGCATTCCTGCATTTTTATCTGAACATGGTTCGTCCGGATTGCGTGCTGATCAATTCCACATCGGTTACCGAGACTTTTGAACAGATGATCAGGATAAACGAAGAGGATGCTTTTGTAGGAATAAGCTTTCCCAGATATTCCATGAGAACCCTTAAGGCAATGGAGTTTGCCAATGACAGGAGAGCATCGGTCATAGCTATTACAGATTCGGCTCATTCTCCCATGACTCTGTATTCTACCTGCAATCTCTATGCACGTTCCGATATGGTATCCATAGTTGATTCGCTCGTTGCTCCTTTGTCTGTGATCAATGCGATAGTTGTTGCACTTTGCATCAAGGCACCTGAGCAGATAAGGTCTAATCTTAAGATGCTCGAATCGGTATGGAATGATTATCAGGTTTATCTTAATGATGAGATCGATTTTATTGATGATGACCCGATATTAAACTATTCTCTCAGAAGGCAGTCTGAGGAAGAGAAGGATGATGAATAAGATAATTGTGATCGGCGGCGGCCCTGCAGGAATGCTGGCCGCCGTTTCGGCATCGGAAAATATAAAGCAGGTTATCCTCGTTGAAAAGAATGAGAAGCTCGGAAAGAAGCTTTTTATCACGGGAAAGGGCAGATGTAATATAACCAATTCCGCTGACAAAAGCGTGATCATGAATAATATTGTGAGCAATCCGAAATTCATGTTCAGTGCTTTGGACAGATTCGATAATAACGATATCTGCAGTGAACTTGAGGAAAACGGATGCAGGATAAAGGAAGAAAGAGGCGGAAGGATCTTTCCTGTTTCCGATCATTCTTCAGATGTTATCAGAGCACTTTCCGATGATCTGAAAAAGCATGGTGTTACAGTAAGGCTGAATACCTGTGTAAAGCAGATTTCGAAAACAGAAGACGGCTTTGAGGTTTCTTTTGATGACGGAAAAAAGGAAAAGTGCGGAGCTGTGATAATAGCAACGGGTGGAGTCTCGTATCCTGCAACAGGTTCTACGGGTGATGGCTTAAAGTTTGCGGAAGCTTTTGAACATACTATAGTAAAAACAGTCCCTTCGCTTGTTCCGCTGTGCGTTTCGGAAAGTTTTTGTAAGGACCTTCAGGGATTGTCCTTGAAAAATACGGGTCTTAAGATGATATGCGATGGCAAGACCGTGTATGAGGATATGGGTGAGATGCTTTTTACCCATTTCGGGATAAGCGGTCCGATGATATTATCCGCAAGCAGTTATTATCAGAAAAAGGATTATGCAGCGTGCAAGGTAATCCTTGATCTTAAGCCGGCTTTATCCGAGGAAGAGCTTGATGCAAGGCTCCTTAGGGAGATTTCGGAAAACCATGAAAAACATGTTATAAATATGCTTCCTGAACTGCTTCCCCAGAAAATGGTTCCGGTGATCGCAGAACTTTCAGGAATTGATCCTCATAAAAAATGCGGAGATCTTACCAGAGAGGAAAGACAGACATTTGTTAAGCTGCTCAAGAATTTTGAGTTGAATGTTACCGGAACCAGAGGCTTTGAAGAAGCTATCATCACAAAGGGCGGAGTCAGTGTTAAGGAGATATCGCCGGGGACTATGATGAGCAAGAAATGCGAAGGTCTCTTTTTTGCAGGAGAGGTTATGGACCTGGATGCACTTACCGGTGGATTTAACCTTCAGATCGCATGGTCTACGGGCTATGCCGCAGGAGTGAGCGCGGCAGAATATGTAATGAGTAATGAAGAGTAATACTTTTATAAGGAGCGGAATATGAACGTAGCGATAGACGGACCTGCAGGCGCAGGAAAAAGTACCATAGCAAAGAAATGCGCGAAGGAACTTGGACTTATCTATGTTGATACAGGAGCCATGTACAGAGCAGTGGCACTTTATCTTCTCGGAAGCGGGATAGATGTAAATGATGCAGAGAAGGTTTCTGAAACCTGCACCGGCGCCGATGTTGATATCAGATATGAGGACGGCGTTCAGAACGTATATTTAAACGGTGAAAATGTAACCGGAAGACTTCGTGAGGAAGCAGTAGGCAATACTGCATCCGTTACAAGCGTTGTCCCGAAGGTGCGTGAGCATCTCTTTTCTCTTCAGAGAGGACTGGCAGACCGCGGCGGAGTCATCATGGACGGACGCGACATCGGAACAGTTGTAATGCCTGATGCGGAAGTGAAGATATATCTTACGGCAAGCTCTGAAGTGAGAGCGAAAAGACGTGTGCTCGAGCTTGAAGCAAAAGGAGAGCATCCGGACTTCGAGGAAGTAAAAAAGGATATAGAGGACAGGGATTACCGCGATATGCATCGTGAGATATCACCTCTTAAGCAGGCGGATGATGCTGTGCTTGTTGATACCTCTGATATGACCATCGAGCAAGTTGTAGAAAAGATATGCAGTCTGTGTGACAAATTCCTGAAGCAGAAAAAATAATTTCGAAATAAGTAAATGGAAGTAAAACTTGCTGATCCGTCTGGATTCTGCTTCGGTGTGAAGCGGGCTGTCGACGGAGTTTATGAAAAACTGAAAAGCGGACGTCCCATATATACCTATGGACCTGTCGTACATAATGAAACCGTTGTTTCTGACCTTGAGCAAAAAGGCGTCAGAGTTATTGATGACAAGGAAACTCTGGAGAAAACGGAATTCGAATCGGATGCCTGCATTATAATAAGAGCTCACGGTATAGGCAGGGATATATATGATCTGATCGAAGCAAAGGGGTGTGAGATAGTTGATCTTACATGTCCTTTTGTTGCGAGGATCCATAATATTGTTCTTGAGAACAGCCGTGAGGGAAGACATATTGTTATAGTCGGAAAATCCACTCATCCCGAGATAGTCGGAATATGCGGATGGATCGATGGTCCTTTCACTGTAGTGGGAGGTGAAAAGGATGCGGAAAATCTTGATCTGACAGGCGGGATCACTGTTGTTGCCCAGACAACCTTCCAATACAGAAAATTTTTGCAAATTGTTGAAATAATTAATAAAAAAGGTTATAATGCTAACGTTGTGAACACTATATGTTCGGCAACAAAGGACAGGCAGGATGCAGCCGAAGTCCTTTCAAAAGAGGCAGATGCCATGATTGTCATAGGTGGGAGCGCTAGTTCAAACACGCGAAAGCTTTATGAGATTGCATCGGAGAACTGCCCGAATACGGTCTGTATACAGAAACCGGATGACCTTAAAGATTATAAACTACCTGAATCTGTTAAGCTGATCGGCATCACCGCGGGGGCTTCCACTCCGCAGAATATTATTGAGGAGGTTCAAAGATATGTCAGAGGAACTAACTTTTGAACAATTACTGGAAGAGCAGGAATCAAAGAAGATCATATTACATACAGGAGAGGTAGTCGAAGGCACGGTTTTTGACGTTAAGCCCGAAGAGATCATTCTTGATCTCGGATGCAAGTCAGACGGTATTCTTAGCAAGTATGAATACACCAACGATAACAGCGTCGACCTTACACAGGCTGTAAAGCCCGGCGACAAGCTTGAGGTTAAGGTTCTCAAGGTTGATGACCGTGAGGGACAGGTTATCGTATCATACAAGAGAGTACAGCAGGAGAAGGCTAATCAGCGCATTGAGGAAGCTTTCAATAATCAGGAAGTACTTAAGGCTAAGGTTTCAGCAATCCTCAAGGGTGGTATCACCGTAGAGGTAGATGGAACCAGGATATTCATTCCTGCAAGCCTTGTTTCAGACAGCTATGAGAAGGATCTCAGCAAGTATCTTGGTCAGGAGATCGAGTTCGTTGTTGTTGAGTACAATCCTCATAAGAGAAGATGCATCGGTGACCGTAAGCAGCTTCTTTCCGCTAAGAAGGAAGAGATGCAGAAGGCACTCCTTGAGAAGATCAAGGTTGGCGATATCGTAGACGGTGTTGTTAAGAACGTTACCGACTTTGGTGCATTTGTTGATCTCGGCGGAGCTGACGGACTTCTTCACATCTCAGAGATGAGTTGGGGAAGAGTTGAGAATCCCAAGAAGAATTTCCGTATCGGTGATAAGCTTAAGGTTCTCGTTAAGGACATCAACGGAACTAAGATTGCACTTTCACTTAAGTTCGATGATGAGAATCCCTGGAAGGATGCTAATGACAAGTTCGCTATCGGAAAGATAGTAACCGGTAAGGTTGCACGTATGACCGATTTTGGTGCATTTGTTGAGATTGAGAATGGCGTAGACGCTCTTCTCCATGTATCACAGATTTCCAAGGATCGTGTTGAGAAGCCTTCAGACGTTCTTAAGGTTGGTGATGAAGTTACCGCTAAGATCGTTGATTTCAATGAAGCAGATCACAAGATCTCACTTTCTGTAAAGGCACTTACCGCTCCCGATTCTGAAGAGAATGAGGACGAGGTTCCTGTAGATATTGAAGCTGTAGCAAACGAAGAGCAGTAATGTTCATCCGTATCAGGCTGTAATATCTGAATAACTGTTTAACAAAAATGCCTGCCCGGCGGATAACGAAATGTTTTTCCAAGGGCAGGTTTTTGTTTTACCGGATAAGATTTTTATATGATTATGATGATGAAGGATTGTAATTCTGATCATCAAGTGGGGAGGTTATATGGCAGTAGATTATGAATATTTCAAAAAAGAGATACTTAAGATGACTTCCATCGATCTTAACGCTTACAAGGAAAAGCAGATGAAGCGCAGGATCGATAACCTTATCATGAAGAACCGTATTAACGGATATGACAATTATGTCAGTGTTCTCAAGACGGATAAAGAAAGATTTGATGAGTTCATCAATTATATAACCATTAACGTTTCCGAGTTCTACAGAAATCCTGATCAGTGGCAGTATATGGATAAGACTGTTATACCTGCTCTGGTTGAGAGATTCGGAACAAGACTTAAGATCTGGAGTGCCGCATGTTCGACCGGAGACGAGCCTTATTCGCTCGTTATGGCTCTTTCCAAGCACATGCCTCTCAGCAACATAAAGATCACGGCAACAGACCTTGATAAGACCGTCATAGCCAAAGCTAAAGTAGGCCTTTATGATGCAAAATCCATCGCAAATGTACCCGATGAGTTCAAGAAGAAATACTTCACGCAGGTTGGCCCTTCCTTCAAGATCTCTGACGAGATAAAGAGCCGCGTTTCATTCAGTGAGCACAATCTTCTGAAGGACAGATATGACACCAATTATGACATGATCGTATGCAGAAACGTGCTTATCTATTTCACGGATGAAGCCAAGGACGAGGTTTTCAAGAAGTTCTACAAATCGATCAAGCCCGGAGGATTCCTTTTCATCGGATCGACTGAGCAGATCGTAAACTACAAAGAGATAGGATATACGAGAGTTAATTCATTCTACTACGGAAAAGATGCTTAAACATTCAAAAAGAAGCCTCATCTGAGGCTTCTTTTTAGATTTATAGATTAGTATGTAGAAGCGAGCATGGATATGATGTGACCTGCGTATTTATTGAATGCGTTGCGGTCGCGCTTCAGATCATCCGTCAGCTCAAAGAACATGTCAGTACTGCGGTATTCCCTTCTGAAGAGGGGCTCAAAGAGAGCATCCCACTGTGGAAGATATGATGACTGCTTTCTGGTATAACATGTGGCAGCCGTAGCCTGGGTTCTGTGATCCTTATCGACAAAGGTGGCAACCGATTTGTGAAGTGCGGTATCTTCCTCGGGAAGATAATAGTAATCCTGATAAGATGCGTAGAAATACTTCATCTCTTCGTTATAGAGAGGCACCTTTATCTGAGCCTCAGTACCGTCTGCCTTTATGTAGCATCCGTGGGCGAATGAGGCGATGGCTTTGGGGAGAGGAGATTCGAGCTTTACACTCATTATTATCTCACTCTGGGTCTGGCCGTTGTAGTCTTTATAGGTGTCTGCATGGACCTTGGCAACTCTGAGCTTACCTGCCACCATATCGGGATATGCAAGCATCGGAAGGATCTTTATCATACCCTTAAGATCATCCTCGTTGTGGAGAAGAAGGGAGTTGCAGGCGAATTCGGAAGGATTGGTGACATAGTCATGATAGATGCCTATGAGATCGCCTCCGGAAAAAACATCGGCTCTTTCAATACCGAGGAATTTTTCGATGGACTTTTGCTTGAGGGATGTGAGCCCCAAGAGATGCTTTAATGGGGAGATACGTTTATACAGATCGATCCCCTTGAATGAATCGATGGAAAGATCAAGTTCCAGAGATGTGATCTTCTGGGTAAGATAGGGCAGGTCGAACTGATTGCCGTTGAAATGCACCAGTGTATCATAGCCGCCCTCTGTGGCAAAATCAAAGAAGCTCTGAATGATATCCTTTTCTTCTTCGTACTTTTCGGCAAACCACTGCTTGGTACACCATTTATTATCAGACATATATGCACAGCCTATCAGATAGAGATAGGATGTTCTTGCAGTAAAGCCTGTCGTCTCTATATCGATGAAAAGAAGTGAATTCGGATCCGTGATACGGCTGATATCATATCCGGACTTAAAGCTCTCCAGAGTTTCGGTTGTTTCTTTCATTTTCGCCTCGAAAAATTTGTTTTCGCCAACTCCATAACTATATCAAAAAAAGGCCGTATTTTCAATTCGGACTAAGGCTTAAAATGGCTTAAAATATGGATAAAATCATGGAAAAAAAACGTATTTTGAGGTATAGTTACCATGTATGCAAAAAACATGTATTTAGGTGGAACCAATGGCAAAATTTACATTTAAGGGCGGCATCCATCCATATGACGGAAAGGACCTTTCCAAGGATAAGCCAATAATTGATGCCATCCCCGGTGAGGAGATGGTTTTCCCGTTAAGTCAGCATATAGGTGCACCGGCAAAACCTCTTGTAAAGAAGGGAGATGCCGTTCTCAGAGGACAGATGATCGCTGAAGCAGGCGGATTTGTCTCGGCACCCGTATATTCATCCGTTTCAGGAACAGTCAAAAACATCGAAAAAAGAAGAGTTGCCACGGGCGATATGGTTGAAAGCATCATTATTGCAAATGATGGTTTCATGAATGAGTATGCCTATGAGACCGCAGAGGATTGGAGCAAACTTTCCAGAGAGCAGATAATCGCAAAGATCGCAAAGGCCGGAATCGTCGGAATGGGCGGAGCGGGCTTCCCTACAAGTGTGAAGCTTTCTCCCAAGGAGCCTGACAAGATCGATTACGTCATTGCAAACTGTGCTGAGTGCGAACCGTATCTTACCTCTGATTATCGCAGGATAATCGAAGAAGGTGAAAAGGTTGTTGAAGGCCTCAGGATCATATTAAGCCTTTTCCCCGATGCACATGGAATAATCGGAGTCGAGGATAACAAACCTGCCTGTATCGCTCATCTGAAAAAACTGGTCAAGGAAGATACGATTATCAGCATTAAGGAATTACAGACCAAGTATCCTCAGGGCGCAGAAAGATCTCTTATTTTTGCGACAACCGGAAGAAAGGTCAATTCAAAGATGCTTCCTGCAGATGTCGGATGCATTGTTAATAATGTTGATACCATATGCGCGGTATACAATGCCGTAGTGCTCGGAAAACCTCTCATGGAGAGGATTGTGACCGTGACAGGTGATGCTGTTAAGAATCCCCGAAATTACAGGGTTCCGTGCGGTATGAGTTATACGGAACTTATCGAGCAGAATGGCGGATTTGTAACTGAGCCGGGCAAGATAATCTGCGGTGGTCCCATGATGGGATTTGCGATGTTCACAACGGACGTGCCTGTAACGAAAACCTCGACAGCACTTCTTGCTTTCAAGGAGGATCCTGTATCAAAGGCGGAAGTTACTCCCTGCATAAACTGTTCGAGATGTACGTTTGCATGCCCTGCACATCTTGTTCCCGGAAGGCTGTCCGATATGGTAGAGCATTTTGATGAAGAAGCATTCGTTGCAAACGGCGGAATGGAATGCTGTGAATGCGGATGCTGCAGTTTTGTATGTCCTGCCAAGAAGCCTCTGACACAGAATATAAAATCAATGCGAAAGATGCAGCTTGCCAAGAGAAAGAAATGATCACCTATCAATCAGATGTTACCGAAAAACTGATCTTATCGCATAGAAGGAATAAATAATGAGTCTTCCAAATGTATCATCAAATCCACATATAAGGAGCGGTGCAACGACCCAGCTTATCATGTTCACCGTTATCCTTGCGCTGATTCCCGCATTCGGGTACGGCGTATATAATTTTGGCCCGAGGGCCATTGCCGTGACTGCGGTGTGTATCGCATCCTGCGTATTATCGGAAATAGTCTTTGATCTTATCGCCAAAAAGAAGATAAGAGTAAGCGACCTTTCTGCATGTGTTACGGGAGTTCTTCTCGCACTCAACCTTCCCGTAACGATTCCCCTGTGGCAGGCTGCGCTTGGCTCGGTATTTGCAATAATCGTAGTAAAGGAGCTCTTTGGCGGTCTCGGAAAAAATTTCATGAATCCCGCACTTGCAGCCAGATGTTTTCTTCTGATCTCATTTCCGGTATCCATGACCTCGTTTGAGACCGATATCTACACAGGTGCAACGCCTCTTGCACTTCTTAAGAGCGGAGAACAGGTTGATATCACTTCGATGATCTACGGAAGTATTCCCGGAACAATAGGTGAGACCAGCATGGTGATGATACTGCTCGGTGCTCTTATCCTTCTTGTGACGGGAGTCATTGATCTGTGGGTGCCCGGAAGTTACATACTTTCATTTATCGTATTCCTTGTATGCTTCGGCGGACATGGTTTTGATCCTGCATTTATCGCTGCTCATCTTGCAGGCGGCGGACTTATGCTCGGAGCATTTTTTATGGCTACCGATTATGTCACGAGACCTGTTTCGAAAAAAGGACAGGTTGTTTTCGGAATATTCCTCGGACTGATGACATGCATATTCAGAGTATTCGGTCCTTCCGCAGAAGGTGTTTCATATGCGATCATTCTTGGTAACTGTATAGTACCGCTGATTGATAAGTTCACCGTGCCGGTTCCTTTCGGTATTTCTGCTTCCGAGTTTAAGAAAGGAGGCAGATGAGAATGAATAAGGATGTTAAAGCTGCTTTTAAAGACGGGCTTGTTCTTGTGATAATCACTCTTATCGCAGGACTTGCACTTGGTGCGGTATACCAGCTTACAAAGGAACCTATAGCTCAGCAGAAGGAACTTGCACTTGCGGAAAGCTGCAGAGCGGTATTCCCTGATGAGGAAGGATTTGTTCAGGCGACTTCTTTTACTCCGTGTGATCATGCCCTTTCCGAACAGTTAAAGACTCAGCTTGCAGGAGAAGGCATTACTGTTGGCAATATCTATAACGCTGTTTCTGCAGACGGAAATACAGCAGGGTATGCAATTGAAGTCACATCCTCGGAAGGATACGGCGGAGATATCAAGCTCATGTGCGGTATCTCTTCGGAAGGCGTTCTCAGAGGAGTGTCAATCCTTGAGATATCAGAAACTGCCGGTCTTGGAATGAGGGCTGAAAGTGTTCTTGCTCCTCAGATACATAATATGAACGTCACTGAGATCACATTTACCAAAACAGGAAAAACTGCGGAAAATGAGATCGATGCTATAAGCGGTGCAACTATTACTACTACAGCTTTCACTAATATCGTGAACGCTGCACTGGATGTTTATGGAGAAATCTCATCCGTGAAAGGAGGCGCTTAAATGAACAAGATAGCAGAGCGTCTTTATAACGGTATCATCAAGGAAAATCCGACATTTGTACTAACACTCGGAATGTGCCCGACTCTTGCAGTTACAACTTCTGCAATAAATGGTCTCGGCATGGGACTTACTACTGCGGCAGTACTGGCAATGAGTAACCTCTTCATATCACTTTTGAGGAAGGTTATTCCCAATAAAGTAAGGATTCCCGCGTTCATTGTCATTGTTGCTTCATTCGTTACGATGGTACAGCTCCTTCTTGAAGCATACCTGCCATCTCTTAATGCTTCACTTGGAATTTACATTCCGCTGATAGTTGTTAACTGTATCATTCTCGGACGTGCGGAAAGTTATGCATATCACAATCCTCCAATAGCTTCGTTTTTTGACGGAGTCGGAATGGGACTCGGATTTACCGTGGCACTTACACTTCTCGGAATATTCAGGGAATTCATCGGAAGCGGTACATTCTTCGGAATGAGAGTATTTCCGGAAGAATACGGAATTACGATATTTGTTCTTGCACCCGGAGCATTCTTTGTGCTTGCGGCTCTTGTAGCTGTTCAAAACTATATCAAGGAGAAGTTGGTGGCAAAGGGTAAGGATGTTTCAAAAATAGGTTCAGGATGCGGAACAGTCGGATGTGCCGGATGCCCACAGCATGTAACATGTTCTAAGCCTGAAGCTAAGAAGGAACGCAAGGCTGAAGCTGAGGAAAAGCGTAAGGCATTAAAAGAAGCTGAGACAGAAGAAAAGAAACAGGCTGAAAAAGAAGCCGAGGAAAGGCGCAGAACTAAAGAGTCTGAAGAGAAGGTAAAAGCTGAAAAGGAAGCTGATAAAACATTAAATAATCATAAGGCTTCTGATACAGAAGAAAAAGCTGAAGACATAGAAAAGTCAGAAGACAAAGAAAAAGCAGAACATTTCGAAAAAGCAAAAACAGATAAATCCGACGAGTCAAACAGTTCAGACATAGAAGTATCTGCGAAAGATAATTCTGATAAAGATAATACAAACAAAGACAATTCAAACAGCAAGAAGAAAAAGAAGAAGAGGAGGAGATGAATATGGAAAATATAAAAGATATGCTCCTTCTGCTCGTAGGATCTTCACTTGTTTCGAATGTAGTCCTCAGCCAGTTCCTTGGTCTTTGTCCTTTCCTGGGAGTTTCAAGAAAGATCAAGACCGCTGCAGGAATGGGCACTGCCGTTATATTTGTCATAACTCTTGCAAGTGCTGTCGCGGGTCTGCTTTATAAGTTCATACTGATTCCGCTGAACATCACATATCTTCAGACAATAGTTTTTATTCTTGTCATTGCGGCACTGGTTCAGTTTGTTGAAATGTTTCTTCGCAAGATGATACCGTCCCTTTACCAGGCACTCGGTGTCTATCTTCCTCTGATCACCACTAACTGTGCGGTTCTCGGAGTTGCGGTGAGTAACGCGCAGAAGAATTACGGTGTAGGAAAAGGAATTATTAACGGTATCGGAACAGCAGTAGGCTTTACGGTAGCCATAGTCATACTTGCAGGCATCAGGGAAAAGATGGAATACACCAAGGTTCCCGGACCTTTCAAGGGAATGCCTATCGTACTTCTTACCGCAGGACTTATGGCCATTGCTTTCTGGGGATTTTCAGGACTTCTTTGATAAAGGAAATAATATATGAGTACTGTTATAACAGCTGCCCTCTGCACTGTATGTGTGGGTATATTCGTAGGAATATTCCTTGGCGCCGCGGGTATAATCTTTAAAGTCAAAACGGATGAAAGAGAAGAGGAAGTCCTTGCTGCTCTTCCCGGAAATAACTGCGGAGGATGCGGATATCCCGGATGCTCCGGACTTGCTTCAGCGATAGTAAAGGGCAAGGCACCCGTTAACGGCTGTCCCGTCGGAGGAAAAGAAACCGGTGACAGGATTGCAAAGATCATGGGTACCGAAAGTGTCGAATCTGTCAGGCAGGTTGCTTATGTTGCATGCATGGGAGATTGTAGCAAGGCTTCAAGAAATTATGAGTACAGCGGTCCCGTTGACTGCCGTATGATGGACTTTGCTCCTGCCGGAGGACCTAAGGCGTGCAGGGAAGGGTGTCTCGGCGGAGGAACCTGCGTAAAGGTATGTCCTTTTGATGCGATACATATAGTTAATGGTATTGCAGTAGTAGATAAGGAAATGTGCAAGGCATGCGGAAAGTGCGTTCAGGCTTGTCCCAGAAAACTTATCAGTCTGATACCTTATGATGCCGGATATGTGGTTGCATGTTCATCACATGAAAGAGGCCCTGCTGTCATGAAGGCATGTCAGGCCGGATGTATCGGATGCGGACTGTGCGCAAGGAACTGTCCTAATGGTGCGGTAACTGTTACTGATAATCTTGCACTGATAGATCAGGAAAAGTGTGTATCATGCGGCGCATGCGCAGAAAAGTGTCCCAAGAAGGTGATTGAAAAAAGATGAGAAATCAGATGAATCTGCCGGATGACAATGACAGAAATTCCATATCACCGCAGCTTACAACTGCGATGATTATGACTTCCTGTGTCACTCTGCTGATCATCGTTATTGTTCTTATCGCAAACAGAAAGCCTTCTCATACAACTCAACCTGTGGCTCAGACACAGGAACAGGGAAGCCCGCTTGTCATACAGGAAGAGCCCGGGAATTCTTCAATTACGCCGGACGACCTTGATTTCTGGAGCATGTATCCCGAAAAAGACGGAGAAGGAACAGAGCAGGATCCGGATACAAACAATTCCGAACCGGTTACCTCTGTAACTCCGGCAGAGCCCGAGGATGACAGTCTTCCTGCGGAGGCAACTGACGGCAGACATACACTTGTTGTGAACCGTGACGGAAAGGAAGAATGGGTGCTCATAACTCCTTACCTTCCGAAAAATGATTATGATTATACCAATCTCGTCTCCCAGTCCGGCAGAATGGCATATTACAGCGATGGCAAGGTTACATCCTATCTCGGTATATGTGTAGATAAATACGATGATTACATTGACTACAGTGCGCTCAGGGATGACGGCATAGATTTTGTCATGCTCAGAGTCGGAGTAAGAGGATACGGAACCGGTTCCATCACTCTTGATGATTATTATGCGGACAATCTTTCAAGAGCTACCCAGGCCGGACTTGATATAGGTCTTTATTTCACATCACAGGCTATTACGAAGGAAGAAGCAGCAGAAGAGGCGGTAGCACTTGTTGCGGCAATCGCCGATTATAACATCAAATATCCTCTTGCACTTGATATAGGATTTGTCCTGAATGACACATCGAGGATAGAAGCACTTACCAAAGCTGAAAGAACTGATATCATCAGGACATTTGCCGATGCAATAAAGGCATCCGGATATACTCCTGCAATACATGCAGATAAGGAGTTTCTGATAAAAGAGATAGACCTGAGCAAGTTCACTGATGTGGACATCTGGCTTAAGAATTACGGAGACCTGCCTGATTACCCATATACTTTTACGATGTGGGAATATACGAACAGCGCCCAGATAGGCGGGGTTAACGGTAATTCAGATCTTACGATTTCATTTATAGATTATACTCAGAAATAGCAGGGCTATGAGTAGAGCTCTGATTATTTGACACATATCTGCAACACATGCATCAGCAATTCAGATATTGGGATTGATGGATATGGAATTGTAGATTTCAGCGTAGACTTTACCTGAGACTTCGTCGATATAGTTTTCCGGGAAATTTTTAGATTCTGGTTTCTTTTTCAGGATGTCGACAGCCTTGTTGTAGGCAATGGCTGCTTCAAGAGCAGAGTCGTAGGTTCCGATCTTTGTATAGCCGGAGGTGTGGATACGCGCTATGTATCCTTTTCCGTCAGGGGAAGCAATGACTCCGTGATAGGTATTCGTGATCTCAAGGTTAGAACGCCTGTAATCATAGGTATCAGAGTTGATGAAACGACAGTCTCTTCCGGGGACGGAATAGGGCTTGAGCCCGAAACGCGAACCGATGGAAATCTGTGAGCCGTAATCAGCCACGAAAAAGTGCCCGCCACGTGCAGTGATCTTGTGTGAGGAGAAATAGAAGAGGTCTTCAAGATCGAAGGTAAAGACTCTTTCGTGGTCCAGATAATAGTTAAAATAATCCTTGCGAAGATAGATGGGAGTGCCGAAATACAGGCCATTATCCCTGAAATTGATCAGTATGACCGCTTTTTCGTATTTCAGATGCCTGAAAACTTGAAAATCATCCAGTGAAATGCTATTGTTTTCAAGTATGTTCACTGCTTCCAGGTATGCCTGATGAGCCTTTTTTTCCGAAGGGTAGGATCCCAGGGAGATGTGACGTCCGCTTTTTGTTACGGATGCCCTGAAAAGGATTTTCCCGGAGGCGGTTTTGGTGATATATACGCCCTTAAGAGGGCTTTGATCTTTTTCCGTGACTTTGCTCATGGAATGATTGTAACACAGGAAGGAAGATAATATGAAAGAAGTTACTTATTCAAGCACAAGAGGAGATAAGGCGAAGTATACCGCATCAATGGCTATCCTCAAGGGACTTGCTCCTGACGGCGGACTTTTTGTTCCTGACAGCATCCCTGTATTTGATAAATCACTCAAGGAACTGGCCGAGATGGATTATCAGGGACTTGCATATGAGGTTATGAAGCTTTTCCTTACAGATTATACTGAGGATGAGCTTAAAAAATGCATAGCTGCAGCTTATGACTCTAAGTTCGATACCGAGGAGATCGCACCTCTTTCGGAAAGCTGCGGTTCATATTATCTCGAGCTCTTCCACGGTGCTACCATTGCTTTCAAGGATATGGCTCTTTCACTTCTTCCTCATCTTATGACAACAGCTGCGAAGAAGAACGGTCTCGACAAGGAGATAGTAATACTTACCGCTACGAGCGGAGATACCGGAAAGGCTGCACTTGCAGGATTTGCGGATGTTCCCGGAACAAGGATCGTTGTTTTCTATCCCAAGAGCGGTGTTTCACCCATTCAGGAAAAGCAGATGGTCACACAGCGCGGCGCAAACACTATGGTCGTAGGAATCCACGGCAATTTCGATGATGCCCAGACCGGTGTTAAGAAGATCTTCGGCGATGCTGAATTTGCAAAGGAACTCGACGAGAAGGGATTTGTATTTTCATCTGCCAACTCCATTAATATAGGACGTCTTGTACCTCAGATCTGCTACTACGTTTATGCATATACCAGACTCCTTAAGGAGGGCAGGATAGCTGACGGTGAGGAGATCAATGTTTGCGTTCCTACCGGTAACTTCGGAAATATCCTCGCTGCATTCTATGCAAAGAATATGGGGCTTCCTGTAAAGAAGCTCATCTGTGCTTCGAATACCAATAAGGTTCTGTTCGACTTCTTTGAGTCCGGAACCTATGATAGGAACAGGGAATTCCATGTGACCACTTCACCTTCCATGGATATCCTCATCTCAAGCAATCTCGAGAGACTTATTTATTACATCGCAGGCGGAAATGCCGGAAGATGTGCAGAACTTATGAGTGAGCTTTCTGCAGGCGGAAAGTACACCATTACAGATTCCGAGAAGGAAGGTCTTAAGGACTTTTTCGGCGGATATGCTGATGAAAAACAGACCTCCGAGCAGATCAGCAAGATCTACAAAGCTTCAGGATATGTTATCGATACCCATACCGCTGTAGCTTCATATGTATGCGACCAGTATAAGGAAAAGACCGGGGATAATGCTCCTGTTGTTATTGCATCTACCGCAAGCCCTTATAAATTCACAAGATCCGTAATGAATTCCATCGATCCCGAGTATGACAAGAAGACCGATTTCGAACTAATCGATGAACTTGCAAAGGTTTCAAACACCTCTATTCCTCAGGCTATAGAGGATATAAGAACCGCACCCGTTCTTCACAAGACCGAGTGTGATATTGATGAAATGAAGAGTGTTATAGAAGGATTTTTAAAATGAAAAGAATGTCAGCAGAAATTTATGTTTCAAGACTGCAGGCATTAAGAAATGAAATGAACACCGCAGGGATTGATGCCTATTATATCCCCTGCGGTGATTTTCATATGTCGGAATACATATCCGATCATTTCAAATGCCGCGAATACATGTCAGGATTTGACGGTTCAAACGGTGAGATGATCATCACGGTGACGGATGCTTATCTGTGGACCGACGGAAGATATTTTATCCAGGCCTCAGAGCAGCTGGAAGGAACCGGTATTGTCCTTATGAAGATGGGCGAGCCCAAAGTACCGGCCATATCGGAGTTCCTTGGAGAGAATCTTAAGGATGGCGATACACTCGGTTTTGACGGAAGATGTGTGCCCGGCGGATTCCGTGACAGACTTGATAAGGCCTTCGGGGAAAAGAAGATCACCCTTAAGTCCGATATCGACCTTGTCGGTAAAATATGGACTGACAGACCTGCACTTCCCGAAGGAAAGGCATGGATCCTTGATGATAAATATACGGGTATGTCAAGGAATGAAAAGCTTGCCAAAGTCAGAGAGAAGATGAATGAGGAAAAATGCGATGCTCTTGTTATCGCTTCCCTTGATGACATTGCATGGCTGTATCAGTTCAGAGGAGAGGATATAGATTATAATCCCGTAACTCTTTCATACTCCGTTATCACTGCAGGTGATGCCATACTTTATATGTTTCCCGAAAAGGCAGAGAACATAAAGAGCGCACTTGAAGCTGATGGGGTTAAGATCCGCGATTATGAGGATATATTCGATGATCTTAAGACTCTTGCAGATAACAGGAAGGTCATGTTTGATCCTGAGAGCACCAATCTCAGGCTGATCGGTTCGATTCCTGAAAATGCTGAGATCATCAAAAAGGCATCGCCCACTGTTTATTTCAAGGCCCTGAAAACTGAAACGGAAAGTGAGAACGAAAGATCCGCTCATGTCTCAGACGGTGTTGCAGTGACACGTATAATTCATTATCTTAAGTCGCTTCAGGGAACGGAAGAACTTTTGGACGGTCATGTAACGGAACTTGATGTGGCTGAAAAGCTTCTTGGTTTCAGGAAGGAAGCAGAGGATTTTATCGAAGAAAGCTTTGCTCCCATAATAGCAACAGGAGCACATGGAGCCATAATACATTACGAGCCTACTCCTGAAACCGATATTCCTCTTGAAAATAACAGCCTTGTCCTTATGGATACGGGCGGACAGTATATGAGAGGAACTACGGATATCACAAGGACCATATCTCTCGGAACACCCTCTGAGAAGATGAAGACTCTTTATACCGCTGTTCTTAAGGGAAATATTGCACTGTCTTCCGCAGTTTTTAAAAACGGAACCGGCGGAAAGAGCCTCGATATACTTGCAAGAAGACCGCTTTGGGAACTTGGATACGATTACAGACACGGTACAGGTCACGGAGTCGGTTATCTTCTGAATGTTCACGAGGGACCGCAGAATATTTCCAACGGCTCTGCTGCAAGATGTCAGACTCCTATAGAACCCGGCATGATCACTTCAGATGAACCAGGTGTATATCTCGAAGGAGAATTTGGCATCAGAACAGAAAATATGATCCTCTGCGTTCCAAAGAGCGAGAGTGAATACGGTAAGTTCTATGGTTTTGATGTCCTTACCATGGTTCCTTATGACAGGGATCTGATTGTTACGGATATGCTCACTGAAGAAGAGATAAGACTGATCGACGAGTATCATAAGACAGTTTATGACAATATCTCATCTTATCTTGATGAAAGCGAAAGAAAATGGCTTGCGGATGTAACGAAACCGCTTTCTTAGGAGCACTTTGCTAATGAAAAAGGGAAAAAATGCCGATATATATAAAAGGTATCTTATCGCTGAGGCAGCCGGAATGTACTGGCTGTATGATCCGCTACAGCCTGAAGGTGAGTATCAAAAGCCGCTGATGATGAATGAATTTGGAAAAGAAGTGGTGAAAAGGTGGATCTCGGGGATGCCTGAGGAAGAAGTGATAAAAGAGATCATTTCCGAAACGGATGCGGATCCGGAAATGGTAAGAAATGATCTGAAGATGTTTTTTGAGAACCTGCACACGCAGGGTTATTGAGGGGGATAAAATGAATGTTCTGCTTATCGGCGGAGCCGGTACTTTCATAAATAATCTGATAATCAAACTGAAAAAAGAAGGACACAGAGTTTACCTTCTTACCGGATCTTCTTATGACAACAGACCATATCAGAGAGTATTCGAGAAGTATAATTTTTCCTATGACAGTACCTGTCTGAATGAAATATTCGAAAGTATCAGACCTGATCTTACGATCTTCATGGGGGCCTATGATACTAATTTCAACTGGGACAAGGAAGAGGATGAAGCCGTCAAGTATTCATCAAGGATGATGAACATCCTTATGGCTTATGTCATGGCAGGAACAGGCAGATTTATCTATCTGTCTTCAAGTGATGTATTTTCCGGAAACTATGATCAGGATATAACTGAAAACATGCCCACTACCCCTGCCGGTTTTAAAGGTATGGTCCTGTCTCAGGCTGAGGAAATGTGTGCAAGCTATAGGAGAAGCACGGATAAGGATATCCTTATTCTGCGACTTGATAACGTCTTCGTGATACCTAATTACGTAGAGGATGCTACGGATATTGTCAGTAAGATGATAGTCGAAGGTCTGTATAACTACAATATTTCAGTAAATAACAATCATAAATATGCAATGACTTATGTGACGGATGCGGTTGAGGCAATTTATAAGGCTTCAGTATCCGAGACACATGAGAAATCTTTATATAATATTTCTTCATCTAATCCAATATCGGAAAAAGAAATCGCAGACCAGATAATAAAACATATGGGCTTTAACGTAAGCCTTGTTTCAAGTGGAAATGATGTTTCCAGAAAGGTATTATCATCGGAGGCATTCACCTTTGAATTTGGCTTTGTTTCATTCTGCGATTTTGAGAGTATCAACAAAAAACATGTTGAGCAGATGAAACGTTACAGAAGGACTTTTGTTTTTGGTGAAGCCAAGAAGAAGTCTTTTAGGGAAAGGATACTGGAAAAGGCCGGCACTGCTATCAAGGCCATGATCCCGTTCCTTGAAAATGTTGTTGCCTTTGCAATTTTCACCCTTTTATGCAGATGGGGTGAAAACAGCAGTCTTTTCCAGAAACTGGATTTTTATCTTCTTTATGTTCTTTTGTTTGCGGTGTTTTACGGCCAGCAGCAGGCAGCCGTTTCGGCAACGCTTGCTGTCGCCGGTTATATACTTTCAAAAATCTCGACACAGTCAGGGCTTTCCGTGCTTATAGACAGCAGTACTTATCTCTGGATTGCTCAGCTGTTCATCATCGGACTTGTTGTCGGATATATGAGAGATACGATCAATAAGATCAGAAGAGAATATGCCGAGGATAATGATTATCTTACTCATCAGCTTAAAGACATAAGAGATATCAATGACAGTAATGTCCGTGTAAAGGATGCTCTCGAAAACCAGATTATCAATCAGAGTGATAGTGTAGGCAAGATTTATGCCATTACATCAAGGCTGGATCTATATAATCAGGAGGATGTTCTCTTCCAGGCTGCGGCTATAGTTGCGGACCTTATGAAAAGTAAGGATGTATCAGTATATACTGTCGGTAATTCCGCATATGCCAGACTCTTTTCCTATACATCGGAAAAAGCAAAGCATATGGGCAATTCTGTGAAGTTCAAAGAACTTGGGGAAATGTATGATGCATTATCCCAGAGAAAAATATTCATAAACAGACAGCTTAGTGATGATCTCCCCGTAATGGCAAGTGCGATATACAGTGATGAGGGAGAGATAGAAACAATCATCATGATATGGACTCTCCCCTGGGAGAGCATGACTCTGGGACAGGCTAATCAGCTTGTCATTATAGGAGCACTGATCAGGAGCGCTGTTGTCCGTTCCAACAAATATCTTAAAGCACTTGAGGATGAGACGTACATTGAGGGTAGCCGTCTTATGGAGCCTGAGGCATTCAAGAGTCTGTCCGAGGCATACAGGAGAGCTGATGATGCCAATCTTACTGAATGTGTTGTATTAAAACTGAAAGCAACCGGAAATGACAATATAGAAGACAGTAAGCTGCTTTATTCAAAACTCAGAGATCATGACTATGTAGGTCTGTTTGAAGATGGTTCACTAAGGGTACTTCTTGCAAATACCGACGAGAACGATGCACTTTTTGTTATCGGACGTCTGAAGGAACTTGGATTCGAATGTGAGATCGTGGAGGATATTAAGGAATGACAGGACATCTGATGATCCTTGTGATCATCTTTATCATCAATTTAATAGTGTCCGGTATTATCCTTCTCATAAACCGAAGTGCTAATCAGAATTCTTCATATCTGATATTTGCGGTTATGGTGATGTGTCCTGTGCTTGGTCCGCTTTATTACCTTATATCCTATATCCTATATAAGTTCTTTTTCTCTGAGCCTGTAGATCTTGAAGATGTCATATTCAGCAAGGACAAGGTAAAGCAGACATTCCATGCGGAAGAAGACAGAGAGAGGAATCTTGTTTCGATAGAAGAGGCTATCGCTGTTACAAATGAGAGTGACCTGAGAACACTTATGATGAATGTCGTAAGAGGTGATATTCAAAAGACTCTGACTTCAATTTCACTTGCACTTAATAGTGAAGATACAGAAACTGCACACTATGCAGCTTCTGTTTTGCAGGATGCATTAGGAGTATTCAGGGCTACCGTTGAAAAATACAGAAAGCAGATGCGAGAGGAACCCGAAAAGAGAATCATTGCCGCAGAAGCTGCTGTCAGTTATATGAATGAGATACTTTCACAAAAAGTATTTACTGATATCGAGCAAAGGAATTACGTTCATGTGATGGATGAGATATGTCAGGTGATATTTGATGAAGCTCCTGAGTCTATGACTGCTGCTTTTTATGAAGCGGTCAGCATGAGGCTTCTTGAGATAGAAGAATATGATAAGTGTGAGAAATGGTGTCTGAGATCAGCTCAGATGTTTCCTGAGACACTTTCATCATTCAGCTGCAGACTTAAGCTCTATTTTAATACACATGACAGGGATAAATTTTTTGCTGTATTTGATGAACTGAAAAAGTCTCCGGTTGTTGTGGACAGGGAGACACTTGAACTTATAAGAGTATTCAGTTAGTAATAAGGATCTGAAATGGTTTCTAAGAGAAATTTTTTTGCAATATTTCTGATGATGTTTGTTGTTCTTTTCCTGTGCCAGTTTTCACAGGTTATGCGTGACAGCCTGAATCAGAGCAATAATGACGCATATGACGGTATGTATCTTCCTGCTTCCTCAGATGTATGGTCAGGAGTCAGATCTGCAGAACTCGTGATGCCTGAAGGATGCGATATGAGCATGGCTGCAGGAAGAAATGTTATCTTTATCGGCAGAACTGACGGCAAGGTAAAGGATACTGTTGAGACATGGTGCGGCTATACCAAGACCCCCATGACTGTTATGGATGTTCTTCCTCTCTACAGTTCACTTGAAAACAAGGATAATATCATGATCCTTATCGATGGAGCATCTGTGGATCCGCGCTGTTATATCGAGACTGTTACCAGCTATGTCAAGCATGGAGCAACTCTCGTTTTCTGTACCCTTCCTGAGCACTATATTATCGCATCCAATGATAAGCTTAAAAATCTGCTCGGAATAACAGAAATAGTAAGCGATAACGTTACCGTCGATGGAATAAGGATCTTCGATGGTGCACTTATAGGCGGAGAAGCAGTTTACAAGGTTATTTATGAAGAAGATTCCAAATATCAGGATCTGGATCTGTCTATGCCCTGGTATATAACTGCTGAAGGATCCAAGACATATTTTATAGGAATGCTGGATGAGGATGAATATGAACGTGAAAAATTTCCCAGGATAATCTGGAGATATACAGGAGGGAATATCAAGGTTTTTGCCGTTAACGGCGATTATATGAAAACTCAGGCGGGACTTGGTATCCTTGATATGTGTCTTTATGAGAGTGCAGACTATGCCCTGTATCCGGTCGTCAACGCTCAGACTTCAGTATTTCTTGATGTACCTGATTTTGCGTCTGAAAATGAAGAAGTTATGCAATCTGTTTACAGCAGAAGCAGTCTGGCAGCACAGAGAGACATTTTCCTTCCCGGAATAATATCAGTTTCGGAATCGAATGATATAGTTCCGACATTCATGATACAGACCGGTTATGATGAGTTCGCTGATCCGATTTATGGAATGGATGATATTGATTTTTACCTTGAGCAGATAAACGGACTGTTCGGAGAAGCGGGAAGATCACTAAGACATTCGGATAATAAAACACTTTATGACAAGCTCGTAAGTGAGTATCAGATATACAGGTACGATGCAGCTGATTATCGCTTCAGAACGGCATATACGGATGATCCGGAAGAATTTATCGAAGAACTGTCCGCTGGTTCAGGTGAAAACGGTGATCTTTATCTCGGAGGTATTGCAACGATATGCGCTTCAGGAAATGATGACAGATTATTCGGCTATGTCTCTGATGATGTGACTCTGCAGAATATGACACAGGATGCTTCAGCGTATTCTTACAGCAGGGATCTGATTGCAAGAAGCCTTAATACTTCGGTGGGGTATTCTTCACTAATGATAGATCTTCAGAATACCATTTGTCCTCAGAAAACAGAGGATCAGTGGGAGATATATTTTGACGGGATATTCAGCAATATCTCTACTTTCTGGAAGAGATATAACATATATGAACAGACAACTCTTTCCGAAAGTGATCTGAGAATCAGGAGAATGCTGAGCCTTGATTATGAATCGTATGAGCTGGCAGAAGAAAATGGCAAGAAGATAATCCTGTGTGTTGCAGACGGGGCGGATGACTGCTGGTTCCTTTTGAGGACACATGAACAGGAGATCAGTTCCATAAGCGGCGGCGATTATTCACGTATAGAAAAGAATGCTTATCTTATACATGTTAAGAGTGGAGAGGTGACTATTCATCTTACCGATTCGGGAGATGTTATGGAATATACAAATCCGTTCCGAGATATAGATCTGCTTGGTGATCATGAATGATAGGTTAAGCACTGCTTAATGATGTAAATAACGACTAAGGATTGATATGAAGATATGTATTGTGGCTGAAGGATGTTACCCCTATGTTGTAGGCGGTGTATCCGGATGGATAAACAGCATGATAAACGCATTTCCGGATAATGAATTTGTTATCCTTTCCATTATCTCGGACCGTGAAGGAAGCGGAAAGTTTGCTTATGAACTGCCTGCAAACGTTTCTGCTGTCTATGAAGCGTATCTGGATGACCGTGACTGGATAGAAGACAGTAAGAAGGTAAAAAACATCAGATTAAGTGCCAAAGAGTACAATGCACTCCGAAGCGTTGTCATGGGACAAAATACCGAATGGGGAGTTCTGTTCGATCTTTTTCAGAAATCGGATATTTCGATAGATGCTCTTCTGATGGGAGAGGATTTTTTCAGGATAGTACAGGAATGCTATGACAAAGACTACTCGCAGATAGTCTTCTCCGATTTCCTGTGGACAATGAGATCAATCTACCTTCCTCTCTTCCTGATTCTTAATACTAAAATCCCGAAAGCTGATGTTTATCACTGCGTTGCAACGGGATATGCGGGAGTTCTCGGAGGAATGGCAAAGCATCTGTATAAATGTCCCCTTATGATCTCGGAACATGGTATATATACCCGTGAAAGAGAAGAAGAGATCCTCAAGGCTTCATGGGTAGGGGGAATATATAAGAGCATCTGGATCGATCAGTTCAGGAAGATGTCAAGGCTGGCCTATGAGAGTGCTGATATAGTGACTGCTCTTTACGGTCATGCAAGACAGCTTCAGATTGAGATAGGCTGTCCCGAGTATAAGACAGAGATAACCCCTAATGGAATAATCGTTGAAAACTTTGAGAATCTAAGTGGCAAGACGGATGAAGATCAACAGTATATTCAGATTGGCGCGGTTCTCAGAGTTGCTCCGATCAAAGATGTTAAGACCATGATCCAGGCATTTTCATATGCGGTTGAAAAGATTCAGAATCTAAGGCTGTTTATCATGGGACCTGTTGATGAAGATGAGACCTATGCGCATGAATGCTATGACCTTGTGAGGACACTTGGACTTAAGAATGTGGTCTTTACCGGAAGGATTAATGTAAGGGATTATCTCGGCAGAATGGACTTTACTATTCTGACCAGTATTTCCGAAGGACAGCCCCTTACGATACTTGAAAGCTTTGCAGCAGGTAAGCCCGTTATAGCAACCGATGTTGGAAACTGTGAAGCATTGATACATGGTGAAGAGGGGGATGATCTTGGTGATGCGGGAATTCTGACACATATCATGAACACACAGGAAATCTCTGAAGCAATCGTAAGACTTGCCAAGTCCGAGAATCTGAGAAGCAAAATGGGTGAGGTCGGACTTGAGAGAGTAAAAAAGTATTACAGAGTCGAATACATGAGAGATAAATATGAAGAGTTGTATTCAAGACTCAGAAGCAGTCATAGATAGTTATAGCTCAAAGCTTTTTTAAAAGAGATTATCGGGCAGAATTAATTATTAAGACGGAACTAATTCTTCAGATAGAATGATTTTTACAGATGATAAGTTATAAGAGGTAAAAGGATTTGGCAGGAATAGGTGTCAGATTAAATAAAATATACAGCAGAAGGACAATTGTTTCCGGAGTATGGGGAGTCGGGTATAGTACGGTTATATCCATAGCTCCGATGATCGTTGTTATCCTTGCCGTTGTTCTTATGCAGAGATGGCTTGGATATTCAAAGATCAGTTATGCGTCAAGAGAATTATATTCATGTACCGTCCTTTATATCTTTATATTTGGCCTTCTTACAGCATCTCCATTCAATGCTGTTTTGTCTAAATATCTCTCGGATATAATCTATTATGATGAATACGAAAAGATACAGCCATGTTATTACGTAGGACTTTTGTTGAACACGATACTGAGTTTTATAGTGGGTGTTCCATTCTGCATACATGAATATATTGTCGGAGAGGTTGATCCGTATTTTGTTTTTCTCGGATTTTACGGATATATGTGCCTGATGATCGTCTTTTATTCGATGCTGTATCTGTCAATCTGTAAGGTGTATAAGAGGATTTCAATATTCTTTACGATTGGAATGACCATAACTGTTCTTTTGTCACTTGCTCTTGTCTACCTGTTCGGAGTAGATACCATATATGCAATGCTCCTGTCACTTGATGTTGGATTTACGTTTATAGCCGCATTCGAACATGCTCAGATAAGAAGCTATTTCAGGGAAAACAGCGGACACTATCGTGATGTTCTGGAATATTTTAAGAAATACTGGAAGCTTGTTATCACGAATTTTCTCTATATACTTGGTCTCTACATTCATAATTTTGTATTCTGGTCCACCGATATGAGGATAGTTGTCGTGAAGAGTTTTGTATGTATGCCGGCATATGATATGGCTACATGTCTTGCGATGTTTACTAATATTTCTGCCAGCGTTATCTTCATTTCGCAGGTTGAGATGTATTTCCATGAAAGATACAAGAAGTATTCCGAGGCGGTTACCGGCGGAAGAGGAATGGATATACAGAATGCCAAGGTCAGGATGTTTGAAACTCTTTCGGATGAACTTCTCGGACTTGTCCGCATTCAGTTTATAGTTACGGTAGTATTGTTTTTCCTTGCAATGATGGTGCTTCCCAGATTCGGATTCGGAGGACTGGTACTTAAGATATATCCCTGCCTGACATCGGGATACTTCATACTTTTCCTTATGTATGCAGCAATTATTTTCCTTTATTATTTCAATGATTTTAACGGCGCGGTCTTTACCGCTTTCTGTTTTGTAGTTACTACTTTTATCGGAGCATATGTATCCAAAGAGTTTACTCCACTCTGGTATGGTATTGGCCTTGTTGCCGGAAGCTTTGTGGGATGGATGGCCGCTTATTACAGACTCAGAAAAATAGAACAGACTCTTGATGTACATATCTTCTGTAACGGTAATCTCATGAAGAGAAGTGAGGGTAAAAAGCCTTCGAATATAGTTTTTTTGAGAGATACAAAATGAAAAAAGACAGACCGGAGATAAATTTATGAATACGATGAGTATAGTACTTAAAATTGTTGTTATTGTTGCAGGTGGCTTCCTTCTTGCTGATGCCATATTTTCACTTGCAAGAAGAAAGATGACAGAATCCTTCTGCCTTATGTGGGGACTTATTTCCGTATTCATGATAATAGGCGGAAGCATAATCAGGCCTTCGCAGTTATCGAAATTCATCAGTCCAATCAGTTTTGCACTGATATTGATGATCATTTTCATACTGGTTTATATCGCATTGTTTTTCTCTCATGCCATTTCGGATCTGATGAGAAAAAATAACGAGCTGGCTATACAGGTATCGCTGCTTGTACATGAAAAAGATGAGATTCAGAAAAAGTTAAATGAGCTTACTGGAACGGAACCCGGAAAAGATGACATCAGAACAGAATCCGAAAAGTGAAGATAAAAAGAAGATACTGTTTGTAATAAATACGCTTGGTCGTGCAGGGGCAGAGACTGCTCTTATGGCACTTTTACGAAAGCTTCTGAGCGGTGAAAATAAGGGCAGATATGATATTTCTCTTTTTGTTCTGACCGGACAGGGGGAGATGATAGATGATCTTCCTGAAGGCGTGAGAGTTCTGAACAGGGATTATCAGAATGAATCCGTGCTTTCTGCGGAAGGAAGAAAGATACTGAAAAAGAAATGCTTAAGAGCGCTTATAAAAAGATGTAATCTCCTGAGGCTTTTTCCATATATTATTACCAATGCATTTGCAATGCGTGGTGGGATAAAAGCAGATAAACTTCTCTGGCGCGTTTTGTCAGATGGTGCTGAACACTTCGACGAGCAATTTGATCTGGCAGTTGCGTATCTTGAGGGTGGATCGACATATTATGTATCAGACCATGTAAATGCATCAAAGAAGGCTGCATTTGTACATGTGGATTATGTCCAGGCCGGGTATACTCCAAAACTTGATCTTGGATGCTACGACAGAATTGACAGAATCTTTTCAGTTTCAGATGAGGTAAAGGATGCTTTTCTGAATATGCATCCTTCGTATTCAGATAAAACTGAAATTTTTCATAACATAATTGATAAAGACAGGATCAGAAAACTTGCATTAACCGGTAAAGGCTTTGATGACGGTTTTGACGGAATCAGGATCGTAACCGTCGGGCGTCTTACAGCTCAGAAATCATTTGAAGTATCAATAGATGCCATGAAAATCATAGCTGAAAAAGGTATTGAGTCGGGCCAAAGAGTCAGATGGTATGTTTTCGGAGAAGGAGATCAAAGAGGCTTCCTTGAAGAACATATAAAGGAATGCGGACTTGAAGGTGACTTTATATTGTTTGGTGCCGTAAGCAATCCTTATCCTTATATTTCACAGGCTGACCTTTATGTTCATGCAACGAGATTTGAGGGAAAGAGTATCGCAATACAGGAAGCACAAGCTCTCGGAAAAGCAATAATTGCTTCTGACTGCAGCGGAAACAGAGAGCAGATTGATAACGGAACCGATGGTGTTTTGTGTGATTTTAATGCTGAAAGCATTGCAGAAGCGGTTATTAATCTTTTGAACAATCCGGAAATGATCAAAAAACTGGGAAAAGCTGCGCCTGATAAACTTGAAGATTCGACTAAGGAAATCATTAAACTGACATGCATGATCTGATGAATAAGGCTGAATTAATGGGAAGGGAATCCTGATGAATAAAGCACTGATAATCATTCCTGCATATAACGAAGGGATAACGATCGGAAATCTGCTGGATCGTCTTAAAGAGCCTGATATCTCCTCTATAGCGGACATTCTTGTGATGAACGATGCTTCAAAGGATAATACAGGTGAAGTGGTCCGCAGTAAAGGAATACAGGTGGTTGATAATATTTATAATCTTGGCTACGGGAGCGGTCTGCAGCTTGGATATAAATATGCCGTATCACATGGATATGAATATGTGATACAGATGGATGCTGATGGACAGCATGATATCTGTAATATTCCTGAGATATACAAAGCTCTGACTACAGCAGATAAGGATGGTAATATTCCGGATATTGTTCTTGGTTCAAGGTTTATTAACGGATGGAAGGATTATCCTACATCACTGCTTAAGAAGATTGCATATAAGCTGTTCGGATTTCTGATAATGCTTGGCACACGTAAGAAGATAACAGATCCTACAACCGGACTGCAGGGACTTAACAGAAAGGCATTTTCCCATTACAGCAGATACGGGAATTTTGATGATAAATATCCGGATGCGAATATGCTTATGCAGATGCTGTTACTCAGGTTTAATGTAGTTGAGATCAGAGCTTTGATGCATACGAGAAAGAGCGGAGTGAGTATGCATTCCGGAATCATTAAGCCAATGATATATATGTTCCGTATGTCTGTATCAATCATAGCGGTTTGGATAAGGATAAAACTGTTTAAAGAACAGATATGATAATGAAAGGTCCGGATGGGAATATTCGACAGGTTAAAAAACGGAATCGCGTTTAAAGCAGCAGACCTGAAGGAAATTTCAGGGGGTGTATGCAATCCTGACATGGGCTGGTTTCACCTGTATACCTATGATCTGGTTGATGAATCGGAACTTCCTGAAAAAGATCCTGATCCCCTCAATAGCCTTGTTCTTCTTCTGATAAAGATAAAGCCTTTACAGCTGAGTGAAGAAGGAGGCACGAATGATGCCCATGATATGATCCTCAGGATTATAGACAGATATTATTCACTGGGAAAAGATATTATCCTCAGGATCACTTATGACACAAACGGACATGCTCTTGAAAATGAACCGTACGATCTTGATGAAGTCCTTCGTGATGCTGAAGCTATAAATGGAATACTTGAAACGGCTGGAGAAAAGATTTTCATTTATCAGGGACTTCTTGTCGGTAATTGGGGAGAAATGCATACCTCAAGATATGCTGACAGTTCGTCTTTTAGCTGCATTAATGAAAAAATCAGCGGTGGCAAATGCTATTTTGCCGTTAGGCGTCCTGATATACACAGACAGCTCCATGACGGAAGCGGAAGGCTGGGACTCTTTGATGATGCTATATTTGGATCAGAATCTGATATGGGAACTTATGCTGATCCTGATAATGATATCCTGTATGAAGAGAAAGTAGCAGTGCAGGCTCCTAATGGCGGTGAAGCCGTATACGGGGGAGGATATATTAAGAATCTCAGCGACGACAAGATAATCAGTTTCCTTCAAAGAAAGAGAGTCACATATCTAAACAATGATTATGACCCGAAGGTTTTAAATTGTCTGAGAGAAAAAGGTGATCTGTATAATAAGATATCTTCAAGACTTGGATACAGGCTGTTTGTCAGAGATGTAAGATACATGAAATCAGGAAATGTGCTTAGGATAACTGTGACGAATAAGGGATTTGCGCCTGTTTACAGAGAGACGGAGAGCAGTGTGATACTTACTGATGCTGATGGCAATGATTATTCTGTCAGTATGAAACTTGAACTGAAAGGTAAAGTGTCTCCCGATGATACTGTCACTGCAGATGCAGACTTATCCGAAGTCTTGAACATGGATATGAAATATCCCGTAAAGTTGAGCCTTATAACCAGGCGCTCCTTTGACGGAAAAGTAATACGTTATGCAAACATATCTTCTGATGACGGAAGTGTGTTTATTGGAGAATTGAGATAATGGAACTGTTTTATTGGATATTGGAATATGCCAAAGTAAATATCGCATATATGATACTTATGTTTGTATGGCCATCCATAATTTTTCATAAGTTTCTTAAGGGCAGGTCATTTACGTTCAGGTTCATGTTCTGTTCTGTAATAAGCATTGTTTTGCTTAATACATCTGTAATATTGCTTGGGCTGGTTCATCTTCTGAATGTACATGTTTTCAGGATACTGTTTTACGGAAGTATATTGCTGTGCATCTATTTCAGGATTCCGAATAAAAAAGCGAAACTGATTGAAGCCGGGAGAGTGCTTGCCGGAAGCTACGGCGTTAAGCAGATGTTTTTCAATCTTTCAAGAAATACAATCGATGCATATCACCAGTCCGTAAACGGGCTGAAAAAGAAAATTTTGGGGCGCAGGCTGGAATATGGTTTATTGTCCGTTGTTCTGATCTTCGGAATGATCTACTTCACTTATGGTTCGGTTCAGAATCATTCCTATGGCTTCGGTGATATGTATCCCCACAGTGCATGGGTATACGGACTTGTACAGGGTCAGATTTTTTCAGCGGGAATATATCCTGAAGGTATGCACTGTTTTATTTATGCAATGCATGTGCTTTTTGGAGTTAGGCTGTTCAGCTGTGTTCTTTTTACTGCAGGTGTTCATATTCTTATTTTGCTGTTAAGCGTTTATGTTTTTTTCAAGGAATTGTTCAGATCGAGATATACCCCGATCTTTGCACTTGCTTTATTCCTCACTGTAGACGTTCTGTGTATTGACGAGATATACGGCATGTCAAGATTTCAGTGGACTATTCCTCAGGAATTTGGAATGTTCAGTGTGTTTATCTGTGCAACTGCTCTTATAAGATACTGCAGATCCGATGGAGCAGAGAGCAGGATAAGAACGCTTCTGGATAAAAAAGGACGAAATGTCGAGAAACTTAAGAAACTTATCTATAATGATGAACTGATAATCTTTTCAGCAGCACTTGCTGTATCTGTTATTGTTCATTTCTATGATACCGGAATGGCTTTTTTCCTTTGTCTTGCAGTTGTCCCTGTTCTGATTCACAGGATATTTATACCGAGACGTTTTGTTCCTCTTTTCGCATCTGCTATTACTGCACTGGTTATTTCAGTATCTCCGATGGCTCTTGCTTTTGCTTCGGGAATCCCTCTTCAGGGCTCAATCGGATGGGCAATGAGTGTTATAAATGGTGATGACTGGGCGGAAGAAGGACATTATGATCAGGATACTGAAAGGCCGGAAGATTTTTCAGATGATACCGAAAGAAAGAATGCTGATGAAACAGGAGACGAACATAAAAACAGAAGTTATATTCCTGCATGTAATGAGCATCAGATCAAGGCTTCAGGCTATGTAAAACCAGCTGGTATAGTGATAACTGCAAATGGGTTTGTTCATAAGTTTGTAAACGGATTATATAAGGGCGGTTATGAAACTCTATACAAACAGGAAAGAGCCAAGCTAATCGTTTGTCTTACCTTTATCGCATTCATATTGTTTATCGTATGTAAGATGATCAATGTTATATATGCTGTTAAGAATAAAGACAGAGCAATATCAATGTGTCTTTTTGACGGATATTTTGTTCTTGTACTTGCTTCAATAATCTTTATGATGCTGTATTGCGCTGATTCCATTGGCCTTCCAAGCCTTTTTGCAAGAAGCAGACTATGTGGTATTGAAAGATTTTTAATCTGTGCAGTATGTGTTATTCCCATTGATCTTGTATTTATGTTCCTTGAGAAAAAAACACCTTCATGGGTGGCAGGCGTTTCTGGAATTGTTGTCACTTCGGTGATATACGTTGGAACGATAGTGACTGGTAATTTCCACGGATATCTTTATTGTGAATTTACCAGATATAATTCAGTTGTAAATGTGACAGAATCCATTGTTTCAAATATCGATAAGCAGAAATTTACAATAGTTTCACCTGTTGATGAACTATATCAGATCATTGAATACGGATATCATGAAGAACTTGTCCAATTCATTAATGACTGCGTAGAGAAGGACTATACACTTCCTACTGAATACGTTTTTATATTCTTTGAAAAGCGTCCTCTGAAGTATGCACAGTTTAATTTTTCATCAGGACCTGCATGGCTGGCTGAAGAAAAGTATATGGATTATTATGATTATCTGACCGGCAGCCAGTATCCGAAGTATATAAACTCAGTTGCTTCCCCGGAAATAGCAACAGGACCGTTTTATAAGTTTCCTGTTTCTTCTCAGTCATATAATGACTGGCTTACAAGAACCGTTCTGGAATCCAGAATGCTCAAATGGGTTAATGATTTTAATGATCTTTATCCGAATGAGCTTCATGTTTATTATGAAGATGATCTGTTTGCATGTTATTATTTCAGACAGAATCCGGCATGCCTTTACCAGCTTGGATTTGAGGTTGATGACAGCAGAGAGACATCATAGTTAGTAATTGCAGGATATTGATATGGACATAGATATCGTAGTCACATGGGTAGATGGTGAAGACCCTGAGTGGCTGAAGGAAAAAAGTAAATATCTTCCTGACAACGCCTACGGAGACAGAATAGAACGGTTCCGTGACTGGAGCCTGCTTAAATACTGGTTCAGATGTGTTGAAAAGAATGCTCCCTGGGTAAGAAAGATCCATTTTGTGACGTACGGACACATTCCTCAGTGGCTTAATGTATCGAATTCCAGATTAAATATTGTAAAGCATGAGGATTTTCTTCCGAAAGATTCCATTCCATGTTTTAACTGTTCGCTGATTGAGAGATATCTTCATAGGATTCCGGACCTTGCGGAACATTTTATTTATTTTAACGATGATTGTTTTCTGTTAGGCTATACCGACAAGGATTATTTCTTTAAAAAGGATCTTCCAAGAGATATGCTTGCTTTTCAGCCTGTTGTTGCCAATCCTTCCAATCCCGGAATGACACATCTTGTACAGAATAATATTCTGGTTCTTTCAAAACATTTTGATAAAAGAAAAAATGTAAAGGACCATCCGGCTCATTATTTTCATATCGGATATCCGGCAATCTATTTTTTCTATAATCTTCTGGAACTTGCTTTCCCGAGATTTACAGGCCTGTATTCTGTTCACAGCGCAGCTCCGATGTTAAAAAGTACTTATGAAGAAGTATGGAAAAATGAAGGCGGGTATCTTAAAAGCCTGAATGGAAACAGATTCCGTGATGACACAGATGTTAACCAGTATCTTTTCAGGGAATGGGGAAAATTAAGTGGTAAGTTTGCTCCGTCTAATATCACAAGGCATGTGATGTATACCGAATTGTCTGATGATAATGAAAGTATTCTAAAGGTGATAAGTCGGGGAAAGAAAGGAATACTTAAACCTGCGGTCAAATGTCTGTGTATAAATGATACAGGGCTTGTAAAAGATGTTGAAAAAGTCAGAAATGAAATGATCGATGCTTTTGACAAGGCTTTTGCCAATAAATGTTCTTTTGAAAAATAACCGGGAGAGCGTATTTGGAAAAGAAGAGTAGAACGGAATACTCTGCAAGAAATACAACTGTTGCAGTCATCTCAAGAGTACTTGCTATACTCATGGGATTTGCCGCAAGAGTTGTTTTTACTCATACGCTCAGCTCTGATTATGTTGGAATAAACGGACTGTTTTCAGATATTCTGAATGTTCTTGCTTTATCTGAACTAGGAGTCGGAACTGCGATAACATATGCTTTATACAAACCGATTGCCGATGGTAATATCGAAAAACAGAAGATCCTGATGCAGCTTTTCAAAAAGTTTTATTATGTGGTTGCCGGGATAGTTTTTGTATGTGGTCTTGCAGTTCTTCCTTTTATGGATTTTCTTATCAAGGATCAGCCTGATGTTCCTTATCTTACGCTAATCTATCTGATGTATCTGGCTAATTCTGTTCTTTCATATATCGGTATATACAGAAAAACTCTCATCGATGCACATCAGGTAGGATATATCAGTACCATCATTCAGACATCATCATGGTTTGTTCAGAATGTTGTTCAGATCATAGTATTGCTTACAACTCGTAATTATGTTCTCTATCTTTCTATTTGGATACTGTGTACTGTGTTTGGAAATATCTGTATATATTTTAAGGCAGGCAAAATGTATCCATATCTGAACGATAAGGAATGCGGTATGTTAAAAACAGAAGAAAAGAAATCACTTTGGGCAAATGTACGCGCAATGATGGTTCATAAGATCGGTGGAGTTCTTGTCAATAACACTGATAATCTTCTATTGTCAGCACTTGTGGGAACGCTTTCTGTCGGAAGATATTCCAATTATTTTCTGATCATAGGTTCGGTAAAACAGGTTCTCGAGCAGATGTTTCAGGGAATGATGGCAAGTGTCGGAAATATGAATGTCAGCGAATCCAAAGAGCGTATAAGAAGGATATTTGATGCAATCTTTTTTATGGGACAGTGGGTATACGGACTGATAACGATAATGATGTTCGAGGTTCTTGATATATTTGTCGGGGCGAGTTTTGGAGAACTTTATCGTTTTGAGGGGGATATAACTTTTGTTCTGTGCCTTTGCTTTTATTTTACGGGAATGCGCCAGCCTACGCTTATCTTCAGGGATTCGATGGGACTGTTTAAATATGATAAATGGAAAGCAGTTGCTGAGGCAGTTATAAATCTTGCTGTATCGTTGGTACTTGGATATTTTTACGGTGTTATAGGAATATTTCTCGGAACTTTGATCAGCACGATGCTCACATCATTCTGGGTGGAGCCGTATATGCTTTATAAGCACAGACTTAAGTACAGCTGCTTTACATATTTTGTAAGATACATTTTCTATACATCGGTGACTTTTGTTCTCTGGTATGCAGAACACAGGATTCTTTTGAAAATAATAAACATCGAAAACTGCTGGGTGGAGATGATTGTTAAAGTTATTTTCACATTTGTGGTAACCAATATGATTTACCTGGTGGTTTATTTCAGAAATAAAGATTTCAGATTTCTGTTTTATAAAGCAAGGGATATTTTGGAAAAAAGGTTCGGACATGAATAAAGAGCAGATCGCACTGACGGAATTGCTTCGCAAAAGTCTTACCGGCGAAAACGATACGATATCCGTGAATGCACTGACAAATTCAGAATGGGATAATCTTCTGGGACTTACTGAATCACAAAAGGTTACAGGTATGCTTTATGATGCCGTATGCGATTCGGATTCAGTTCCTGAGCGGGCTGTGGTTTCCTTTCAGAGAGCGGCGGTAAAGACCGCAACACAGGATTTCAGACTTCTTTTTCTGGCAAGAGATATCTTAAGCAGGCTTGAGACTTGCAGTATTCCGGCGGTTCTTTTAAAAGGTATGGGAACGGCTTCTTTTTACAGGAATCCTCTTTGCAGAAAAAGCGGTGACGTGGATATATTGATACCTGATGAAACGAGGATTGACGAAGCAGTCAGTATACTTGAGGATTCAGGATTTCGCGTTAAGGAAAAGCAGTATGCACTTCATCATGTCGTGATGATCACAGAGGATGATATAGATATAGAGCTTCATACGATGCTTGCTGAACCGTTCGATAACGAAAGGGCAAATAAGATACTGAAGGGTCAGCAGGATAGTCTGATCATTACGGATGAAGATGGAAACAGGCGGCTTAATGATTTATATGTCAGAAAAATCGATGTATTAGGAGCCCCACTTACAATTCTGAATGATTCCTATCATGCTTATGAGCTTCTTTTGCATATGCTTCAGCATTATCTGCGTAAAGGTTTTGGTATAAGGCTTCTTTGCGACTGGGTAGTGTTCTGGAACAGAGACATATCTGATGCAGCTGTCGATAAATATCTCAAGCTTGTTACCGAGAGTGGGATCAAAGGTTTTTCAGACATGGTTACTTTGGTTTGTTACAGGCATCTTGGTCTCGGAAAAACAGGAGCGAAGCTTCTGAAAGCAGGGGAGAGCGACTATAGGAAAAGTGAGATTGATGAATTCCTTGAAGAGTTCGTATCACATGGAGAATTCGGTAAGACTGGAAAAGGACGAATGGTTGCTCTGAGGGGAAATGGTCCACTGGATTATGTACGGGAATTTCATCATCAGATGAGACTCAATTATCCCAAACAGTCTGAGAATGTTTTCCTGTGGCCTGCACTCTGGGTTATGACACTTGTCAGGTTCCTGATAAACAATCAAAAAATACGTAAGGTTTCATTGGGACAGGTTCTTGGCTCAGCAGGTAAAAGAGGGAAGATGGTCAGGAAACTGCATTTGTTTGAGTAGCTTTTATAAGAGCTGTTTCAGGTTTTGAGTTCAGGCGTACTTATAGCCATAAATGAGCATAAAAACGCAGGATATGGCAAATTCTTAAGATTTTCTTAAGAAAAATTGCCCGAAAACCTTGACACTAATTATTTATTCACTTATATTTGTAGTGAATAATAACGTGAAACCTATTTTATACATATATTTTGCGTGAAAGAGATTTTTGAGAGAGAGTTTTTAGGTTTTAGAGGAGAGAATAAATGATTAAGTATGAAAAGCCCATGGTGCTTGAATTAGACGATATTGCTGAGGGTATCTACGCAGCAAGCGGAGATGACAACGAAAAGCAGGACGGCACCGAAAATGAAGGCGAGAACAGATCTAATGGTGGCCAGGAAGAGGAAGGCAATTGCTGGGAGATTGTTAATATTGATTATTTCCAAAGAAGTAATGGTGAAGTGAGAATGCGTTTAACATGTAAGCATGAAGCGGTACATATTTCCACTGCATCAATAATTACTCTTATGTTTAATCAGGTTATTACGAATGCTCAATATGAAGCATTCGAAGTTAGTGGTGTAGGAACTTCTACTCTTGTACTTACCCGGCCTAATGATGCAGATGCACATAATTCAGTTGATATTATTGCACCTTCATTGATTGTTACTTGTGAAGATTCTGATACTCTTACGGTTATACAGTCTTCGATTTCTTGTGATTATCGTCCGAATGTTCAGGGTGGAATCTGATAGTTTCAAATGTCTTGCTTATGATTTGTTAATATATAACCGCCCTTTGATAGGGCGGTTATTTTACGTAGGAAAATATGTTTAAGAAGATAGTTAGGTTTTTTAAGAAAAAATCTAATATTGTTACTCTGAAGAAACGAGCACTATGGGTCTGCAGATATGCAGTAAGTTACTGGAAAGAAATGCTCTTTTATACCTTGCTTGGATTATCGGGAACAGTTCTTTCCCTTACAAGCAGTCTTGTTTCAAAGGATCTTGTGGATATTATCACGGGTCATCAGACCGGACGTGTAATTACAACATTCATAATTATGATAAGTATGACTCTTGGGTCGACTTTTATTACTCAGGTGTCAGGATATTTTTCATCCAAAATTAACCTCAGGGTAGAAAATACCATAAGATCTGAAATCTTTGAGAAAATATTGTCTGCAGACTGGGAGCAGCTGAGCAGCTATCATACAGGTGATCTTCTAACAAGATGGGGAAATGACGTATCTTCTTTATCAAGCGCCATCTTAAGCTATATACCTAACGGAATTGTATATCTGTTCAGATTTGGTGCGGCATTTGCCATAATGGCTAAGTATGACTTTACCTTTGCACTTATTGCTATGGCTGGTATGCCATTTACTTACTTTATCTCGCGAAATCTTACCCGCAGAATGCAAAGGAATAATATGCGAAGTTCTGTTATGAATGCAAAAATGTCGGGCTTTAACCAGGAAGCATTCTCTAATATACAGACTATTAAGGCTTTTGATATGATCGGACATTATGTCAGAAAGCTTAAGGAACTGCAGTCTGATTATGTTAAGATGCGTCTAAATTATCAGAAGGTATATATAATTATTTCTATACTTCTTACGATTGTTGGTCTTGGAGTTTCGTATTTATCCTATGGCTGGGGAATTTACAGAGTCTGGTCAGGTGTTATTACATACGGAACCATGACTATGTTCCTTTCTTTGTCCGGAACACTTACCAATACATTAAACAGCCTTTTATCGCTGATTCCTTCAGGAATATCCATTACCACTTCTGCTTCGAGACTTATGGAATTAACCGAACTTGATCATGAAAACTATGAGTCAAAAGAAGCGGTGAAGGAATTTTATGATAATTACTGCAAAGACGGAGTTGAACTTAAGGTCGAAGATGTAAAGTATTCCTACAGAAACGGTAATGAGGTTTTTGACGGAGTATCTTTTGACGCAAAACCTCATGAGATAGTAGCTCTTATCGGACCTTCCGGCGAAGGTAAAACTACTATGCTGAGAATGTTGCTTTCGCTTGTTAAGCCCAGTGAAGGAGAAACCTATATAGTAGGTGATGGCGGAAAGGAAATGTCGCTCAGTGCCTCTGTTCGTCAGCTTATTTCATATGTGCCTCAGGGAAATACGATGTTTTCCGGGACTATTGCAGAGAATATGAGAAATGTTAAGGAAGACGCTACGGATGAAGATATCATAAATGCTTTGAAAAAGGCATGTGCATGGGAATTTGTTGAAAAGCTTCCTGATGGTATCAATAGTGAGATCAAGGAGCGTGGAGGCGGATTTTCTGAAGGGCAGGCTCAGAGACTTTCAATTGCAAGAGCATTCCTCAGACATTCACCAATCCTTCTATTGGATGAGGCAACATCTGCGCTCGATCCTAAGACTGCTAAGGAAGTTCTAAAGAACATCACAGAAGATGAGTATCCCAGAACCTGCGTACTGACAACACACCGTCCGGGCATGCTTAAAGGATGCTCAAGGGTTTACCGCATCAGTGACAAGCACTGTACAGAACTTACCCACGATGAAGTCCAGGAAATAATTAACGGGGGCTGACATCGTCAATGGATTGCTGAAGTACTCTTTGGGCGGAAGGTTCCTTAGTGCAATACAGTCTCTTGATGTAGATCTGTTCTTCGAGCGGTGTAAGGTCGCAGATCATCTTCTTGAGCATGGCTGAGTTCCAAAGAGGGGATATGGTTCGTCTTGTGAGCGTAAAGAGCCTGTCGGAACCGTTTATGTTCTCGACCATGTCATTTTCGGAACGCTTAAGAAATACGATTCCGCCAAGAGGATAGGAATGCGTATCATAGATTCCTGAGGTTCCGCACCAGGGGATTCCGAAAACAGTGGCCTTTCCATCGGAAAGTCCTATTAGATTGAGATCTCCGTTTATATTTACTGCATCCGTATATTTTGTCCAGAGTGCGGCATGTGTAGATTTGCCGATGCCTGATGATGCAGAGAACAGAAAAGCTTTATCTTTGTAAAGGATTGAAGCTGAGTGAATGGCATATAATCCTTTTTTTTCTGCGATGTAGAGAAAAGGAATACGGATGGCGTGGAATAATTGATATATGATTGAATTAGTATCCGCCGGATTGGTTACAGTATAGTCATCCGTTATGAATATTCTGACAATCCTTGCATCCTTGGATATACGCGTTTCGATAACCTGTGAGTTTTCGGGATATGAGACAATATACTCGGATTCGGTTTCGGAAATATTCATTTCATCATTTTTTATGATGTATTTTGTCGGATGAGTCTTATGAACGTTCGGAACTGCAGAAATAAATATCTTCATGTCGGGAAACGCTGTATCATAAACTTTTATGTCCCGGCAGGAAAAATCATAAAATGAAGGGTCGAATAATTCTTTTTTTCCATACAAATCAATTCTGATGCCGGCAATATTAAGCTTTAGAGCAGACTGAATCTCAGGGGTATTAAAATCCGAATACTCGAAAGCTGATAATTCTTTTTTTGCCTGAGCATAATTAATTAACTCTGAATCCGTCATTTCATTTTCTGACTTCTCGGGATGCAGGACCTCTTTAACATCCGATATTATCCCAAGCCTGATAAGATGATCCAGAAAAGCGGCTGCATCCGTTGCAGCTTCAGCTTCTTTTTCAGGCTGAATCCCGGCCTTTGTGATAAAATCATTAATCAGAGCATCACGTCCAGTTCCATGCTCAAGGAGTTTCCATAAGAGCAGACCGGTTTTGTTTATTCTGATACCGCGCTTGTGGTCGCTGATACTCTGGGCGATTGGAAGAATATAATCGTCCCCTGATATGCAGATGTGAGTAAAATACTTATTTCTACGCATGGGTATATAATATCATGAACTGTGTACAAGTTCATGAATAATATACAGTTATAAATCTTTGATCATGTTTTGTTTTCCGAGGAATAACTCATGAATTCAGATTCAAATACAGCTACTAAAGAAAAGAAAAATCCCGAAACTCTGCTCCGAAACGGACAGGCCATTGAGATGTCGCCTCATGGATGGAGCATGTATCCGCTCATCGTGCCGGGCAGGGACCGGGTTGTTATTGAACCTTCAGCAGGAAAAAAACTTAAAAGGCTTGATATCGTTCTTTTCCGGAGAGATGGCAGTATTTTAGTGCTTCACAGGATAGCCCGTATCCGGAAAAATAAATACGGACATCCTGTATATTTTATGGTAGGAGATAACCAGTCCGAACTTGAAGGCCCTATAAAGGAAGATTGCATTTGCGGAGTTGTTACCGGGCTGGTCCGGAAAGGAAAAAAGATGTCTGTATCCGGTATTGCATACAGGAGTTCTGTACGGATATGGATGGCCTTAAGACCGCTCAGACCGCTTATTTCAAGGGGCGTTTCAAAGGTTAAAAAGTGCTTTAAATGACAGGTGCTTTGATTGACTTTTACCCCCTGATTTGAGATAATGATTCAGATTTCGGTTGTCAGTTTTTAACTCACAAGTTAACCGTAAAATTATTAAGAAAAGAGGAATCAGTATGGCAAACATCGATCTTTCCCAGTATGGGATCACCGGCGTATCTGAGATTGTTTACAATCCCGATTATGATACTCTGTACAACGAAGAACTGAAGGCAGAACTCACCGGCTATGATAAGGGCCAAGTTACCGAGCTCGGTGCAGTTAACGTTATGACAGGTGTTTACACCGGACGTTCTCCTAAAGATAAGTTCATCGTTATGGATGATAAGTCCAAGGATACCGTTTGGTGGAATACTCCCGAGTATCCCAACGACAACCATCCCGCAACCCAGGAAGCATGGGATGCCTGCAAGAAGCTTGCTCTTGAGGAGCTTTCCGGCAAGAGACTTTTCGTAGTCGACGCATTCTGCGGCGCTAACAAGGACACCAGAATGGCAGTCCGTTTCATCATGGAAGTAGCTTGGCAGGCACATTTCGTAAGAAATATGTTCATCAAGCCTACCGCAGAGGAAGAGGCTAACTTCACTCCTGATTTCATGGTTTACACCGCTTCTAAGGCTAAGGTTGAGAATTATAAGGAACTTGGACTTAACTCCGAGACCGCAGTTCTCTTCAACGTAACCAGCCGTGAGCAGGTTATCCTTAACACCTGGTACGGCGGAGAGATGAAGAAGGGTATGTTCTCAATGCAGAACTATTTCCTTCCTCTTCAGGGAATGGCTTCCATGCACTGCTCCGCAAACACCGATATGGAAGGTAAGCACACCGCTATCTTCTTCGGTCTTTCAGGAACAGGTAAGACCACACTTTCAACCGATCCCAAGAGACTTCTCATCGGTGATGACGAGCACGGCTGGGATGACAACGGCGTATTCAACCTTGAGGGCGGATGCTATGCTAAGGTTATCGGCCTTTCCAAGGAGAATGAGCCTGACATCTATGGCGCTATCAAGAAGGATGCTCTCCTTGAGAACGTTACCGTAGACGCAAACGGAAAGATCGATTTCGACGATAAGAGCGTTACCGAGAATACCCGTGTATCTTATCCCATCGAGCACATCAAGAATATTGCAAAGAATGTTAACGGAGTATCTGCAGGCCCTGCAGCTGAGAATGTTATCTTCCTTTCAGCTGACGCTTTCGGAGTTCTTCCTCCCGTTTCAATCCTTACCCCTGAGCAGACTCAGTACTATTTCCTCAGCGGATTCACTGCAAAGCTTGCAGGAACCGAACGTGGAATCACCGAGCCTACACCTACCTTCTCAGCTTGCTTCGGACAGGCATTCCTTGAGCTTCATCCTACCAAGTACGGTGAGGAGCTTGTTAAGAAGATGGAGAAGAGCGGAGCTAAGGCTTACCTCGTAAATACCGGATGGAACGGAACCGGAAAGAGAATCTCCATTCCTGATACCAGAGGAATCATCGATGCTATCCTTAACGGAGACATCAAGAATGCTCCTACCAAGAAGATCCCTTACTTTGATTTCGAGGTTCCTACCGAGCTTCCCGGAGTTTCCACCGAGATCCTCGATCCTCGCGACACCTATGCTAATCCTTCCGAGTGGGAAGAGAAAGCTAAGGATCTTGCAGGACGTTTCATCAAGAACTTCAAGAAGTATGAGACCAATGAGGCAGGCAAGGCACTCGTTGCAGCAGGCCCTCAGCTTTGATCTGAAAACTGATTTAATGAATTCGGGGATGGCCCTTGCCATCCCCGTTTTTTTATAAAAATATTGATATATAAAGGGTTTCTATAATATAATCAAGGTAGCCCGAGGTTGATTCCCTTGTATTTTTTGAACCTACATTTACCTTTTACGGGATTCCTACATCTCATGGTCGGCTGTCATGCCCCCACCGAAAGGCGCCAGGGGAAGGCAAATGTCATGATGCGGTTACCCACCTGGCTTTGGCTAGGCGTCAAAAGGCGAGGGGTCATCTAAGGGTTTTACTATGCATATGACTGATCTGATAGCCAAGATAAGAAGATTTGCCATCACTACGAGGCAGCTTAACATAAATGCTTATGCAGCCAGCGCGGCTTTTTTTCTTTTTGTCTCGCTGGTTCCTATTTTAGTGCTCATATGCAGTATTTTTCCGTATACGGGACTTACGGAAATAGAGCTTGTTAACATTATTGAGGCTGCAACTCCGATAGTGTTCAATGACTTTCTGGAGGAGATGGTAGCTCAGATATATGATTCCACCGCGGGTGTTATAACCATATCGATCATTGCGACAATATGGACGGCGGGAAAAGGAATCATGGCCCTTATACTGGGGCTTGACCGGGTTAATGAGGTCAAGGAGGAGAGGAACTACGTAAAACTCAGGATAGTGAGCTGTTTTTACATGGTCGTTATGATGATCACGCTACTTCTGAGTATTTCGATAATCGTTCTCGGGACCGATGTTTTCAGGCGTATGATCATCCATCTGCATTTTGATGTTTCCATGCTGAAGGATGTACTGATGAGGCCGAGGCTCCTTTATACATTTATCATCCTGTCTTTTGTATTTGCGCTGTTTTATACCTGGATGCCTTATCGCGGACCGAGGAACAAGCTGACCCAGATACGTGTACTTTCAGACAGGAAGCTTGTTAAGATCTGGAATGAATCGGACCCGTCACTTGATAAGGATGGCAGAAGTCTTCAGACCAAGGGACTTAAGCTTAAGTACAGAAGACAGCTCCCCGGGGCGTGTTTTGCATCTGCGGGATGGATCGGCTTTTCAGTCATCTTTACGATGATAGTGAACATGGGATACGGCATTACACTGTACGGAGCTATGTCTTTTCTTGTCATAGCCATGCTGTGGATTTACTGCTGTATGTACCTGCTTCTGCTAGGAGCGTATTTCAATCACATCTGGCCGAATGTGATAATTGAGGTGAAGCAGTACAGGAATAAAGAAGAATGATCCCGTTTTTTGACGGATTATATAAATAAACTTAGGCAGTGGCATTAGGGCATAAAACCTGCCGCAAGCCGGGAAGGAATATTATGAAGGAAAAACTTGAAGAGATAAGGCAGAAAGCACTTGCCCGCATCGCAGAGAGCGATACTCCGGACAAGCTTAATGAAGTTCGTGTTGCCATTCTCGGAAAAAAGGGAGAACTGACAGAGGTTCTCAAGTCAATGAAGGATGTGTCCCCGGAGGATCGTCCAAAGGTAGGACAGCTTGTTAACGAGACTAGAGCAGAGATTGAGAAGATTCTTGAAGAGACCAAGTCAAAGCTTGAAAGTGCAGCTCTTGATCTTAGGCTTGCAACTGAGACTATCGATGTAACTCTTCCCGGTGATGTTCCCACTCCCGGACACCGCCATCCCAATCAGATAGCTCTTGATGAGATAGAGAGAGTTTTTATCGGAATGGGCTATGAGGTTGTTGAAGGCCCTGAGATTGAGAAGGACTATTATAACTTCGAAGCTCTTAATATCCCTGCAGACCATCCCGCCAAGGATGAGCAGGATACCTTCTATATTAACGGTGAGATGCTTCTCAGAACACAGACCTCCGGATGCCAGATTCATGAGATGGAGAAGGGAAGACTTCCCATCAGGATGATCGCTCCCGGAAGAGTTTTCCGTGCTGACGAAGTTGACGCAACTCATTCACCTTCCTTCCATCAGGTTGAGGGACTTGTTGTAGATAAGCATGTCACCTTTGCTGATCTTAAGGGAACTCTTCAGGAGTTCGCACGTCAGATGTTCGGAGAAGATACCAAGGTTAAGTTCAGACCTCATCACTTCCCGTTCACAGAGCCTTCTGCTGAAATGGACGTAAGCTGCTTCAAGTGTGGCGGTAAGGGATGCAGATTCTGTAAGAATGAAGGATGGATTGAGATCCTCGGCTGCGGAATGGTTCATCCTCATGTTCTGGAAATGTGTAATATCGATCCTAAGGAGTATACCGGATTTGCATTCGGCGTAGGACTTGAGAGAATAGCTCTTCTTAAGTATGAGATCGATGATATGAGACTTCTGTATGAGAATGATTACAGATTCCTCAAGCAGTTCTAAAGATCACTAACCTATGAACCGATATTTCTGCACTGTCAAGGATGGCTGCAGATAACCTTATTAAGAATGTGAAAGGATTATGATATGAATACTCCGCTTTCATGGATCAGAGATTATGTGCCTGATCTTAATGTGACAGATCAGGAATACAGAGATGCCATGACACTGTCTGGCACAAAAGTAGAAAATTATGTAAGAAGAGACAAGAATCTTGAGAAGATAGTTGTTGGTGAGGTTCTTGAAATTGAAAAGCATCCCGATGCCGAACATCTGATCATCTGTCAGGTTAATACAGGATCAGAGACTATACAGATCGTAACCGGCGCTCCCAATGTTCATAAGGGAGATAAGGTTCCTGTAGTTCTTGCAGGTGGTAAGGTTGCGGGTTCTGCACATGATGAGGGGCCTGCTCCCGAGGAAGGATATGCCATCAAGGAAGGCAAGCTCCGTGGCGTAGAGAGCTTCGGAATGATGTGTTCGATCGATGAGCTCGGAAGTGATGTAAACTTTTATCCCGAAGCAGATCCCAACGGAATTTACATTTTCCCTGCTGATGCTCCGGTAGGTGCAGATGCTGTAGAACTTCTCGGACTTCATGACACTGTTGTTGAATATGAAGTTACCTCCAACAGAGTAGACTGTTTCAGCATCCTCGGTATTGCAAGAGAAGCAGCAGTAACCTTCGGAAAAGAGTTCAAGGCTCCCATCGTAAAGGAAACCGGTAATGCTGAAGATGTAAATGATTTTATCTCTGTTGAAGTTCAGGATACCGACCTTTGCCCCAGATATACTGCAAGAGTTGTAAAGAATATCAAGATTGAGCCTTCACCTAAGTGGATGCAGTTAAGGCTCGGTGCTGCAGGCATCAGACCCATTAACAATATCGTTGATATCACCAATTTCGTTATGCTTGAGTATGGTCAGCCCATGCATGCATACGATTATGACAAGATCTCCGGAAAGAAGATCATCGTAAGAAGAGCAAAGGACGGAGATAAGTTCGTTACTCTTGACGGTCAGGAGAGAAATCTTGACAAGGATGTTCTCATGATCTGCGACGGAGAAAAGGAGATTGGTATTGCAGGCGTCATGGGCGGTGAAAACACCATGATCACTGATGATGTTAAGACCATGCTTTTCGAAGCCGCAACCTTCAACGGAACCAACATCAGAAAGTCTTCCAGAAGAGTTGGATTAAGAACAGATGCTTCCGGTATCTTCGAGAAAGGCCTTGATCCCAGAAATGCATCCGAAGCTATGAACAGAGCATGTCAGCTTGTTGAAGAGCTCGGTGCAGGCGAGGTTGTAGGCGGAATCGTTGATATTAAGGTTCCTTTCAAGGATCTTGTAAGGATTCCTTTCGAGCCTGAGCGCATCAATGATCTCCTTGGAACTGCTTATACTCCCGAGGAAATGATCGAAGTCTTCGAAAAAGAAGAGCTTACTTTCGACAAAGCAGCTAACGAGATTGTTATCCCTTCATTCAGACAGGATCTCCTCGCAACATGTGATCTTGCTGAAGAGGTTGCAAGGTTCAAGGGATATGATAACATTCCCACAACTCTTCCCGGCGGAAATGCCATGGGCGGTGTCGGCCTTAAGCTTCGTACAGAAGATACAGCACGTCAGGTTGCAGAGATGTGCGGTTTCTCACAGGCTTATGTTTATTCATTCGAAAGCCCCAAGGTTTTTGATAAGTTGAATCTGCCTGCTGATGCACCTGAAAGAAATGCGATCAGGATCAGCAATCCTCTTGGCGAGGACTTCTCTGTTATGAGAACCATCTCTCTTAACGGAATGCTAACAAGCCTTTCTACGAACTTCAATCGCAGAAATCCTGAAGTTAAGCTTTACGAACTCGGAAATATTTATGTTCCCGCTTCACTTCCTCTCACCGATTATCCTGATGAGAGAATGCAGCTTACTCTCGGTTTTTACGGTAAGGGCGATTTCTTCACCATGAAGGGAGCTGTTGAAGAGCTCTTCAATGCTTTGGGAATGAAGAATAAGAGAGAGTATGATCCTAAGGCAGGAAAGTCATTCCTTCATCCCGGAAGACAGGCTCTCGTTAAGTATGATGGTAAAACAGTAGGTTATCTCGGTGAGGTTCATCCTTCTGTATGTGCTGCATACGATATTAAGACAAGGGTATATGTTGCAGTTGTCGATATGCCTGCTGTTATGGAGTTTGTATCATATGATCACAAGTATGAGGGAATTGCTAAGTTCCCTGCAGTGACAAGAGATCTGTCAATGCTTGTTCCTTCAGATGTTCTCGTAGGACAGATTGAGACTATTTTTGCTCAGCGCGGAGGCAAGATTCTTGAAGATATCAAGCTCTTTGATGTTTACGAGGGCGAGCAGGTTGCAAAGGGATTCAAGTCTGTTGCTTATTCACTGACATTCAGAGCTAAGGACAGAACACTTGAAGATAATGATATAACTGCAGCAATGAAGAAGATCCTTAACGGACTTCAGAGCCTTGGCATAGAGCTTAGAAGCTGATATTTAGCAGAATGTTATTTACATGCTGGTTTTACCTGCATTTTTAGAAAATAAATCATATAACAGGAGGTAATAACTATATGGAATACGATAAGGTGTGGAAAAAGTATTCTCAGGCTGAACTTAAGAAGCTGGAGAAACTGAACAAGGATTATATTGAATTCCTCTCTAACGGCAAGACCGAAAGAGAGTGCGTTGATGAGATAGTCAATATGGCAGAGGCTGCAGGGTTTGTCGAACTTGACAAGCTCATCGGATCAAGAAGAAAGCTTAAGCCGGGAGATAAGGTTTATTCCGTATGGATGAACAAGTCGGTTGTAATGTTCAGGATCGGTAACAAGCCTTTCTCAGACGGTATCAATATTCTCGGAGCTCATATCGACAGCCCCAGAATGGATGTTAAGTCCAATCCTCTTTATGAGAAGGATGATTTTGCTCTCCTTGATACTCACTATTACGGAGGTATCAAGAAGTATCAGTACACAGCACTTCCTCTTGCAATCCACGGCGTAGTCGTAAAGAAGGATGGAAGCACCATTGAGATCAATGTTGGTGAGGATCCCGATGATCCCGTATTCTTTGTTTCGGATCTTCTCATTCATCTTGCACAGGATCAGATGGACAAGAAGGCTTCCAAGGTTGTTGAAGGAGAAGACCTCGATATTATCGTGGGTAACAAGCCTATCATCATTGGCAAGACCGGAAGCTCCAAGACCAAGGCTGAAGAGAGCAAGGAGCCTGTAAAGACTGCAATACTTCAGATTCTCAGAGAGCAGTACGGATTTGAGGAGAAGGATTTCTTCTCAGCTGAACTTGAGGTTGTTCCTGCAGGAAGAGCAAGAGAGGCAGGATTTGACAGATCAATGATCCTTTCATACGGACAGGATGACAGAGTATGTGCATTCACATCTCTTCAGGCAATGATCGATCTTCCTACCTGTGACAGAACTGTATGTACTATCCTTGTTGACAAAGAAGAGATCGGATCTGTAGGTGCTACCGGAATGAAGTCCAAGTTCTTTGAAAATGCTGTTGCAGAGGTTATGAATCTCTGCAGAGAGTATGATTCCGAACTTGATCTTAAGAGATGCCTTGCAAGAAGCTGTATGCTTTCAAGTGATGTATCTGCCGGTGTTGATCCTAACTATGAGTCCGTATTTGAAAAGAAGAATGCTGCATTCCTTGGCGGTGGCATCGTATTTAACAAGTTTACCGGAAGCAGAGGAAAGAGCGGTTCCAATGATGCAAATGCTGAGTACATCGCAGCTATCAGAAGAATTTTCGAGCTTGCCGATGTATCCTATCAGTTTGCAGAGCTTGGCAAGGTGGATCAGGGCGGCGGAGGAACCATCGCTTATATCCTTGCTCTGTATGGAATGAATGTCATCGATTCCGGAGTTGCAGTTCTCAACATGCATTCACCCTGGGAAGCAACCTCCAAGGCTGATGTTTACGAAACTTACAGAGGCTATATCGCATTCTGTGAGGGCATGGATCTTTGATCATGAACGAATTACGAAGATCGGATTATTACTACGACCTGCCTGAGGAACTGATCGCACAGGATCCGCTTGAGGACAGATCTTCCTCCAGGCTTATGGTCGTGGATCGTAATACCGGAGCAAGAAGTCACAGAATCTTTAAGGATATCGTAGATTATCTTAATGAAGGTGACTGCCTTGTTCTTAACAATACCAAAGTAATACCCGCGAGACTTCTTGGCGTAAGAGAAGGTACTGGAGGACATGTTGAGGTTCTTCTTCTCAAGCGTATTTCCGGAACAGACTGGGAAACTCTTGTAAGACCAGGAAAAAGCTGCAGGCCCGGACAAAGACTGGATTTCGGCGACGGTACGTTAAAGGCTGAAGTCCTTGACATTGTCGAAGGCGGCAACAGGATAGTAAGGTTTTATTTTGACGGGATTTTCGAGGAAGTGCTGGACAGGCTCGGTGAAATGCCGCTTCCTCCCTACATAACACATAAGCTTGCAGATCCCACAAGGTACAATACTGTTTATGCGAAGTTTGACGGATCTGCTGCAGCTCCGACAGCAGGACTTCATTTTACGCCTGAACTTCTTAAGCAGATAGAAGACAAGGGTGTCAGCCTCGCGTATGTTACACTTCATGTAGGACTTGGAACATTCAGGCCCGTCAAAGAGGATGTGATAACGGATCACAAGATGCATACGGAAAGCTATGAGGTTACGCAGGAGACTGCGGATATCATTAATAACACCAAAGCATCCGGAGGAAGAGTGATCTGTGTAGGCACCACATCCTGCAGAACGGTTGAAAGCTGTGCAAAGTCTGCTGCGGATGGTAAAGGATTTGTTGTAAATCCCGGTTCGGGTGATACGGATATTTTCATATATCCCGGATATGAGTTTAAGATAATGGACGGACTTATCACGAATTTCCATCTTCCGGAATCCACACTGATAATGCTCGTGTCTGCTTTTGCCGGAAGGGAAAATGTTCTGGATGCGTATAAAGAGGCTGTTTCCGAAAGGTACAGATTCTTCAGCTTCGGAGATGCCTGCTTTTTTCACTAACATTTGATTTCAGGGAGGTACACATGCAGGAAAAAAGACATTCAAAGAGATCTGAACTTGTTTCAACTCTCATGATCAAAAGACTTGATTCCGATGAGGCCGGAGAAGAAGTGACTATTGATATCACTGATGTTTCAAAGGGCGGCGTCGGATTTACCTGCAATAAGGCTCTTCAGATCGGTGCGGTTTATGAGAGCTTTCTTGAGATCTGGACCAAGGAGGTGCTTCATGCTTTCCTTGAGATCGTAAGGATTGAGAAGAAAGGTGATGTGTTTATCTATGGGTCTTCTTTTGTGGGACTTCCCGAAATGGAGGCTCAGAGGATTGCAACATATCAGACCGTCTCTAACATGAATCAGAAGTGAAGACCTGGCTGAATGCATATAAAAGCGCATCACGCAAGGGTAAAGCAGCTGCAATCTTTTTTGCGGCAGCGGGCTTTTGTTTTTACTTTCTTGTGATTAACAGATTCTCTGCCCAGACTGCGGAAAAGTCCGGCTCCTTAAGCTTTGAGATAGCAGAGAAGATGGCTAGCCTGATTTATTCCTTCCGCGAACATACCGCTGCGGATGTACTTTCACTTGCCGGGTATTTCGAACATCCGCTGAGGAAATGCGCTCACTTTGCGGAATATGGAATTCTTGGCGGACTTTTTTGCGGAAGCTTCCTTCCCTTTATCGGGAAAATAAGACAGGCGCTGAGCGGTAAATCAGGCGGAATGTATGTCAGGTGTATTCTGCTTGTTATGATCCTTGCGGCATTTGATGAAGTGCATCAGTATTTTGTGCCCGGAAGATATGCTTCCGTATGGGATGTTCTGCTTGATACGTGCGGAAATGCCTTTGTCTGCTTTGTACTATATCTGAAATATGATCGGAAGAAGAAAAGATGAGTAAATACGGTTTTATCGGACTCGGACTGATCGGAGGCTCTCTTGCAAGAGCACTTAAGAATCACGATGAGTCATGCGTTATTGCAGCATATAACAGAAGCGAGGCTTCACTTGAAGCAGCTGTAAATGATGGAGTGGTCGATATCCCTCTTCATGAGATAGGGGAAGGTTTCAGTGACTGCGATGTCATTTTTTTATGTCTGCCTGTTGTGACAAATGCTGAGGCACTGGGTAAGCTTGCTCCATTTGTAAGCGAAAGTACCATCGTCACAGATGTCAGTTCTGTTAAGGGTTCCATTATGAAGGCTGCAGAGGCTGCCGGATTAAAGGATCGCTTTGTCGGAGGACATCCGATGGCAGGTTCTGAGAGGACAGGCTATATCGCTTCATCAAAGGACCTGTACAGGAATGCATATTATATCATAACACCTTACGAAGAGGGAGATGAGAAAGCTGAAGTTATAAGAAAGCTTGCTTCTGATGTGGGGGCTATTCCAATCGTCATGGATGCCAAAAAGCATGACAGGATAGTTGCCGGTGTGAGCCATATTCCTCACCTTGCAGCAGCAGCTTTGGTCGAACTTGTCAAGAATAATGATTATTCCGATGGACTGATGAAGGTTGTGGCAGCCGGTGGATTCAAGGATATAACAAGAGTTGCATCTTCTTCACCTGCAATGTGGAAGGAGATATGCGAATCCAATGATGTGAACATTTCTGAATTTCTCGGTGACCTGATAGACAGACTCTCAGAGATCAGGGAGAAGGTATCTGGAGGTGACGGCGAATATATTGCTGAACTTTTCGATGATGCCGGAACCTACAGGAATTCCTTTAACACCCTGAGCGCAGGACCAATCAAGGATTCACACAAATTTTCCGTTGATATTTCAGATGAACCCGGTGCGATTGCATCGGTTGCAACGATCCTTGCTGTCAGCGGCATCAATATCAAGAATATCGGAATCCAGCATAACCGTGAATATATCGGCGGTGATATGACGGTAGGATTCTGGGACGGAGAATCAAGGACCAAGGCAGCAGAGATACTTAAGGGTAAGGGATATATCCTGCACGGGGATAATATCTGACGTGACATATTGTTTATAGAGGGCCCGGCTTTTAGACACAATTAAAAGCCGGGCTCTGTTTTTTTGACAGATCTGTACATTTTTTAACAGAAATATTGTAGTTTGAATATCAAATTTTTTTGCTTTTTTATTGCGACATTTCAAGGTTTACTGTAAAATATGTTTGTGCGAATTTATAAATTTTCAGAATATTTGTAAAATTTGCACAAATACAATTTCGAGGAGGTC
>CAMOZY010000010.1 GCA_946631295.1 uncultured Lachnospiraceae bacterium
TTGCAGGAGCTGCCTTCTTAGCGGTGGTAGCCTTCTTTGCAGGAGCTGCCTTCTTGGTTGCGGTAGCCTTCTTTGCAGTGGTAGCCTTCTTTGCAGGAGCTGCCTTCTTAACTGCGGTTACCTTCTTTTCTTCAGTTGCCTTTTTTGCTGTAGCCATTTTTTCCTCCTCCGATTTTGGAATAAAATTTTAACATTAAACAACTACTGAAATGAATATACTACATTATCTTGATAAATACAAAGTTTTTTTGCATTTTTTCTACAATTTTTTGTAAATTTTTTCTGTATTTATCATGCTTCCGCGTTTTATGACACCACTGTCAGTTTTTTGAAGGTTATCTTTACCTCTCGTTAATAGGCTTATAATCAGTATTTTCCTGTATTCCAATGTATGCGGGACGTATAATCTTATCTACGTTTATAAGCTCTTCCATTCTGTGTGCACTCCATCCGACAATCCTCGCGATTGCAAACATCGGAGTAAATAATTCGAGTGGAAGTTCAAGCATGCTGTAAACAAACCCACTGTAGAAATCTACATTTGCACTTACACCTTTGTAAATTTTTCTTTCCTCTGAAATGATCTCCGGAGCAAGTCTTTCGATCATTGAATAGAGTTCGTATTCTGCCATGCGGTGTTTTGATTCAGCAAGTTTTTCAACGAACTGTTTGAAGATAAGTGCTCTGGGATCTGATACGGAATATATTGCATGACCGAATCCATAAATAAGTCCGGCTTTATCAAATGCCTCCTTGTGAAGTATCTTCTTCAGATACTCGCGCACTTCATTTTCATCTTTGTGATCATGAACGTTCTTACGTATATCCTGGAACATCTTAACAACTTTTATATTCGCACCACCATGCTTTGGTCCCTTAAGTGATCCGAGTGCTGCAGCCATTACGGAATACGTGTCGGTACCTGATGATGAGATTACGTGAGTTGTAAATGTAGAGTTATTACCTCCGCCATGATCCATGTGAAGTACGAGTGCGATATCAAGTACCTGTGCTTCAAGCTGAGTGTACTTCATATCCGGACGAAGCATGCGAAGTATATTTTCAGCAGTTGATAATTCAGGATCAGGTCTGTGAATATAAAAACTCTTATCCTTGTAATAATGATTGTATGCATGATATCCGTAAACGGAAAGCATCGGAAAAACTGCTATCAGCATAAGACACTGACGCATTACATTATCAAGAGATGTATCATCTGAATTCTTATCATATGCATAAAGAGTCAGGACACTTCTTGCAAGAGTGTTCATCATATCCTTGCTGGGTGCCTTCATTATGACATCACGCACAAAATTTTTCGGAAGCGATCTTGAATCGGCAAGTACTTCCCTGAAGTTTTTAAGCTGTTCTTCAGTCGGGAGTTTTCCGTAAAGAATAAGATAAGCTGTCTCTTCAAATCCGAAACGACCTTCATTATAAAAACCGGCAGTAAGATCTCTGACATCAATCCCGCGATAGTATAACCGTCCAGCACAGGGGACACTCTCACCATTTACATCTTCCTTGGCGATGATGGTTGAGATCCTGGTAAGTCCCGCTCTTACACCGTTACCGTTTACATCACGCAGCCCTTTCTTGACATCATATTTTGAAAACAGTTCGGGGGCAATCTGCGAATTCTCCCTGCATACCCCGGCAAGAGCCGAGATCTCGGGAGTGGGTTCCATTTTAAAGCTCATTTCCACCTCCTCATAAATCCATTAACGTAACAATATAATATTAGCAAAAATCACGGGAATAAGCACCCCTATATAAACCTTTGAAATAAGCGCTCTTTTATCAAGTTTAAAAAAAGGGCCTTCGTATTCGAAGGCCCCTTTCATATCACACATCGTTATGCGTTTCTATATTGATTCAACCATTGCTTATCTGAAATAAGAAACAACCTGTATGAGTTTTTCAGAATTACTCTTTGTCTGATCTGCGTTCTGTGCAATCTCTTCAACCGATGCAGCAATACCTGTAATGGATGCACTGACTTCTTCATTGGAAGCAGCGTTCTCTTCGGATATTGCGCTGAGTGACTGAACAGCATCGGTGATGACTCCCTGAATCTTCTCAAGCTTCACGGCATCATCGGATACCTGATTGATCCTGTTGAGTGATTCTGCAATCTCTGTTCCCAGAGTTTCGAACTTGGTCTGAGTATCGCTTATGTAACTCTGCTCTTCCTTGATAAGTGCTGCAACATTTCCGGAGAGTTCAACAGATGCTTCTGAATTTCTTACTATCTCATCAACAATTGTTCTGATCTCATTTGCAGATGTGCTGGACTGATCTGAAAGACTGCCGATCTCAGATGCAACAACAGCAAATCCTCTTCCTGCTTCTCCGGCTCTTGCAGCCTCTATTGATGCATTCAGTGCAAGAAGATTGGTCTGTCTTGCAATCGATGTGATCATATCAACAGCTTCCTTGATCTTCTGAACCGCATCATTTGTATTGGAAATCTGCTTTGTGATGTTATCAACTGCTTCAACAGTCTGAACTGAAGATGATGAAACCTTTCTGATGTATTCGCTTGCATCATCATTTGCTTTCTTAATATTTTCCGAAGAAGTGATAAGAGCATCAGAGCTTTCAGATAGCATTGCCACTGTATCACTCATATCGGACACTGACTTTGCTATATCCTGAACATTGGAAGCCATTTCGCTTGCGCCGTCTGCAAGATCTTCCATTGCGGATGAAATCTGATTAGTACTGGATGATGCTGTTTCGGAAAGAGCCTGAACATTATTGGCATCACCATTTAACTGTGAACTTACATCCTTAACATTTCCGAGGATATCACTGAGCTTATCTCTGAGAGTATGTGATGCAAAGATCAGTGCCTTGGTTTCATCAACAAGAGAGTGCGCATTGTTCTCTGCCCTAAGATCACCATCTGCAAGCTTTCCAATAGCATCTGCACAAGCCTTCAGAGGATTTGCAACAACATTGGATACTGCGTAGCAGATAATAGCGAATATTATGATCATACAGATTGCAATGGCAATAAATACGATCATCATAGTATTGACTACTTTATTGAAGTTCTCACATGTCTTACCCGCAAAGGCCATACCTACAATCTTGCCATTGCCGTCCCTGAGAGGAACATAATATACAAAATAATCTTTTCCGTTGATGACTACGTCATCCGAAAAGAATTCATTTCCCTTATTGATAACCTCTGCGATGACGGCATCAGATGCCTTTGTACCTTCTATCCTCTTGCCATCTGATCCTATGATGGAAGTACAGAATCTGGTATCTCCCTTAAAGAGAGTAAGTTCAACGTCCGCATCCTGAAGATGATCCATATATCCGGTATCATATTCTACCCATCCGTCAACAAGCTGTTCCTCATGAGTAAGGTCATATGAAATATATTCATACAGATCAAGTGCTGCAACACGAAGTGTTTCCTTCGTCTCATCAGCAAGCTTCGATCTCATGTAGATAATACTGAAAATAGTGAGTACCAGTATTACCGTAATTAATGGTATGAGTGCAAACAGCATCAGCATCCTTCGCATATTGAACTTTGATTTACTCATCCGTGAACCTCCATTGATAAATATATTATTCTCATAAGCAATCACATCTCCGATATGATATTTCTTATATAATAACACTTTTCTTGTACAAATGTATAAATATACTATTAAATTTCAGAATATTACCACATACGGCAGTTAATTACCACATTTGGCAGCTTAGCCCAGCATATTACAGTTTACATACTTATATCAGCTTATACCCTTAACATTTTTTTATATTAGACAAATAAAAACAGGGCTCCTTATCCGGAGCCCTGTTCCAATGGGAGTTCAAATGATATTAGATCTTGAAATAACTGATTGTATCATTCAGCTGATTTGCAAGATCCTGAAGATCTGTTGCCGACTGTGATATAAGTGAAAACGTTGCATTGAGTTCTTCCATTGATGCATTTGTTTCCTCGGTGGAAGCAGCATTCTCTTCGGATATTGCAGAGAGATCTTCGATGATCGCATCAAGTGCTTCTCTTGCCTTATTGAGCTCACCGACTCTGTCTTCGATATTGTCAGCACTCTTTGATACGTTCTGAACATTCTCGAGCATCTCACTCATGTTGTTCTTGGTCGTACCGAGCTTTACTGTCTGCTCATCGAAATTCGTTTTAAGTTCGGAAAGAGCCTGGACCGAAGATGCAACATCTGAAAGGAGTTTGTCTACAATCGACTTGATCTTCGTTGCACTGTCTGCAGACTGATTAGCAAGGATTCCAATCTCACCTGCAACAACTGCGAAGCCCTTACCCATCTCACCTGCTCTTGCTGCCTCTATTGAAGCATTAAGAGAAAGAAGGTTTGTCTGACTTGCGATTTCCTGGATAGTAGCTGTAAACTTGCTGATCTCATTAGCAGAATCATTGGTTGCCTTGATCACGGAATCAATTTCCGCAACAGATCTGGTAACATGATCGGACTGCTTGATAAGTTCGTTCATAGCACCCATAGCTGTATCACAGGATGTCTGCATTACCTTCGAGTAATTGTTCAGCGAATCAACTTCTCCGTTAACGGTATCGATGCTTCTGCCCATGCTGGTGGTGTTATCCGCAGCATTCTGAACGAATTCAGCCTGTGATACGGAACCGCGGCTTATGTCCTCAACTGCCTGGCTTACCTGACCTGATGCTTCAGTTGCCTGTGAAGCACTTTCAGCAAGACTGTTTCCGGATTCCTTAACCTGTATCGCCATGGTCTTGGTCTCACCGATTATATCGGCAAGTTTTTCGGTAACGGTATTAACATTGTTGACCATTGCACCGAACTCATCTGCACGGTTTGTATATTTATCAATCTTGGTAAAGCTTCCGTCTGCAAGGTCTCCGACTGCCTTGTTGACTTCTTCAATAGGTCTGGTGAAGCTGAGTGCGAGATTAACTGATAATAATCCTGCAAAAATAACAAGAACGATTGAAATGACTACAGCTATCATAGATGATCTTCTTGCGGCACCGACTGCAGCATCCATTGTCTTAACAGTGACAACAGCCCAGCCTTCGGCAAAATAATCAACTGATGCATCGCCTTCACCCATCCTGACATATCCGATAAGGCTTTCTACATCTTCGAAATCTTCCTCATAAACTCCTTCAGGATCAGAACTCTTCATAAATTCTTCTCCGGAGTAATTCGTAGTTTCTTCGCCTGCCTGAATCTCAAATCTTGAATGAGATGCAAGTACACCGGTTCTGTCTACAATAAATGCATGATCTGATTCAGCTGCAAGGAAATCATGAAGGGCATTCAGATCATAGTTTCTCTGAACAGTACCGATGATGGATCCGTCTTTTCCGCGGACAGGAACAATAATTGTAATGATCCTTGTTCCGGTTGATTTACTTACGATAACATCGGAAACATAGTTATTGCCCGCCATAGCCTGCTTGAAATACTCTCTGTCTGATACATCAACGCAGTTACCGACAGTTCTGAAAAGCTGCATACCTGATGCATCTGCAATTGCTATGGTATTGCCGTCGCCGAATGCCTCATCAACATAATAGATATAAGACTCTATCTCATCAGCCTTGGTCTTATCTTCACCGTTCAGATACTCAACGACAGTAGGCGAGATTGAAATAGCGGTTATAGCCTTCATGTTCTGATTAACGATTGAAGAGAACATATCCTCAATATACCAGGATTCCCATGAAAGCATCTCTTCGGAATCCTGCAACCCCTTTTTGGTCGACGAATTGTAACTGATTATCGTTGTGATAAGTACAGGTACAATAGCGACCAGAAGCATTGCCAAAATCAGTTTGGTTTTTACGGAACTGCTGATCTTTGCCATAGCGCATCATCTCCTCCCTGAGAATTATTTTAGAAGTTGTCTTCGTGAACCTCGAAGAAGCTCTGAGGATGCTTACATACAGGACATACATCAGGAGCTTCGGTACCAACCACGATATGTCCGCAGTTGCGGCACTCCCATACAGTAACGCCGGACTTCTTGAACACTTCCATAGCCTTTACATTTTCAAGAAGCTTACGATAACGCTCCTCATGCATCTTCTCAATCGCAGCAACTCCTCTGAACTGCTCAGCAAGTTCATGGAATCCTTCTTCATCTGCTTCCTTAGCCATTCTCTCATACATGTCGGTCCACTCATGATTCTCACCCTCTGCTGCAGCAAGGAGGTTCTCTTCTGTGGTTCCGATTCCGCCGAGAGCCTTGAACCAGAGCTTTGCATGCTCCTTTTCATTCTCAGCTGTCTTAAGGAAGAGAGCTGCTATCTGCTCATATCCGTTCTTCTTTGCAACGGATGCAAAATATGTATATTTATTCCTTGCCTGGGATTCGCCTGCGAAAGCATCCTTAAGATTCTGCTCAGTCTTGGTTCCGGCATACGGATTCTTAGCATCTCCGCCAACCTTTTCAAACTTTTCAGCAGGTGCCTTACATGTCGGACATGAAAAATCAGCAGGAAGCTCCTCTCCTTCATACTCATATCCGCAAACACTGCATTTCCATACTGTCTTACTCATAAAAGCCTCCTTTAGATTTGTTGGGTTTTCTGATAAAAACTGTAATTTATATTATATATTCAGATTATTCATTTGCCAACGAAAGTTTATGCAAAAACAGCATTATTTCAAAAGTTTTGAAAGCTCACCGCACAGTGCAAAATAATCCCCCAGAAACAGCCCATGATCAGCCAAAACCGTATCCCAGTCACCTGCAGCAGAAGCTTCTTCAAGCTTTCTTGCCTCTTCAGACAGTTCATTCGCTCCTATGGTCCTGGCAGAGCTCTTAATTGAATGGACCAGAGTCTTGTATTCCTTAAGGTCTTTTGATCTGAAGTAATTCTCCAGATCCACGCTCTTAGTCTTGGATGAGGTAATAAATTCACCTATCATCTCCTTATAAAAGTTCCTGTCGCCGGCACAGTACTTAAGGGCACTGACCGTATCGAGTCCCATGGCATTAAGAGAAGTGATCAGTTCAGACTCAGTGTCTTTTTTTTCGGATGAAGGCATAAACTCCATGATGTCTTCGTCAGCATCCGAGGGAGCAAATTCAAGAATGTCATCATCAGCAGAATCAGATGGATTGCTTTCTTTTTCTTCTTTAGATGATCGTTCAGAAGCATTACGAGAAGGCTCTTCTTTCCACTCATAAAAATTCTTCGACAGATACTGAGCGAGTTTTTCTTCAAGCGAGTCTATCTCTATAGGTTTGGAAAGATAATCCTCAAAGCCCGCCTCAAGATACATCTCCTTAGCACCTACAACCGCATTGGCAGTCAGAGCGATAATGACAGTACCTTCGGGGATAAGCTTTTCGTCCTGAAGAATCTTAAGAGTCTCCATGCCATCCATCTTCGGCATCATATGATCGAGAAATACAATGTGATAAAATTTTTCACGGATCTTTTCTATCGCTTCTTCTCCCGAAAAAGCAAAATCAGGAACGATGCCGTTTTGCTTAAGCAGATTTTTGGCAACCTTGCAGTTCATCTCATTATCATCGACCACAAGAATCTTCGCATCGGGTGCATACAGATACCTGTGATCTGATTCCTGACGGCTGCTTCTTTCGAATCTCTCGGTATAGTCTCCGACAGGTTCGGGATTTACTATTTTCTGATCTATAAGAAAAGAAAAACTGGAGCCCACTCCGTATTCACTCTCAACCTTCAGCTCACTCCCCATCATATCGAGAAGTTTGACCACAATAGCCATGCCGAGACCCGTACCTTCAATCCCGCGGTTTCTCTTTTCATCAAGACGTCCGAAGGATTCGAAAAGCTTGTCCATATCCTCGCTGCGGATTCCTATGCCGGTGTCCGCGACGCAGCATTCCAGTGTGATAATATCTTCTTTTCTTGAGAATTCCTTTATCGAAAGAGATATGCTTCCGGTTTCGGTATACTTAACCGCGTTTGTAAGAAGATTGATTATAACCTGGGAAATACGGACATCATCACCATACATTGTTACCGGTATCGATCTGTCCACATCAACGTTGAATTCAAGATGCTTGGCCTTGGCTCTTGCTGCAATGGAATTGATCAGATTATTCAGGATGGATGCGAAATCATAATCAGCAGGAATGATCTCCATCTTCCCGTCCTCTATCTTGGAAAAATCAAGAATGGTATTGATTATAGATAAAAGATTTCTTCCGGCAACCTGGATATCCTCAGCATAATCTCTGATGTTATCGTCTGTTGCTTCCCTGATGATCATCTCATTCATTCCAAGAACCGCATTGATGGGAGTCCTTATCTCATGGGACATCTGTGCAAGGAACTGGCTCTTTGCCTTATCCGCAGCTATCGCGGCATCAGCAGCTTCCTTCAGTTTTTTCTCATATTCAATCTCGGATAAAGTAGAAATATGATAGCTTCCGACAGCAAGAAGATTAAGAAATATTCCGACCATATAAAGCAGCGGAAATCTGTTCATGAATGTTTCGGTGTAATACATTCCCATCTGCGCGCGAATCGGTGTCCAGAAAAGAATAATAAACTGAACCTCCAGTATAGCTGAAAGAGATATGCCGTATAATGCGCCAATAAGAAAACTTACCGCTACAGGTATCAGCAGAGTCCAGAGTATGGCAAATCCCTCATTAACTCCGGATATACTGTAATAAGCAAACACAGCAAGTGAGAAAATAAAAATCGCAGAAGTGACCAGCCTCCTGTTTCTAAGCACCTTGATTCCATAAACAATGAACAGACCAAAGACCATTACCGCAGCCGTTGTGAAAGTTACAAATCCTTTTTTCTGAAAAATATTAAGAAGCGTCATGACGAATCCGCCTATCGTCACAACAACTCCCATTGCGGTGATTGCCTTCATATTTCTCTCAAAACGTTCACCCACAAATATAGACTGTCTGAGGCGTCTCAGAAAGTTTCTTATCCTTCCGCCCCCGACACTTTTTTCTTTCACTAAACCTTCTTTTTCAAGCATAAAACACCATCCAAATCCTATAATCTCCAATAAAACTATACACCCGAAACAATAAATGCGCGAAGCTAAAAAAGCCAAAAAACAAAAAAAATGCCCGAAATCATGCATATTCACTGAATTTTCAGGTGTCATATATCCATATTCGTAAATTATTTAATGTTTTTCATTAAATTCTTGTTGACAAACGTTTTATCTATTGTTATATTATGTTTAACGATAAACGTTAAATATTTAATGACATCGAAAAACCGGGTCCAAACCGGAAGGCGCCAGATAAATAAATACTTCATGTCAGAATTACAACACATAAACTCAATTAATTATATTGGAGGAACATCATGAACGAACAGAATAAGAAACTCGAATCATTAAAGAAGCGCTGCTCTACCGCAGCTAAGGTTGTAACCGTATTTCAGATTATTACAATCGTGGGAACCGTATTAGCATTTATCGCAGGTATATACCTCTTCACTGCGGCTGAAAAAGTCAATCCCCAGATCATCGAAGGAATCGAAGCAGGATATCTTGATCTCAATACCGATCTTCAGTACCACGGATTATTTGAACTCTGTGTCGAGGTTCAGGATTACTATCCTGCAAACGATTACGCTCATCCTCTCGGAATCACATGTATGGTTGCTGCATGCACCTGCGCAATGGTTGCCGTGATCCTCATATTCATCAAGAAGATCTTCACGATCATTGAAAAAGAAAACAATCCCTTCTCAGAGAATTGTCTGAAGCAGCTCAAAATAAGCTTCATAATCATCGCAATTACTGCTTTCCTTACTCTGTCAGCGGGATTCGGAATCGTCACATCATTCATCCTGTTCTGCATCTATTCGATCTTCCAGTATGGTGCAGCTCTGCAGACTGAGATTGACGAGACACTTTAAGGAGGTGACAGTATGGGAAAGATAATACTCAGACTTGACCGTGTAATGGCTGACAGGAAAATGAGCCTTAATGAACTGTCCGAAAAAGTAGGCGTATCAAACGTCAATCTCTCCAAGATAAAAACAGGCAAGATCAGTGCCATACGCTTCTCCACTCTTGAAGCAATATGCGATACCCTGAACTGTCAGCCGGGAGACATTCTCGAATATGATCCTAATGCGATCAATGACAGGGAAGGTGACTGAAACAAAAAACGGGGTGGACCCTGAGTCCATCCCGTTTTCATTATTTATCTGATTGAATCAGCAAAGTGATGCAAACAGTTCTTCTATCACATCATGAGCGGCAGATACTTTGCCTTGTATCATTTCGGCTGAACCGCCGCCCTTGGCATCAAGCTTTTCTCTCATTGCCTTAGCAAGCTCACGTGCGTCCCTTTCCCGTCCGCCTGCATAATATCTGTATCCTTCTTCATCGCTTCCGACAAAAAGTCCCACAAAACCTTCCCTAAGCGAAACAAGTTCATTAAAAATGTTTTTCATCGATGTGGGTGAAAGTTCGGTATCCGTGAACACGCATCCGCTGCCTTCGCCATTTCCCGAACCTTTTCCTATTGAATCAAGAATTGATTTCTCCGACAGCTCTGCCAATTTGGAATTCAGCAATCTGTTCTCTTCTCTCAGATTCTGTACCAGTTCAGGTACATTATCCCTGTGTGTAGAAAAGCTCCTTGCGATACCTTCAAGTGCATCGATATTCTTTTCAATGAATTCCAGTGCTCTTCTTCCGCACAGTATCTCAAGCTGTGTGCCTTCTTTTATTCCGGAGGATGAGATGATCTTGATTATGCCTATTGAACCGGTTCCGGATACATGAGGTGCACAGCATGCGCATACATCGAGAGGAGCTTCCGCATCACCTATCGTTATAAGTCTTACCTGTCCCGCAACTTCAATCTTGCTCCTGTAGGAAAGGCCACTCAGTTCTTCCTTTGACGGATATGAATCGGTTATCGGAAGATTTGCATAGACAGCTTCATTTGCCCTGATCTCAAGATCTCTTATCTGCTCAGCGGTCAGTTTACCATCCACCGTAAGAGTTACAGGTTCATCATCGCTCAGATGGAATCCGATATTGTTATATCCGTACAGATTATGGATAAGCCCCGATACAATATGCTCCCCGCTGTGATTCTGCATACGTGAAAATCTGACATCCCAGTCAAGCACACACTTAACCTCTGTGCCTTCCACAACCGGTGCATCAACAAGATATCTTATATCAGGATCACCTTCAGTCGCAGAACATGTATGTTCACCCTTAAGGATCCTGACCTTCTTATCACCGAAGCACAGACATCCTGTATCCGAATACTGTCCGCCCTCCTCCGGAAAAAAGATAGTCTCAAGAAGTTTGATATATGCAGATGTTCCGTCAGAGATACACTCTGTCACCACTGTATCTATCTCTCTGATGTAGCTGTTCTTTTCATAAATCTTCTCAGTCATCAAAATCCACCTTGTTTCTTAATTCTCACACACTGTTTTCTGCACTATTTAACTTCACACATTTTCACATAAAGCGGTATAAAAAATCAAGAGACCGACTGCCATACAGACAATCGGTCTCTTTTGTTATTTCAGATATATACGAACAATTATATTACCAGATCAGATTACCGCTGATCGCATCAAAGCAGTGATTTACTCCATCAATGGTAACCTCTCCCTTTGCCATAAGGCCGGTACGGGTATCGTAGTAATATACGTTTCCTGCCTGTTCGGGATAAAGCTCAGCAAGCGCTCCGTCGATGGTTACCCAGCCCTTTAGCATTGCACTATTCTCTCGTTCAGGATGGAGATCTTTCACCTGAAAAAGCTGCTGAAAAGATGCAGGTTTCCATTCAGGAATTCGAAAAGCTTATGACTGAAGCCGGATACAAGCTTCCGGTCACAGTATAAGAAGGTTCATATTCTTAATTCTATTCCGACAAAACGCCGCTCAGATTTCGTTCGGAGCGGCGTTTTAATATGTCTCACTATGTTTATTCTACTATCTCTTCTTTCTTTGCCAGATTCTTCAGCCAGCGTTCTTTTTTCAGCCAGATGTGGAATGCAATGACCTTTACAATATCCAGTAGCTTTATTCCCATATACATTGCAACAGGGCCTATTTCTGTGAAGAATCCGAGAATGAAGATCAGCGGAAGCATCACGAATATCGTAATAAGTGCATCGGCAATCGCTCCCATTGCGGTATCACCGCCTGATCTTGCAACAGCCATCTGAGCATTCATATAAACCCATACAGGCATAAAGAACGACATCAGTATGACCATGTTTCTGCAGATATGCTGGGCACCATCACTTAACCTTCCAAACACTACAGGTATAAGAAGTACCGTCACAAATCCAAAGAGCGTCATCATAAATCCGAATACCGCTGAACCGGATAAAAGCCAGGTCTTCTCTTTTCTCGCCTTCTCCAGCTCTCCCATTCCGAGCGTCTTACCAAGAACGACTCCCGTTGCAGAGTATATTCCGCCGAATGCTACGAAGAAAAGATTTGCTATAGTAAAGCTTGAAGCCATTCCGGAAACAACATCTGCTCCGCCTCTTCCGTTATATATCGCGGTTGTAACAGTCTCCGAAAACACCCATACCATCTCACAGAAAAGAACAAGCGCACCCTTCCTGAGCATTCCAAAGAATATCTTTCCTTTTATCCTGAATGCACCACTTACAGAGACTGCAAAATCCGGCCTGAGCTTTATATAGATCACGATAAAGATCAAAAGCTCAAGCGTCCTTGCTATGACTGTAGCAATCGCAGCGCCTCTAACTTCAAGTCTGGGGAAACCAAGATTTCCGTAGATGAGAAGCCAGTTAAAAAGCGTGTTGGTCAGAGTAGCAACTATAGTGACTACAAGAGGAATCTTAACCTTACCCATATCTCTGAGCGAGGATGCGATACACATTGAAATCGTCATCGGCAGTCCCATAAAGAATGCAATCCTGATATAGCTGACTCCCTGATCAAGGATAAGGCTAGCATCAGTATTTCCTATGAGCATCATCGAAAGAACCTGTCTTGGAAAAACAAGACATACTAAAACAAAAGGAATGAATGCCACAAATCCCATCAAAAGCTTAAATCTGAATGCATGCTTCATCCCCTCCGGATCCTTGGCACCAAAGTACTGTGTCATGAAGATTCCGCCAGCCATGCATATTGCATTCAGATAAACGAAGAAAACAAACAAAACCTGACCTGCAACATTTACTCCGGACATGCTTATATCGCCAAGTCCGGATACCATGAAATTATCTACAAGTGAAACCAGACTCTGTATCAGGGACTGGAGCATTATAGGTATCGCAATTGAAAGGGTATTTTTGTAAAACGATCCCGTACCAAATAAACTGTTCTTTTGTACAGCAGCTTCTGCCATTTTCAAAACCTCTACTTTATAACAGTAAAACACGGCTCACCGCTTCCGATGAGCCGCATAATAATATATATTTACACAAGCATTATTTCATTGTCTTAAGCCAATCCCAAAATTCCTTTTTTCGGATCGTATTATTCTGTCCCTGGTAATCCCTGTTGTGATTGGCTATCAGGTAATACTGTATCCTTACGCCTTTGCCACTGCCCTTTATGATGTAGTTATTCTCATCAAAGAATAAATTCTTGTTATTATATCTGGGATTGGTAGTCGTCCACTCACCATTGTAGTAATACCAGGCTTTGGCATTTGCAGTTTCCATATAAACTGCATAATAGATCGTATATTTATCAGCTTCTGTATAAGTATGACCGTTATGAGTGGATCCGACATTCTCCCGGGCGCTTCCGACCCCTACCATAAAAAGATACGGTGCCTCATCTGCTTTTCCATCCAAGCCTCCGTTAGGTGTAGTATTCGGGAGTCCCGCAAGTCTGAGAACCTCAACGGCAAATTGGGTATTTGTAATGTCCTGATCCTTATTTAGATTGTTTGATTCGTCCATTGCTCCGGGAACGACAGGATCATGAGGCCCCAAACCATCATTTAACGCATACTGTTGAGAGAACATCGCCTGTGCCGCATCCAGACAGGACTTGGCATTTGGAAGATACTTCTTGGCTCTTGCTTCATCGATATATCCGATAAGTGTCGGAACAAGAAGCGCTGCCAGGATTGCCAAAATGACCAGCACCACGATCAGCTCAACAAGAGTAAATCCCTTATTTGAATTCTTTTTAAACAGTTTTTTCATATTCCCTCTCAGAAATCCGAAAACTATAGACATATAATATATCGGCATACACACCCATTGATATTACATTTTATCGGGATTCAGGTCAAGTATAACCAAATAAGGGCATTCAATGCAAAAAACCGCCGGAATAGGTCCGGCGGGGCAAATATAAATCCTGTATTATTTTTCGAGAGCTTTATTCATGCTTCCGGTCACATATCCTCCAAGATCGAGGGTTACATATCTGAATCCAAGCTCATGCAGATATCTGTTTATGGAAATTGCTGTATCGGAGCTCAGGATTTTTTCAAACTCTTCAGGTTCTATCTCAATCCTTGCAATGTCTCCGTGACACCTGACTCTGAACTGAGAAAATCCGAGGTCCATAAGTCTCTGCTCTGCAAGCTCGATCATGCGGAGTTTTTCTACAGTAATCTTCTCTCCATATACAAAACGCGTTGCAAGGCATGCAAAGGAAGGCTTATTCCATGTGGGCAGTCCAAGTTCTTTGGATAGTTCACGTATATCTGCTTTGGATAATCCCGCCTCACGCAAGGGGCTCTTTATCCCAAGCTCTGAGATAGCTTTCATTCCGGGGCGATAATCCCCCATATCATCCGTATTGGAGCCTTCCGCAATATGAGCAAATCCGTTTTCTTCAGCAACACTTACCATTTTTGAAAACAGAGCCCTCTTGCAGATATAACATCTGTCAGGAGAATTATCTTCAAAGCCCTCAATAGCAATCTGGTCGACTTCGATGATCAGTTGCTTTATTCCTTCTTTTTCGCAGAATGCGATTGATTCTTCAAGTTCGCGTTCAGGAACAGAAACCGTCTTCATTGTTATCGCGATTGCATCTTCTCCAAGCGTGTCATGACAAACCTTCAGTAGAAAGGTAGAATCAACACCTGAGGAAAATGCAACAGCAACTTTTCCAAGACTTCTTATATATTCTTCAAGCTTTGTTTTTTTCAGATGAAGATCAATCTGACTTTCAATGGATGCCTTCATCATTTGGCATCCTCAATAAGCTTTCTGACCTCTGCAAGTGATAATCCTTTTTCCCTTGCTATACGTGCAAGATCTTCGAATTCATATTTCTGACGCTCAATACCGTATCCTGATGATTTCTTAACCCGCACTTCACCATACTCGGTATTTAGCGTTTCAATCTTTCTGTCGAGTATGAAGCGCTTTGTCAGAGTCTGGCGCACACCTATCGTCGAAGTGTACTTATATATCAGCCTGACCATCTCCTCAACCTTCTGAGACCTGCACATAACGCGGATAAGCGTACCCGGACGGCTCTTCTTCATTCCGATGGGAACCGTATATACTTCAAATGCTCCTCCTTCAAAAAGACGCTCAACCGCAAAGCTGATATCTTCCGCAGTCATATCATCCACATTACATGACAATTCAACAACAGTCTCAGTCTGATCTGCCGTCTCACCGAGCATTACTCTCACACAGTTGGCTGTCTGAAAATCCTTCTTACCCATGCCGTAGCCTATCGACTTCACGTTCATAACAGGCATATCACCGAAACGGGTTGCGAAATGTTTTAAAAGTGCAGCTCCGGTAGGAGTACATAATTCTCCCTTTATGCCACCGCCATAAATGGGAGCTCCCTGAAGGATAAATGCTGTAGCAGGTGCAGGAACAGGCAGTATACCATGCGCACACTTTACCTGTCCGCTTCCGACATGAACAGGAGAAACAATCACCTCTTCAGGTGCAATATCATTCATGAGCATGCATACTGCGGTTATATCCGCTACGGCATCCATGGTACCGACTTCATGAAAATGGATCTTTTCTATCGGAACTCCGTGTACATGACTTTCTGCTTCTGCAATCAATGAATATACACTCAGAACATCTTCCTTTACTTTTGCAGGAAGGTCCATATGATCATTAACGATATGTCTGATACCATCCATACCTGTATGACTATGATGATGATCATGATCGTCGTCATGGCTGTGTTCATGGTCGTGATGATGATCATGTTCATCATGACTGTGTTCATGAGAATGCTCATGGTCGTGATTGTGACTGTGCTCACGAGAATGCTCATGGTCATGATCGTGACTGTGCTCATGGTCATGCATCTCGCTGCTTTCTTCAACTCCATGAACAGTGACCGAAATATGAGTTCCGGATATACCACATTTAACAGAAGCTTCCCTTGTATATTTCACATCGGGAATACCAAGCAAGTTGAGCTTTTCAATATATGCATCCGGATCCGGCATCAGTTCAAGCAGTGCAGCTGTGAGCATATCTCCGGCGGCACCCATTCCGCAGTCAAGATAGAGAGTTTTCATTTTTTTACCTCCATATGATTGATCATTCCTGCCAAATATCCGGCTCCGAAACCATTATCGATATTTACAACAGAAACTCCGCTTGCACATGAATTGAGCATTGAAAGAAGTGCAGATAGTCCGTTAAAGGAAGCACCATATCCTACGCTTGTAGGAACAGCGATAACAGGGCAGTCAGCAAGTCCGCCTATCACACTTGCAAGTGCTCCTTCCATTCCGGCGATTGCAATGATAACAGACGCGTTCATGATCTCATCCATATGTGAAAGCAGACGGTGAAGACCCGCTACGCCAACATCATATAATCTGACCACTTCATTACCCATGCACTCGGCTGTCAGTGCTGCTTCCTCGGCAACAGGAACGTCACTCGTTCCTCCGGTCGCAACAACTATCCTGCCTATACCTGTTGCTTCCGGCATACCGCCAATGATCCCTATTTTACCATCAGGATAATATTCAAAATCAGGTATGGATGAAAGTGAGTCTGCCTTATCACCGTCCAGCCTTGTGATAAGGATATTTTTCTGTCCCTTATCAAGCATCTTTTCAGTAATACCTTTTATCTGATCAGATGTCTTACCGGCGCCATAGATCACCTCAGGATAGCCCTGACGTATCGAACGATGTGTATCTATCTTGGCGTATCCGATATCTTCAAATGGAGCCTTCTTTATTTTCAAAAGAGCATCTTCAACCGAAAGGCTTCCGTTTTGAACACTCTCAAGGATCTGCTTTACATCTGTATTCATACCCGTTCCTCATATATCACAAAAGAGCGGTTCTGACTATTAAGACAGAACCGCTTTTATTTAAGCTGTTTTACTTTTCAAAAGTGCCTTCTTCAAGGCGCCTTTGGGATCTTTTACCAGAAGTACGACAACCCAGATGATCATACCGAGTGCTACTACGGAAAGTCCGAGGAAGAAATCATTCAGCATATCGACAGGCTCCGGAGTAAAATATTCCGCTCCAAGCTCAGCATATTCGAAGATTGCATCTACGAACCACATAAGTGATGCACCCCAGTACATCCGGCAAAGCGTTCCTACCATCATGTCATTCTTCGGAGCGTTCTTGTACCAGATAGCGGTACATATCACAGCAGCGAAAACAGAAGTAAGTAATGTCATGATGCTGCCTCCTTTTCATCCTCTGCAGATGTATTCTGAACTCTCTTCTCAATCACGGATGAAACGGCAACCATTCCAAGCCATACCGCCGAAACGAGCACTGCCATCGTAACACCTACCGTTGACATCTCATGAAGCATCTCTGCAGCATCTGCAGGATCACTTGCAGCCGTAAGGAAGGGGAAATAAGGAACAACCTCTCCGTGCCATACATGCTCAAAAGCAAGAAGTGCGGATCCGCCCCAGAGCATATTGTTAAGCCACTTCAGCTTTCTCGAAAAAGGAACATGCAGTGAACCTGCATTTTCTGTATTCCCAGAGTGCTTCTTAGCTTCTTCCGGAGAATTCTCTTTCTTTTCAATAACCTTAGATGCTATTGTTGTTACTATTGCTTCAGCTGTAGGAACAAGAAAACATGCCATATGCTTTACCTCCATATTTAAAAACCTTACTTAGATATCATTACTTAAACAGGGAATTAACTCAATAGTTTTTTGAAAACAAGACAAAAAAGGGGGAAAAGATGACATATTTTTGTATCAAATCTTTTTCTGTGAAAGAAAATAATTATCGATATTCTGTCGCAGCTGTTCTCATGTATCAGTCGTAACCAATTGATACGTTGATACAACAGTATTTATATTATAGCACGTATTATTTCAGCAAAAAAAATATAGGGAGCCTATAAAAGGCTCCCTATACAGGAAAAACTATATTCAGGTTTTCTTTTGATATCTCAAAAGTTCCGGGGACGTTCTGTGACTATTATCTGTCAGCGATAGCTGCCTGTGCTGCTGCAAGTCTCGCGATGGGTACGCGGAAAGGTGAGCATGATACATAGTCAAGTCCGATCTTGTGGCAGAACTCAACGGATGAAGGATCTCCGCCGTGCTCACCGCAGATACCGTAGTGAATGTTCTTGTTAACAGGCTTGGAAAGAGCGATACAAGTCTTCATAAGGCTTCCTACACCAACCTGATCGAGCTTTACGAAGGGGTTAGCCTCAAGGATCTTACGATCGAAGTATGCAGGCATGAACTTGGAAGCATCGTCTCTTGAGAAGCCGTAGGTCATCTGAGTAAGGTCGTTGGTTCCGAAGCAGAAGAAATCAGCTTCAGGAGCGATCTCGTCAGCGGTAACTGCTGCTCTGGGGATCTCGATCATGGTTCCAACCTTGTACTCAAGGGTAACGCCTGCAGCTGCGATCTCCTCGTCAGCGGTCTTAACGACGATATCCTTAACGTACTTAAGCTCCTTAACTTCACAGGTAAGAGGGATCATGATCTCGGGCATAACCTTCCACCCGGGATGCTTCTTCTGAGTATTGATAGCTGCACGGATGACAGCCTTGGTCTGCATTCTTGCGATACCGGGATATGTAACATCGAGACGGCATCCTCTGTGACCCATCATAGGGTTGATCTCCTTAAGGCCGGAGATGATAGCCTTAATCTGCTGAACAGTCTTGCCCATTGCATCTGCAACTGCCTTGATCTCTTCCTCAGTGGTAGGAACGAACTCGTGAAGAGGGGGATCAAGGAATCTGATGGTAACAGGATGTCCCTCGAGAGCATCATAGAGAGCTTCGAAGTCAGACTGCTGATAAGGAAGGATCTTAGCAAGAGCTGCTTCTCTCTCCTCATCGGTGTCTGAGCAGATCATCTCACGGAAAGCCTCGATACGGCCTTCCTGGAAGAACATATGCTCGGTACGGCAAAGTCCGATTCCCTCTGCACCAAGCTCGAATGCTCTTCTTGCATCCTCAGGGTTATCAGCATTGGTACGAACCTTGAGCTTACGATACTTATCAGCCCAAGCCATAACTCTTCCGAACTCGCCTGCGATGGTAGCATCAACAGTAGGGATCTCTCCCTCATAAACATTACCGGTAGATCCGTCGATTGAGATCCAGTCTCCCTCTTTGAAGGTCTTGCCGCCGAGAGTGAACTGCTTGTTCTCCTCGTCCATAACGATGGCGCCGCATCCGGTAACGCAGCACTCACCCATTCCTCTTGCAACAACTGCTGCGTGAGAAGTCATACCGCCACGAACGGTAAGAATTCCCTCTGCAGCCTTCATTCCCATGATATCCTCGGGAGAAGTCTCAAGTCTTACGAGAACAACCTTCTCGCCTCTCTCATCTGCCCATTCAACTGCATCGTCTGCATTGAATACAACCTTACCTGCAGCAGCTCCGGGAGATGCTCCCATACCCTTTCCGAGAGGGGTAGCAGCCTTAAGAGCCTTAGCATCGAACTGAGGATGAAGAAGGGTATCAAGGTTACGGGGATCGATCATTGCAACAGCTTCCTGCTCGGTTCTCATTCCCTCATCAACGAGGTCACAAGCGATCTTGAGAGCAGCCTGAGCGGTTCTCTTTCCGTTTCTGGTCTGAAGCATATAGAGCTTGCCGTGCTCAACGGTGAACTCCATATCCTGCATGTCTCTGTAGTGCTTCTCGAGGGTAGCGCATACGTCCTTGAACTGTGCGAATGCCTCGGGGAACTTCTCTTCCATCTCGGAGATGTGCATAGGTGTTCTTACACCTGCAACAACGTCCTCGCCCTGTGCGTTGGTAAGGAACTCACCGAAGAGACCCTTAGCGCCGGTAGCAGGATCTCTGGTGAATGCAACACCGGTTCCGCAATCATCGCCCATGTTACCGAATGCCATGGACTGAACGTTTACAGCGGTACCCCATGAATAAGGGATATCATTGTCACGGCGGTATACGTTAGCACGAGGATTATCCCATGAACGGAATACAGCCTTAATTGCTCCATAGAGCTGCTCCTTGGGATCGGTGGGGAAATCCTTGCCGATCTTAGCCTTGTACTCAGCCTTGAACTGATTTGCAAGAGACTTAAGATCGTCAGCATCGAGCTCAACGTCCTGGGTAACACCCTTCTCGTTCTTCATCTTGTCGATGAGCTCTTCGAAATACTTCTTGCCGACTTCCATAACAACGTCGGAATACATCTGAATGAATCTTCTGTAGCAGTCCCAAGCCCAACGGGGATTTCCTGACTTGGTAGCGATGGTGTTAACAACGTCCTCATTGAGGCCGAGGTTAAGGATGGTGTCCATCATACCGGGCATGGAAGCTCTGGCGCCGGAACGAACGGAAACGAGGAGGGGATTCTCCTTGTCACCGAACTTCTTGCCGGTGATTCCCTCAAGCTTAACGATGTACTCTTCGATCTGGCCCATGATCTCATCATTGATCTCACGACCATCCTCATAGTACTGTGTGCAGGCTTCGGTGGTGATGGTAAAGCCCTGAGGAACGGGGAAAGACTCGCCTGATCCGTCAAGCTTAATGTTTGACATCTCAGCAAGGTTAGCTCCCTTACCTCCGAGGAGTTCACGCATGTTAGCGTTACCCTCTGTGAACAGATAGACCCATTTCTTACTCATGTTCTTCTTTTCCTTTCTCTTCTAACATCAACTTCTACTCTTATAAATTAAATGAATACGGTCTTTCAAAAGATCAAAAACCTTATTCAAAATAATCTAAAGATGGATAGCCTATGTATTATAGCAAAATAAATTTAAAAGTTCATCAAAAATTTAACAATTTTCCCGATATTTTTTTCTGAAAGTCCTTACATGCCGAATACTGCGCTTTTCCATCTTTTAAAACTTTTTAGTGAAAAATATTTTATGTCTACCAACTAATCCATGAATTTCCAAAAAGGCTTCCTTCCGTCAATCCTGACAACCTTCCCGTTCATCTCCATATAACGGACCAGCCTCTGCCATCCCTTGAAAAGATTGTCCTCCATATAGAACTTTCTTCCGTCTCCGTAACAGATCACAAGCTTGGAGTAATTCTCATGGATCTTACCGCCTGTCACAAGTCCGGTGATCACCTCACATCTTTCAACCTCAGAAACATTCAGTGATTCGTACATGATAAAAAATCTTCTGAGCACTATTCCATGTCCGGAAACCACTACTTCTTTTCCGCAGTTGAGCATAAAAAAATACAGCCCCATCAGAAATACCAGAACAAGAACTCCCTGAAACATCGTGGTATACGATTCAAGTCCTGTTGCGTCCAGTACTCTGAAGAAACTGATGAACATTATATAAAATATTATGGGGAATGCGATCATGAACAGATGGGGAAGTACGCGATGAGGATAGATGGATACCTTAAAAGAGGCATCCTTTATCTCATCCTCAAGAAAATCCGAAAAGTCATAACCTGTCTTATTTTCGTTCTGATCGCCCGTTTCCAAAAGATTATCCTCTCGAAGAAAGATCAAACCATACCTGTTCGGGAATGTTCATATCACCGCAGCCCGTACCAAGTTCTATTCCGGGCTTGTTGTTTCCGTGATAATCGCTTCCTCCCGAGATCTTAAGACCGGTTTCCGAAGCAAGTTTCTTAACATATTCGACATCCTCGGCTGAATGCGTGCTGTACATAGCCTCAATGCCGACAAGTCCCACTTCCTTCATTTCAGCAATAAGCTCCCGAAGCTTATCATCTCCGAATCTGTATATCAGAGGATGTGCAAGAACCGGGATTCCGCCTGCTGAAAGAGTCATCTTAACAGCCTGCACGGGTGTGATCTTTTCCCTCGGGACATATGCAGGTGAATCGGGACCAAGATACCTCTCAAACGCCTCGTGAACGCTCCTTACATATCCGTATTCATACAGATACTTTGCGAAATGAGCCCTTGTAAGAACACAGTCGGGGAACATCTTCATAAGTCCGTCAAAAGAGATGCCGATTCCCATCTTCTTCAGATTTTCCGCCATCTTGCGGTTTCTTCCTTCACGTGAATCAAGGAAGCTCTGAAGTTTTCCCACAAACTCTTCATTATGATGATCTATATCAAGTCCGACGACGTGAACATCTCTTCCGCCCCAGTCCGTCGAAAACTCTATTCCGGGAATGATAACAGGCGCACGTAAAGACGAGGAAGCATCTGCATTTATCATTGCAGCTCTTCCTATCGCCTCTTCAATACCCGCAACCGTATCATGATCTGTCACCGCAAGATAGGTAATCCCTTTTTCTGCTGCCAGATCAACAAGCTCCGAAGGCTCGAGAGTTCCATCCGATTTATTTGTATGGGAATGAAGGTCTATCAATCTTCGTCGTCTTCCTTGTTAGCGGTAAATACGGTTCTCTTTCTTGCATTCTCATCCTGAGCAAGATACTCATCATAAGTAGTGATCTTGTCAATGATGCTTCCATCGGGAAGAATCTCGATTATCCTGTTCGCCGTGGTCTCAGTAAGCTGATGGTCCCTGCAGGAGAAAAGAATGACTCCGGGGAACTTTACCATACCGGTATTGAGTGCAGTGATGGACTCCATATCAAGATGGTTTGTCGGCTCGTCAAATACAAGACAGTTAGCCGCACTTATCATCATCTTGGAAAGAAGACATCTTACCTTCTCACCTCCGGAAAGAACCTTGACCTTCTTGACACCATCCTCACCGGGGAAAAGCATTCTTCCAAGGAAACCTCTGACATAGGTAGCATCCTTGACTGCAGAATATCCGGTAAGCCACTCGGTGATGGTAAGGTCATTATCGAATTCCCTCGTATAATCCCTGGGGAAATATGCCTGTGAAGTTGTAACACCCCACTTGAATGAACCGCTGTCAGGCTCAAGATCACCTGTAAGGATCCTGAAAAGCGCAGTCTTAGCCTTCTCACATCCGCCTACGAATGCGATCTTGTCATCATGTCCCATGATAAACGAAACATTATCAAGGAGCTTTTCTCCGTTTTCGGAGTAGCAGATATTTTCAACGGAAAGTACTTCGTTACCGATCTCTCTTTCGGGTCTGAAATCGATATAAGGATACTTTCTTGATGAAGGCTTGATCGTATCGAGCTCGATCTTCTCAAGTGCTCTCTTTCTTGATGTAGCCTGCTTGGACTTGGAAGCATTTGCCGAGAATCTGGAAATGAATTCCTGTAACTCCTTGATCTTCTCTTCCTTCTTCTTGTTAGCTTCCTTCATCTGGCGGATCATCAGCTGGCTGGACTCATACCAGAAATCGTAGTTACCTGCATAGAGCTGGATCTTGCCATAATCGATATCTGCAATCTGTGTGCAGACCTTATTCAGGAAATATCTGTCGTGGGATACGACGATAACCGTGTTGTTGAAATCAATAAGGAACTCTTCAAGCCATCCGATAGCTTCAAGATCTAGGTGGTTGGTAGGCTCGTCGAGAAGCAGAATATCGGGATTACCGAAAAGTGCTTTTGCAAGCAGAACCTTGACCTTCTTAGAACCGTCAAGATCGGCCATGGTCATATAGTGATCCTCGGTAGGAATTCCAAGACCGTTAAGAAGCATTGCCGCATTGGATTCTGCCTCATATCCGTCCATCTCGGCAAACTCCGCCTCAAGCTCACCTGCCCTGATTCCATCCTCATCTGAGAAATCTTCCTTCATATAGATGGCATCCTTCTCCTTCATGATGTCATAAAGGCGCTTATTACCCATGATAACGGTATCCATTACCGAATACTCATCATACTTGAAGTGGTCCTGCTCAAGAACTGACAGACGCTCACCCGGTGTAATAACTATCTCACCCTTGGTAGTGTCCAGTTCACCTGACAGGATCTTCAGGAATGTTGATTTTCCTGCTCCGTTTGCGCCGATAAGACCGTAGCAGTTTCCTTCCGTGAACTTGATGTTGACATCTTCAAACAGAGCCTTCTTACCTACTCTGTAGGTTACATTTACAGCTGAGATCATATTCTTTCTCCATATAAAACAAAACAATAGCCACAAACTATAAGATTATAACTTTACTTTATATAATTTTGCAAGGGCGAACGAGGGGACAGAAAAGGACCTCTGCATCAGCAGAGGTCCTTGGAGAAGTTATAGCGTGAAGATTACAGGAGTTCCTGGAATCCCTTGACGTAAAGGTGTCTGGGAATACCATCAACCATGATAGGTGCAACATCGCCCTGGATAAGAGGTCTTACATATGTTACGAACTCAGAAGTAACATAAGTTCCATCCTTGGTGATCCACTCTCTGGGAACGAGTCTTTCATCGTTAGCGATCTTGTGAACATCCTTAACCTCGGTACCGGCCTGATAAGGATCATCGGAAAGTCTCTTGAAGACAACCATCTTACCTGAATCGCCTTCGTCAGCAGCCTTCATTGCAGCACCGCCTACCTCGTATGCTTCGAGAATATCGATTCTTGATGCACAGTGTGAAGCTGCTCTCTGAAGAGTTGAAAGCTCGATGGCTCTGGTCTTACATCCGATCTCCTTTGCAACTACAGTTGAAAGATAGGTAGCTGTTCCGGTGAGCTGCTTGTGTCCGAATGCATCGACATACTCAACACCTTCGGTCATCTCGCTTACATACTTTCCTTCAGCGGTACGGATACCTTCGGATACGCACATAACGATGGATGCCTTGGTCTTAAGAAGTTCCTTACACTTATCAACAAAAGCATTAACATCGAAAGGAATCTCAGGAAGATAGATTGCATCAGGTCCGTCGCAGTCCTCACTCTTTGCAAGAACTGAAGCGCCGGTAAGCCATCCTGCATTACGTCCCATGATCTCAACGATGACAACCTGACCATGTGCAGTCTCAAGGCTCCATCCGTCACGGATGATCTCTTTTACGGAAGTACCGATATACTTCGCAGCTGAGCCGTATCCGGGAGTATGGTCGGTAAGAGCAAGGTCATTATCAATGGTCTTGGGGCATCCTACGAAACGGATCTCAGAACCGGAAATGATAGCATAATCTGAAAGCTTCTTGATGGTATCCATTGAATCGTTACCACCGATGTAGATGAAGCAGTCGATCTCGAGTTCATCGAGCATCTTGAAGATCTTCTCATAGAGCTCTTTGTCCTCATTGATATTGGGAAGCTTATAACGGCAGGAGCCGAGATATGCAGAAGGAGTTCTCTTAAGGAGCTCTGCATCAAGACCGGTCTGGATATGCTCGGAAAGATCTACATATCTTCCCTCCATAAATCCCTGAATACCGTGGATCATACCATAAACTTTGGCATATCCTCTGTCCTTAGCGGTACGAAATACACCTGCAAGAGAGGAATTGATGGCTGCGGTAGGGCCTCCGGACTGTCCGACAATGACATTTCTTTTCTTGATTTTACTCATTTTCGTTCCCTTTCTGCTAGTTACTTTATTTTTTGAGGCTTTAAAACACCCGGTTCAAAACCTGACTGTTTAATGACCCCACTTGTATAATTATATCAGAATATGTCACAAAACATAGTAAATTTTCAGAATATAAATATGGGCAATTTGAATAAAAAATGCACGCTTCGGCCAAAAAAGACGCCCCCAAAAAGGGAGCGCCGTATACAGTTTAAAGCTCATGTCTGTCAGCAAACATATACTGCTGCATGATGCCATTATAAGGATGATACTTCTCGAGCGGAAATACCCCGTCATAAAATGCATCAAGTGCCCGCTGGATCCATACGTCTATAGGGAAAAGGTCAAGCCTGTGGAATCCGAACAGCGCCGTACAATTTGCTATTTTGATACCGACTCCCTTAAGAGTCATAAGAGTATTGATCAGATCTTCGTCATTCATTTCAGACAGTGCCGCGATGCTCATATCACCATGGGCAAAAGCCTCTGCCGTCGCATGAATGTATGGTGCCCTGTATCCGAGTCCGCATTCGGCAAGTGTATCTGCATCAAGCTTAAGCAGTTCTCCCGGTGTCGGGAAATCATATACATCAGTTCCCGGTATCTTTCTTCCGACAGCCTCACATATCTTCTCAACGCTCGTCTTGATCGCAGGTATGCTCTTTCTCTGGGAAATTATGAAGGTTATCAGTGTCTCGAAAGGATCCTGGTTGATGATCCTTATGCCCTTGCCTGCTTTTGCGGCATTGCACAGATACTTATCTGTCTTATCCGGCATCTTGCGGATCTTCTCATAATCGAGTTTCGCATCAAAATAGGAATTCCATAAGAAACCGTCATCATCCTTTGTTTCGCTGAGTATCTCCACATCGAGACCGACCCAGTTTTCCCTGACGCGGATAAGTCTTCCGTAAGCAGGTATCTCATAGACTCCGGGCTCGATAAACCTCCATCTGAAGCACTGTCCGGACTGTTCTGTTTTATCAAGATCAATGCCTCCCTTTAAAGGCATATGCAATACATTAGAACTGTTCATTTTTCAAATCCATCCGACCGTCAGAGGTCAGAATCCCTTTTTCTTAAGATCAGCTACAAGCTGTACATAAAATTCCCTGACATCGTATCCGGGGATGTTCTCCCTGTTAAGGTCGATAACATCACCGTGCGATATGCCTCTTTTTCCGGGAACGGTCATAAGATGAAAATCCGATCCCCAGGGGAATGACTTTTCTCCGACAAGTCCGTCGTTATTTCCGTCGAAGATCCCGACAAAACCATGTGTGAGATTTAATGGGAACTGTCCGCCGCGGTGGTTTTTCATAATGGAACCGTAGCTCTGAATATATACTCCCTCGGGATCCTTAACTCTCTCATTAAATTCTGCGCAGAACGACCTTGTAAGATTCTGACATGCAGAAAGAAAATCAGGGGCATAGTCGCCAAGCTTTGCAAGAGTCCTGTTATACGCTTCAGCCACTTTGTTACGAAGCTTTTCCGGAGACTTTGTCAGAAGATATTCTGCAAATTCACATCCTCTGTGAGGTGTATTGATTGTGGTAAGAGATGCTACATGCTTAGCTATCTCCGGATCACTCATAGCGCTTCTTGCATCAAGTCCGCCCTTAGAGTGAGCGATGATATTGACCTTCTGTGAACCTGTGGTCCTGACGATCTCCTCGATCTTACGCGCGACTTCTTTTCCGCAGGATTCAACCGTTGCGGCAGACTGCTGTTCACCATAGAAGATCCTGCATCCGTTAATGATAAGTTCCTTGGGAACCCGTCCCCAGTAATCAAAGTATTTGAAATCCCTGAAGAACACTCCGTGTAAAAGAAGGACCGGATACTTAGTCGCGCAGATTTTATCGGCCTTACGCTTTTCGTTGAGTATTGCCTTTTCGTTTTCGAAGCGTATCTCCTCGGACGTTTCCTTAAGCATCATGCATAAGATGATCAGGTTTATCGGGAAGATCATTCCGAATATCACGCCAAGCACGCGCATCTTGATACCAAGCTGGATACTCGTCAGATAAACACGGATTATTCCGACCCAGAAAGTGATGGAAAGAAAGACTATCGCGATTATGACGTGGGATACAATGCCGGCTATTTTGAGCTTATCTTCAGCAAAAAACAGTTTATATACCGTCCCGGCAATCGTGATCACAAGTGCTTCAAGGAAGATACGAAGCTGCACATTTCCGTACCAGAGCTGTCTCATCCTTCCGTCAAGAATATCCTTTCCGTAAACGGCAGGCCATATCCAGAAAAAGAATGTGGCGATCATGCAGACCAGCATCAGAAGGGTATCCTTCCCTGCAGAAGATAACAGTAATACAGAGTTTGTGCAAAGAAGGAGCACAAACAGAACAAGAAGATGATATATAAAACGTGCTATCACATGAACAGGATTTTTCAAGGCTTATTTAACTTCCTCGTAACGCTGGAAGATCTTGTCTTCACCGCATACATGCTTGGTTCCGTCATCATCAATGATGATGTAATCTCCAACGCCTATAAAAGTTTTCCCCCTTCTGTGAGAGATATAAGGACATACAATAGAACCGTCTTCACGGGTTATCTGGATGAGCTTGGCTGTCACAAACCACTCCTTGGTGATAACATCACTGAGCAGTTCAAAGCCGTCTTCAAGGCCTTTTCCGATCTCATACTTCTGAACTTCAGCTTCAAGAGGTACTCTTTTGCATCTCATAAATGCTCCTTTCTCCCGGACTTTCCTGTCGGAAAAAGAAAATCTCATGCAGGAAGATCTTCAGGGTACAGCGCTGTAAATACAGGTTCTATATAAAGTATATCGACATTAAGACAATATATCAACAGAATGCAAAGCACCTGAAATTTGGCCTCAGTTAAGGTTCAGCAGTATATCGATAAACCTTCCGGCTTCCGCCCATGCCTTCTTGGATTCGGGTATGGCGGTATATGCCATCTGAAAATCATGAAACATTCCTTCATATACATGAAGTCTTACTTTTACGCCCTCGGCGCGCGCCTTTTCAGCAACTCTTTCTGAGTCCGACAAAAGCATCTCATTTGATCCGACCTGTATGAGCATCGGAGGAAAATCCTTAAAGCTTCCGAACACCGGTGAAATATAAGGATCGGTCTTATCATGATCCCCGGGATATGCATTTACGAAGATAAGGCTTTCCCTGGTATTACCGTAAAGAGGATCCTTTTCAAAATTGGCCTCGTAGGATTCGCCGGAAGCTGTAAGATCCGTCCACGGGCTCATTGCGATTATTCCCATGGGAAGCTCCATACCCTTATCTCTCAGATACATGCAGAGAGCCAGGCACAGTCCGCCGCCCGCACTGTCACCTGCAAGGATGATATTCTCAGCCTTATAGCCATGACCAAGGAGCCATTCATATGAGGCATATGCATCCTCAAGAGCTGCAGGATAGGGATTTTCGGGAGCAACTCTGTAATCGGGGCTAAGGACATTCATGCCATGGCTGATCTCGTTGTAGAGACCTGCAAAGACATAATATGCATTTCTGATCGATCCCATATATCCGCCACCATGGAGCTGAAGGATGACATGGTCTAGATCAGGGTTTTCTTTTGACGAAAGCATCTTCATCGAGAAATTCTCAAGATCAAAGCTCGTCATGTTAAACGGTGCCGGAACAGTCCATGCAGGTTCCTGCATCTTCTTTCTGAGTTCACCTGTCTTAAGGCTCTTTCCCATGAGTGACTCATTCGAAATATAAGAGATCATTCTCGAAACGACTTTTCCCCTTGATGATACGCCTGCTGCCTCGTGCTGCTGCTCAGCTTCACCGGCTTCGGCTTCAATGTTTTCCTCAGAGCCTTCGTCCTCATTTTGGACTTCATCAGCTGAATACGCCGCCTCTGTATACAGGGTTTCATTCTCTTCAGCTTCGCCAAGCAGTTCATATTTTTTTATCCATGGAAGCTTAATGATAGCCATCAGATAAAGAATCTCCTCTTAAGCTCGTCGGAAGCACGTCTTCCTCCGAAAATCAGCGTTCCCGTAAAAGTAACGAATGAAAAAGTAATAGCGATGACAACAAGTACCGGCTGCCTGATGATATCGAACTTGAGCAGCAATGCTATGACTATGCTCCAGAAGATATTAAAGAGCTGAAAGCTAATATAGCTCTGCCAGTTTCGTCTGTTGATTATCATGAGCAGGATACATACCGCATTCAGGAATATGATTCCCGACGGAAGCGTGTAGTCAAGCGACCATCTTTTATATCCCGTAAAATAATCAATGCCTATCAGGATAAGCAGTGCCAGAATCGTAAGAAACAGCGTCTTGAACATATACCCTATCTTACCGGTAATGCTCATATAGAGACTTACATTCACATAGAGAAGTATCAGTCCCACCACAACTATCCAGTTGAAGATGTCCGCACCCATATACTGGGCAATGATCATTCCGCCTACTGCGCAGAGGGAAATGAACAGTACTATCTTCCTGAAGATCCTCCAGAACTTTACAGTTTCCTCAGTATTGGGATAGACGTTTTCACCCTTAATCCCGTCGTCCTCAAGAACGCATCTGCAAAATGGACATCTGTCCGTATCATCGGTTATATGCACACCGCATTTTTTACACTCAGCCATAAAACACTCCGTTAGTTGTAACGCTCACCCTTACTCCGTCTGCGGCAAGCTGTTTTACAAATGTTCTCTCGATGGAAGTATCCTCAAGAGATGTTGAGAAGGTATATACGAAATCGTCACCGTAGGAAAGGATCGTACCCTTTATATTCTGGCCTATGCTCATTGCAATATTGGCTGTGAATCCCTTTATAAACTTTCTGTATTCATCAAGTATCTTGATATTACCTACATTGGTAACAGTTGTAGTGTTTGCCGTAGCAGACTTTGTATATACGAACTTGATCGCCATGTTCTTTATTCCCAGAGGGATGGCCTTCAGGAACGGATTCATCTGGTTGGATACAGAGTAACTGAACAGGTCCTCAAGATGCTCCTTATTGATCTGCTCCCTCAGGGTCTTCTTTACCGCCTGCAGGATCTCGTCAAAGGTATATTCCTCTTCCCTGTCACATATTTCCGCAGAAACCACAACGAAGAAATTCTTGGTCGTATATGAATCATAGAAGGGTCTCAGGTTTACAGGCACCGCAACCCTTATCGGATGATCCTTTGATCTTCCCCTGAATCCGTTTCGATAGATCGAATATGCGGTAAGTGCCACCATGTACTCGTTGATCGACACTTCCCTGGCATGTGTTACCTTCTTAAGTTCCTGTACGGACATGGTCAGATGCATAAGTCCCAGTTTTCCGTCAGGAAGATGTTTTCCCTTTATCAGGAATGCCTTCTTTGCAACAAATCCCTTGGGCTTAGCCTTCTTATAGTTTCTTACAAAGCTGTCCTCTTTATTCAGGGATGTATCCGCACAGAGACCGTCTCCCTTAAGTTCATCCGGATGGGCAAGTCTCAGATACTGATATGCGAGCTCTCTTATGAAATTGATACCGCCCATTCCGTCCGTAAGAGCATGGAAAACTTCCAGATTGATCCTTTTTCCGTAATACGTGACTCTGAACAGATAGGAATGATTCCTGTTTGCCCTTATGAACCTGCAGGGAAATGTTTCTTCCACAACCCTCGGAGCCGGCTTTCCGTTTTCCTCAAAGTAGTACCAGAAGAATCCCTTTCTGAGTCTTACGTTGAACAGGTCTATCTTAGGCAGCAGGATATCAAGTGCCTCCTGCAAAAGTGCCTTATCTATTTCCTCGTTAAGGATGATGGATATCCTGTAGGTACTTGTCATGTTTTCCCCTGCTATCGAGGGAAAAAGATACCCCGTATTATCCAATCTGTCCCATCTTATCTGTCTATCCAAAATCTTATCCTTCCACTATGAGGTATCTTCCGTCGTCTATCTCAAAAACCTCATCAGCCTTTAATATGTCTTCTATCTCAGGCGCATCAAAATCAACGCCTTCTTCCTCAAAATATTCCCTAACCTCATCGGCAGAGTCAACAACAACCGCCATGAGTTCTTCAAGGAAATCCCTTGCCTCTTCTTTTGTAGATGCAACAGGCTCATCAAAGAGCTTCTTCTGATCCCTCAGGAAAACATCGAGAACCTTGTCATCATACATATCCATACCCCCTATTCCAATTTCGTATGTTTCGTCTGTTAAGTCATGTTTTTCAGAACAATCTGCTGTTTCGAACGTACTGTCTCATGCATACACGGAAGCTTTCAACGGAATCTGCTTTACACATATCCTTATATCCTTTTTCATTTTCCGAAAAGGCAGGCTTTGCAAAATTCCAAAGATCCTTTATCTTGGCAAGGACATTTTTTTCCGAAGGGATCTTTTCCGAATATCCGTCAAGCACGGCTTCCATGTATTTCAGATACTCTTCGTTATCTGCCTGCTTTCCGCCCTTTATATACCTTGCAAGTGAAGGATCCCTGAGAAGGCCTCTTCCTATCATCACGCCTTCAAGCTTCGGAAACTCTTCCGCAATGCGCATGTAGTCTTCTTTTGTCAGGATATCTCCGTTATATACAACTCCTATTCCCGCATCCGTAAAGGCTTCATACATATATCTGAACTCATCCATGCAAACCTTTCCCTGATACATCTGGGTTCTGGATCTTGGATGGATTATGATCTGTTTTACGGGATGGGCAAGGAAAATCTCCGTGAGCCTTTTATGTTCATTCTCGGAATAATATCCGATCCTTGTCTTGATCGAAATATCCGGAAGAAAAGTTCCTTCGGGACGTATCTCCTTTATCTCTTTTTCCAGATCGGTCATGTAATCTTCAAGGAAGTCCGGGTCTCTGAGCATTCCCGAGCCCTTGGCCTTGGACACGACGCATCCGGAAGGACAGCCCATATTTATATTGACCTCTTTATATCCGTACTTTTCATGGATCATATAGAGATACTCGGCGCTCTGATGGGCGGAGTTGCTTATTATCTGAGGTACCAGTGTCAGGTTTTTATTGTTTTCCGGATCGACGTCTCTTAGTTCCTTATGGTTCAGAAGGTAGTTCTCGTTTGTCGAGATAAATGGCGTAAAGTACTTGTCGCATCCACCGAAAAACTCATTATGCAGGTTCCTCAGAAGTGAAGGGGTCATGCCTTCCATCGGTGCAAAATAAATCTCCATCTCACACCATCCCGAGTGATCTTAACTCTTTATACAGATGGGATGCGGGAAGTCCGACCACATTCAGATAGTCTCCCTCTATTCCCTCTATATACCTTGCGCAAAAGCCCTGTATTCCGTATGCTCCGGCTTTATCCATGGGATCACCCGTCTTAATATATTCGAGTATCTCCTCATCGCTCATCTCGGAAAAATGAACCGCAGTGCGCTCCCAGAACTGTCTCTTTACGGGAGTCTTAAGCCCACTGACAAGTATAGTCACTCCGGAATATACCTCATGTACGCCGCCCTGAAGCGATGAGAGCATCTCAAAGGCTTCAGCATCAGTGTGGGGCTTTCCGAGGATCCCGCTTCCGTTTTCCTGATAAACTATCGTATCGCAGCCGATAACGCAGAATGTCTCTTTTTCCGGTTCATCGCATACCCCTGACTTTCCGCTCTCGAGCTTTTTTAGCACGGACATCGCCTTTCTTTCAGAAAGCATCATCACCAGCTTTTTCGGATCACGCTCTATCGTATTCTCATCCGCATCGCTGACGCACACATCATATTTAATTCCGATCTGATCGAGTATCTCCCTTCTTCTCGGAGATGCCGATGCAAGTACAATTCTCATATCTTCCCTTACAGTACCTTCCCCTGATGGGTGCCTGGTAACATTAAGAAAAATTAATGGTGCCAGGTAACATTAAGATTTTATTAACTATTTGGCGGGCTTGGTCTTAGGCACGAACACACGGCTTTCGGAGGTTTTCCTGGGTGCTGCTTTTTTGGCGGCATCCGCAGCTTCCTTAAGAGCGATGAGCTGTGAATCGACTGCCTTTTTCTGGCGAAGTCCTTCCTTCACATATTCGCATCCAAGAGGCCTCAGAACATTGGCCCTTCTGTTATCCTTAAGCTCCGTGTCAAGTATGTGCCACAGCCTTGCCTTAAGTGCCTCGTCGGTAACGGGGAACACTATCTCAACTCTCCTGTCGAGGTTTCTTGGCATCCAGTCGGCACTTCCGCAGTAAACTTCGGAGTTTTCATCATTCTTGAACCAGAATATCCTAGCATGCTCCAGGAAATTACCGGTGATGGATCTTACGCTGATATTTTCGCTGACGCCCTTTATTCCTGTCTTGAGACAGCATATTCCTCTTACAATAAGCTGGATCTTAACGCCTGCTGCCGACGCGCTGTACAGAGCCTCGATGATATCCGGATCTGAAAGGGAGTTCATCTTCGCAACGATCCTTCCTTCTTTTCCGCTGCGGGCGATATCGGCTTCCCTGTTTATCAGATACAGGAATCTGTCCTTGAGCCACAGTGGTGCAACGACCAGTGAGTTCCATGCCTTAGGTTCGGAATAACCGCTGAGCATATTGAAGACAGCGGTTGCGTCTTCACCTATCTGCTCCTTGCATGTAAGAAGTCCTATATCCGTATATATCCTTGCCGTGGCATCGTTATAGTTACCTGTTCCAAGATGCACATATCTTCTGATGCCCTCGTTTTCTTTTCTCACGACAAGTGTGATCTTCGAATGTGTCTTAAGTCCGACCAGTCCGTAGATAACGTGGCATCCCGCCTTTTCAAGCATCCTCGCCCATACGATGTTGTGCTCTTCGTCAAAACGCGCCTTAAGCTCTACAAGAACCGTTACCTGTTTTCCGTTTTCGGCTGCCTGTGCAAGCGCTGCGATTATGGGCGAATTACCGCTGACCCTGTAGAGAGTCTGCTTTATCGCAAGTACATCCGGATCTGATGCCGCTTTTCTGACAAAATCGACAACGGGCTCAAATGTCTGGTACGGATGGAAAAGAAGTATGTCTCCCTTTCTGATCTGTGAAAAAATATCGCATCCTGCGGGAAGTTCCGGAACCTGTGCAGGTTCAAAAGCAGGATTTCTGAATCTGTCAAAACCGGGCATGGAGCTGATCTTAAAGAAAGCCGTAAGATCCAGGGGGCCGTCTATCATGAACAGTTCTTTTTCGTCGATATTCAGTTCCCTTTTCAGAAAAGAAACCAGCTTCTTGTCAGCTCTGTTTTCTATCTCAAGTCTTATGACCTCTCCGCGCTGACGCGCCTTTACGGATCTTTCAATTTCCTTGAGCAGATCCTCTGCATCATCTTCATCTATGTTCATATCGCCGTTTCTCGTGATCCTGTAAGGATGTGCGCAGACGATATCATAATTCAGGAACAGGGATTTCATATTCCTCTCGATTATCTCTTCGAGAAGGATTATCCTCTTTACACTTCCGCTGCCCGGAAGGGCAAGTACTCTGGGAAGAACGGAAGGCACCTGCACGGTTGCAAATTCAAGATCCTTTCCGCCGTCCTTTTTCCGGACCATTGCTCCTATATTCAGAGACTTGTTCAGAATCAGAGGGAAAGGTCTTGATGAATCCACGGCCATGGGAGTAAGAACGGGATAGACGAGCGTACGGAAATACTCATCTGCAAATTTGCATTCGGCTGCCGTCATATCCTCATGACTTTTTACAAGTTCAAGACCGTTTGCTTTAAGTTCGGGAAGAATCTCAGTCCTGAGTGCCTTATACTGATCGTAACAAAGAGCATGTACGCTTTCACTTATAGCTTCAAGCTGCTCAGACGGAGTCATCCCCGCAATGTCAGGTCTGTCAAAACCGGCCTGCTGCATATCAAGGAGCGATCCGACTCTTACCATTACAAACTCATCCAGATTAGATGAAACTATGGCAAGGAACTTAAGCCTCTCAAAAAGCGGCGTCTGCTTATCCCTTGCTTCGGATAAGATCCTTCTGTCAAACTCAACCCAGCTGAGCTCGCGGTTTGTATAATACTGCGGATCTCTGAAATTTTTTATTTTCTTAGATGGCATTTTAAGTTCCTCCCGGAACCTTCCCTGCTTTTATCATTTTCTGATTATCACCGGTCTTATCGAATATATCTCTTCGAAAAAGTCAGACGCTTCCGGGAAAAATGCTTCCTCCAGCAAAAATCCCTGCGGCGTGCTTACACTAAGCTGAAGTTCACTGCCTGAAAGCGTCGCCCTGACTTCCTTAAGCTTTTGCTTATGGCTTCTGTCGAGACTGTTTGCAAGTCTTAATATCGCAGTGAGCTTGGCAACTTTTATATATCCGTCCCTGCCAAGAGTTCCGCCGTTATCTTCTTCGCTTCCCGAATAAACAAATTCGGAATGATTGAATCTGACGATGTTTGCAACTATCTCTCTTTCGTGATGTGACAGACCGATTATCTCGGTTGCCATTATGATGTCATATGATCTTTCGCCGATATCCGTCATCGCGATATATTTTCCGCAGTCATGAAGGATCGAGGCGATATCCAGATATAACCTGTCTCTTTTCTTAAGCCCGCTGACTTTTTTCATGGAATCAAATATGGTTCCGGAAATCTGCCTTAACGTCTCTGCTCTTGAACGTGATCCGTTATATCTTCTGGAAATATTCAGTGCACATGCTGTTATGTCCTTTTCAAAATCATGCTCGGGCTTTATGATCCCATGCTCTTCTGCAAATTCATAAGCGATACCGTCAGAAAGCGTAACTCCCGGAGCATATATTTTCTCGGACTTTAAAATGCTGCACAGGCTTTTAACAAGAAGTCCCGATATCCTGATAAGCGGAACCTTCTCTTCGGGAACCCCCACCATTCTGGCAGTCTCATATGTTCCTCTCGTGGACAGATCTTCAAGAAGCTTAATATAATCCTTCCCGGAAAGGAAATCCTGTCCGAGCTCCTTTGCTCTTTTCCCGACGCATCCGCTGATGTAATCATCCATAACTATCAGATTTCTCACCGTGCCGGAAAGGAATAATTTCTTGTAGGTAAGGAGCTGTGCATCAATAAGCTCTTCTTCGAGAAGTCTCATTCTGTAAGGATCAGCCCCAAGACTCTCGACCCTCTCCCTTATCCTCAGAACACCGAGTCTGAGATTCTGGGTACTTACAAGCGAATCCTCGTCGAAAAGCGAGATCTGTATGCTTCCTCCTCCGATGTCAAGGATTGCGGCGCTGTCCTGTATCGCTGTATAAAAATCCTTACCCGCACCGGCTATGGATTTGTAATCGAGGAATCTCTGCTCTGAATTCGAAAGTGTATCGATATGTATGCCGGTCCTTGTCTCAATAAGATCGAGCAGGATGCCGGAATTTTCAGTTTCCCTTATCGCACTTGTTCCATAAGCTTTGTAGCTTTCAACCTTGTACGAACGCATTACGGAGGCAAAGTGTGACAGAACATGACAGAGTTCTTCAACCTTCTCCTTGGAGATCTTGCCCGTTGCATAAGTATCCGCACCAAGGGAAAGACCGGTAACAAGGCAGTCGATCTCTTTCATCTGCTTCTTCCCGCCGTATTCAAATATCTTCATGGTCAGTTCGAAGCTTCCCACATCTATGGCAGCAAATGTATGTACCATGCGTTCCCTCCGCAAAAGGCGAAAGTTAATAGTTTCCAAGCACTCTTAAATATCTTGCTTCTTCCCTGAGTCCCGTCAGTGCACATCTTACGGAAGGATCCGAAAGGTTGCCGTCAAAATCAAGGAAGAATCTGTATTCCCATGTACGGCCTTCAATAGGTCTTGATTCGATCTTGGAAACATTAAGTCCGTTAAAAATAAAATGTCCGAGACAGTTGTAAAGTGCACCGCTTTCATGAGGCACTTCAAAGCAGATACTGATCTTACACGCATCCTCTCTGTATACCTTCTGTCCCGTTACGATTATGAATCTTGTCGAATTGTTTTCGGCGGAATTGACTCCCTTTTCAAGGATGTCCAGACCATAGATTTCAGCAGCAAGTTCACTTGCTATGGCAGCCTGAGACTTATCTCCTTCATCGGCTACCTTCTTTGCTGCAAATGCGTTATTCGGCATCGAGATAAGCTTCCAGTCATGCTCTCCCAAAAATCGTGAAGACTGCATCAGTGACTGTGGATGCGAAAAAACGGTTTTGATATCACTGATATCCGCACCCTTAACCCCCATAAGGCAATGCTCGATGGGAAGAACCTGTTCGGCTATGATATAGTTTTCATACTCAGCAAGAAGATCGTAAATCTCGCTGACAATACCTGCCGTTGAATTTTCGATGGGAAGAACCGCATAATCCGCACTTCCTTCCGAGATTGCGGTCATTGCGCTTCTGAATGTAGGAACATGGATTGAAGATACGTCATCTCCGAAATACTTCTTCATCGCAAGCTGTGAATATGCTCCCTCGTCTCCCTGAAAAACAACTCTGGGAGAACCCTTTCTTATGTCACCGACAGGGATGAAGGGAATATTGATATGCCTTCCGTTTTCCTCAAGCATCCTGTACTGAAGCTTGCGGCTTATACTCATAAGGAGCTTGAATACCTCCTTAACTCCTTCGGCATTTATTTCATTGCAGGTCATTGAAGCAACCTTAGCAAGCTTTGCAGCCTCACGTTCCTTATCAAGAACAGCCTTGCCTGACTCGAGCTTAACCGATGCTACATCCTCAGCCAGAGCCATTCTTTTTTCGAACAGCTTAACTATTTCTGCATCGCATTCATCAAGCTGACTTCTTATATCGAGTAAATCCATAAAAAACTCCTGTGACAACCACTTAAAACAGTCAAAATTTTAACTAATATATTTTACTCCGAAACTGCGGTTTTTACAACGTTTTTAGGGCATTCTGAGCCTTGATAAAACATGGTTTCAAGGTTAAAATATCTGTATATGGGTTCAGTGCCCGTAATATGAAAGGATTAACGTAAGTGGCGGCAAAAAGTAAGAAAACCGATAAATCCGCGATCATCATTGCAGTTGCGATAATAATTGCCATATCAGCATTCCTTGTCGTGGTTGGTGTTTTTTTCCGGAGAGGTGAAAAGATACCTTCCAATCCCGAGGGAACGGTAGGCAATATCGCCGGCAACATCAATAACGGAGGCATCGTCTGTGAATCAGAGGGAAGGATTTACTTTTCCAATCCCTATGACGGCGGTGCGCTTTATTCCATGAATGTTGATGAAACAGACTGCAAAAAGATCTCTTCGGCAGTGGCATCCAGCATAAATGTTGCAGGTGACTACATCTACTATTTCCAGTCCGGAAGTTCGGGAGCCGCGGGACTCGGAAGTGTCAGAGTGCCTAATGCCTTCATCAGATCACACACGGACGGTTCAAAAGGATATACACTGAGCCGTGATGTTGTTGTAAGAGCGCAGGTGATCGTCGACCGTATCTACATGGAAGGCACCGCAGACAACAATCACAATGCACCGTATTTTCTTGTAATGGATACAAGCGGTGAAAATATGGAAATCCTGGCGCAGTTCGGAATAAATCCTGCATGCGTGTACGGCGACCAGATCTACTATAACAACACCGAGGGCAATCACAATCTGATGGCATATAATACCAAAACCGGTACCACATCACTTGTGCTTGAGGGAAACATCTGGAACCCGGTAATCGATAACGGATATGTCTATTACATGGCACTTTCGGAAGGATATCAGTTAAGACGATACTCTCTTTCAGATAAAACCATTGAGATACTTACAGATGAAAAGGTTGAGCTGTTCAATGTCTACAAGGGATATATCTATTACCAGACCATAGGTGACAATGCACATCTGGGATTCATGCTGTCAGACGGAAGCGGCAAGACGGTTCTTGCAAACGGAAATTACAATTCGATATCCATGACAAACGGATATGTATATTTCAAGGATTACTGGAACGAGACTTCCCTATATCACACATTCCCCGGAAGCACATCCTACTCTCCCTGCAATGCAGCACTTGAAGCAGCACTGGAAAATATACAGAAAGAATCCGAAAAGTAACGAAGCTGAAATGACAAAATAAAGAGAAATAATCCCGTGCAGTAGCAAATCTGAATTACGTCAAAATAAGGGACGGTGCCTGAGTTTTCAAAAATGAAAGCTTCGGAACCGTCCTTTTTTATTCTTCTTTTTTCTTTCTGTTTTTACTCTTTTTGCTTTACTCTTCTATATGATCGATACCCATCGACAGTATCGTTGAGATATGATCATCTGCGAGGGAATAAAAAATTGTCTTTCCCGCACGTCTTGTCTTTACAAGATCAAGCTGTTTTAAGAGCTTTAACTGATGTGATATAGCTGATTGTGTCATCTGAAGTGCATCTGCAATATCCTGAACACATAACTCACTTTGAAGCAGTGCGATCATTATCTTCAGTCTTGTATTATCACCAAACACCTTGAAGAAATCCGCAATATCATCGAGCTCCTCCTCAGGCGGGGTCGCATCATATATCTTCTTAAGTATCTCTTCTGTCATGCAATATACTCCATTAGCCATAAGCACCTGACGGCGCAGCTGTCATTTCAGTTTAAATATCTTATTACCGCTGTCATAGATTATACCATGAGATGTAATGACAGTTCCATCATCCATGATATAAATAACTTCCGATGAATACTTTTCCGCAAGGGAAATCCCCATATCAGGTCCAAGCACAAAGCATGCAGTAGAAAGTGCATCGGAATAAAAACCGCTGTCACTTATAACTGTTACGGAAACCGGGATTTGTTCGGGAATCGGAGCAGGACCTGACAGTGCCAGGGCAGGTATTGCGTTTCTGTTTTCGATATCTTCTTTCGTCCAAGCAGGATAGCCACTGAGCGGGTTGATTATATGATGATATCTCTCACCGCCATATTCAAAATATCTTTCATAGCTTCCTGATGTCGAGATAAAATGCGTCCCAGATAAGATGATCGTCCCAAACGCATCCTGCGAAGACTCCGAAAAAGGATTTCTTACAGCAACCTTAAAATCCGATCCGTCCGGTTTTTTACCATACACAAGCACGCTTCCGCCGGCACTGATTATCGCTGCAGTCACGTCCTTTCCTTCAAGAATGTCTGATGCAAGATCGAGATATATTCCTTTTCCGACGCTTCCAAGATCAAGCACCGACCTGTCTTCGATCACTGATACTATCTGTGCCTGTGCAGGTATCAGGGCAGTCCCGTCTTTAGTCATATTCCCCTTTATATTCCACAGATCAGAAAGCGCGCCAATACGCACATCAAAGGCTCCGGCGGAATTCTCTCTCATATCTTCACACGCAGAAAACAGTTCATACAGGTTATATTCCGTGCCCGCTACGGATGCAGAATATCCGCTCATAGCATGTCTTCTGTCCACATCATCCGTCTGCCTGTTACCGTTAAAATCATACACTTCGCTGCCATTGCTTTCGTAAACTTCTTCCGTATACTTTACGACGAGCGAATTATCATTAAATCTGGAAAGTACTGTTTTGTCCAGCTGATCTGCGGCTTCCAGAAGTTCTCCCGGCAATTTCTCATCTCCATACACGGTAACGGTAAAGACCGTATCCATAACAAGTCCGCCCTTTGTTTCCGGATTTATGTCAGCACATGAAGCAAGGAGAATGAACGAAAAAAATATTATCAGCGCTCTTACTTCCCGCAATAAAAAGCCTGCATATCTTCTATTGTTTACTTCATTTTTTTTCATTTATATCTATTGTTTCATTTATTCCTGAACTATATTTTTTTATACTTCATTTATTCTTATGCTTCGCATATTCCTGTTCTTCATTTTCCTCATACGTGATAAAATGCCATTATGTCAGGTTATTTCAAAAATCTTAAAAAGCCCCATATCATCATGGCTGCGATGCTTGTTATCATTGCAGTCCTCTGTCTTGTTCTTATTTTTCACGAAGATAAAGGCTCCGGAAATATCGTTAAAATCACATCCGGCGGCACTCTGCTTGGAACATATGACACGAGCGTCATCACTGAGGATATCTATATAACAGTCATTCCGGCGACAGCTTCAGAAAGTGCATATATCCTGGAAGGCCGGCACCCATCAGAGGGACACTATAACATAATAAAGATATCACATGAAGGGGTGTGCGTCACAGATTCAGATTGTCCCACAGGTCTTTGTACCCACGCAGGCTTGATCGATTCACCCGGAATCCCGATAGCATGTCTTCCCAACAGACTCATGATAACAGTTGAAAGAAAAAGCGAAAGTGATACAGATGCCTGGACATACTGACAACAGTAAAAAAATAAAAAGAACCGTAACACTCGGGCTCCTTGCTGCGCTTTCACTTGGCATCTACGCATTTGAAAGCATGCTTCCGCCGCTTTTTTTCATACCAGGAATAAAGCCCGGTCTTTCTAACATCATCACTTTATACTGCTTAAAACGCTTCGGAAAAAGGGAAGCAGTCACAGTGCTTTTTGTCAGGATACTGATATCTTCCATTCTTTTCGGAAATCCCATATCCCTTATCTATTCCATGGCAGGAGGTTTTTCCGCCCTGATCATCGAGATATTGTCAGATGCCATACTTAAGGGGAAATACCTCCACATAACAGGGTCTTTTGGCGGGCTTTTTCACAATGCAGGCCAGCTCATCTGTGCATTCCTCATCATGGGATCTGCTGCGGTATTCGCCTACACTCCATACCTGATCCTTGCGGGGATCATCACCGGTCTTTTCACAGGACTTGCATCATTTTTCCTTTTAAAAGTAAAGATCCCGGATCGGCTGTAACCGTCCGGGATCCGATTTATTTATCCGCGTCTGAGATCTTCTCTTCAAGCTCGAGAAGGAGCTGCATTACCGTCCTGTTCAAAAGAGGATGTCTGTATCCGGGCTCAATCTCTGACAATGGCTTCAGCACGAAATATCTGTTCTGCATATCAATGTGAGGAATCTGAAGTGTTCCGTCACCATAAACAAGATCATCGTAAAAAACTATATCTATATCAAGAGTTCTGGGTCCCCAGTGTATCTTCCGTTCTCTTCCGTGCTGCTGTTCTATTCCCTGCGTAAAGATGAGAAGATCCTTGGGAGGAAGAAGTGTCGTAACTTCCACAGCACAGTTGATGAACTTATCCTGTTCCTTAAATCCGTAGGGATTGGTTTCCATGAGACTCGAAATCTTCACCACATTGGTAGCAGGCTCTGCATCGAGTTCTTCAAGTGCATCTCTAATATGCTTTTCCCTGTCTTCCATGTTGGAGCCGAGACTTAAGAGTGCTCTGTGGCGGCTCATCTTTCTTACCACGGAAGCATATGCAAGAGGAAGTCCGATCGGAGCCTGAGGCTTTTTGATCTCAACCTCAACACTGTCTATCAGTGAATACTTCATGAGAAGACTCTTGCTGAGTTCCTCTGCTGCTGTCTCAAGAAGCTTAAATGTATTATCCGTAAGAAAATCAGTGATGTGATGGCACATATCGCCGTAATCGGTCGTAAGTACCAGTTCATCGAGTGTTGCGGCGGTGGTTATATTCTGGTATGCGTCAACGCACACATAAAAATCCTGACCGTTTTCGGTCTCCTCCTCAAACACCCCGTGATGCGCAAAAACCTTAAGGTCCCTGATCCTGATCAGTGAGTAGTCCTTTTCATTTCTCTCCTGTACCATAACAGATCTCCTCCGTCATGCGAATGGCATCCGCATTCATCCTGACATTGTGAACTCTGACAAATCTTGCACCTGCCTGTACAGCCATTACGGATATCGCTGCAGTTGCAGCATCGCATTCGGCAGGCTTATTACCGAGTGTTTTCCATAAAACAGACTTTCTGCTCGCTCCGACTAAAACCGGATATCCCATATTGGTAAAATCCGAAAGATGCCTGATGATCTCAAGATTCTGTTCGTAGGTCTTGCCAAATCCTATACCCGGATCAACTATGATCCTGTCCTTGCGGACGCCTGCTCCGAGCGCAATCCTTACTGATTCACCAAGTTCCCTTGCAACGTCCTGTACAAGATCTCCGTAATAGGTGTCATCACTGTTATGCATGAGCACACACATGGCACCATATTCCGAAACCACCGATGCCATCTGGGGATCCTGTCTGAAGCCCCAGATATCATTTATGATATCAGCTCCGGCATCAAGTGCTTTTCTTGCAACAGATGATTTGTAGGTATCAACGGAAATGGGAATATTAAAATACTTTCGAAGTTCCTTTATAACAGGAACAACTCTGGCTTCTTCCTCTTTAGCATCAACAGGAGTATATCCCGGTCTTGTGGATTCTCCGCCGATATCAATGATATCAACCCCTTCGGATACCATCTTTTCCGCCTGTCTGAGGGCAGAATCCATATCCGTATAGTTGCCGCCGTCGGAAAAAGAATCCGGAGTCACATTAAGGATTCCCATGATGTAAGTCTTTTTAGCGTCACCGAAATTAGAAATGTCCATGATCACGACTCCGATGTCATAAGTTTTAAGAATCTGTCACAAAGATCCTGATCATCCTTAAAAACACCCTTTGCGGAGATGGTCATGGTCCTGCTTCCCGGCTTTTTGACGCCTCTCATGGTCATGCATGTATGCTCTGCTTCAAGCACCACCAGCACTCCTTTGGGAGAAAGTGCCTCCATAAGCGCATCTGCGATCTGTCCGGTCATGTGTTCCTGTATCTGAAGTCTTCTTGCATAAATCTCTACACATCTTGCAAGCTTGCTTATACCGACTACTTTTCCGTCAGGGATATATGCAATATGGGCTTTACCGAAAAACGGCAGCATGTGATGTTCGCACATCGAATAAAAGGTTATATCCTTTTCGATAACGGGCGAATCATCCGAAACGGTGAAGAATGTATTCAGGACATCAGAGGGTTCCTGGGCATAACCGGCCATGATCTCCTCATACATGCGTCCGATCCTCGAAGGAGTAGCCTGAAGCCCTTCCCTTTCAGGATCTTCACCAATGGCTTCTATGATAAGCTTTGCAGCTTCCTGTATTTTTTTCTGATCGATCATTTTCTCTTTTTATGCAGATCTAAACAGCGTACTGATCAATGTGAAACAGCGTTAGTTAAAATTTGCGTCATCAAGATCACCGACATCACCGGAACCGATGTCGAGCATATTGACGGTACGTCTCTTGATCCTTGCCTCCTCGGAAGTCTTAAGGAGGTAATCCTTTATCTCCTCAGAATGTTTGATGTGCTGGAGGATAAGCTCCTTATCGGTGGTATCACCTGTGTAGCAGGTAATGGTACCAAGACCGACGATTCTCTCCATGAATGACTGTGTAAGCTTAACATCAACGATCTTATACATATAGCAGTCATTCTGAACAAGCTTGAAGAAACCGCTCTTAACATTGAGCATATCTTCCTTCATGCGATATATGGTGAATGTCCAGGGAAGTCCCAGGAGCAGCCAGCGCTTTCTCTCTACGTGATCATAATTGTCCGTCTGTTGCATAATATCCCTCCGTTCATAATCAAAATTCAGTTTATTCAACCGACAAGGTACATTTTATCATCATATGTAACCGTTTTCCATTAATTGGACATAAAATCTTTTAATGCTCTCCAAATAGGAGTAAAATCATTCCCTGGAGGCCAAAAATGATCCATATTATCGAAAATTCATCCTCAGGTTCCGACAAAAAAGGAACTCTTGAGCAGATCATAAAGCCATATCTGTCAAATGCAGGCGAGGAATATAAGATCTATTTTTCCGAGAAGCCGGGCGATATAGCAAGGATCGCATCCGAGATCACCCAGGCAGATGAAACCGTAAGGATCCTTCTCATGGGTGGGGACGGTTCTATCAACGAACTTCTGAGCGGCATCAGGGATACCAGAAAAGTCATCCTCAGCATCATCCCGACAGGCTCCGGAAACGATTTTGCACGAAGTGTCGGCATTCCCAAGGATGTAAGACTTGCTCTTGATATCGCTGTAAAAAGAGGCCGCACAGGCATTATAGACCTCGGTGAGATAACATACTCAGACGGAAACAGCAGAAAATTCATTATCAGCTCCGGAATAGGCTTCGATGCTGAAGTCTGTGAAGAAGCGATGCATTCGAAGATCAAGAAAAGCCTGAACAAAGTAAAGCTCGGAAAACTCTCCTACGGACTCATCGCAGCCAAGCAGATATTCGGTGCATCAAGACCGGACGGATGGTTTACATTAGATGGAGGCGAGCAGATTCCCATTAAAAAACTGCTCTTTTCCGCATTCATGAATGAGCCCTTCGAAGGCGGAGGATTCAAATTCGGACCAAACGCATCACATCAGGACGGCAAGCTTGATATCTGCGTGGTCGACAAGGTTCCGGGCTTCATGTTTTTCGTAGTTGTTCCTTTTGCGATGTTCGGAAAGCATTACATGTTTAAAAACATCACGGAATACCGTGCATCACGAATCCACATACATCTTGATTCTCCGATGTGGGTTCATACCGACGGCGAAGTAACAAGACAGGCAGATGAAATGGATATACGCGTACTGAGATCCGCCATCAACATCACGATGCCGTAAAGATATCTCGTACCGCAAAAACATCACGATGCCGTAAATCCGCACAAAGGGGCCACGTGATATTAAGTAAATTTAAGTAAAAATACCATTGCACATTCAGACAAATAATCCTATGATGTTCTGAGTGTGCAGTTTTTTTAATTATCGGTTGGCATAAAAATGAACTTCATAAAAAACACTTACAATAAGTTAAACGAATTTGTGCATAAGCACAAAGAAGGAGTTCCGTTTCTGATCTATGTGGTATTTTACCTGACATGGTTCTCAATCCTCGAGAACAAGGTCGTGGTCCCAAAATACCTGATCCACCTGGAAGCAGATAACCACATTCCCTTCGTTCCCGCATTTATAATCCCTTACGAGATATGGTTCGCATATGTGCTCGGCACAGTACTGTTCCTGCTCTTTACGGCAAAGGAAGAATATTCAAGGCTCTTTGTTTTCCTGACGACCGGAATGACGCTCTTCCTCATCGTTTCAACGCTGTGGCCTAACGGACAGGACTTAAGACCTAACCTCATAGGAAGTGAAGGATTCTTCGAAACCTGGGTCGCACACCTCTATAGGACCGATACTCCGACAAACATATGGCCAAGCATTCACGTATATAATTCACTCGGTGTCGAGTTTGCCGTAGCAAGAAGTGAAAAGTTCCGCAAACACAAGTGGATAAGGATCTCAAGCTTCATCCTCTGTATCCTGATAATCCTTTCAACGATGTTCCTCAAGCAGCATTCGGTATTTGATGTCGGAACCGCGATAATCCTTGCAGTCGGAATGTACTATCTGATCTACTACCTGGATATTCTCCAGATGATCAAAACAGCCAGGGAAAAGAAACAGGCTGAAAAAAAATATGTAAGAAAGCATTAAACAAATTAAGCCCTGCGGCAGAGCCGCAGGGCATTTTTTTGAATACAGGAACCTTTCCCCACTGTTTTAAAATTCTTTATTTTGCATGATGCGGATGCTGATCATCATCGATATGGAAAGGACTATGATGCAGACTGCATATGCTGCGATCACAAGCACAGAACCGTTGATATTCTGGAATCCTGCAACTATCTTCTCTACATTAACAATTCCCGAAGATGAAAGTGATTCTGCGATGGATTTTCCGCCAAGAACGATCAGCATCACTAAACCGAATATGATGAATAAAACCACACGAGCCTTCTCGGGAGAATATTTAAGTTCGATTGGAAGCATTACTGCAAGGATCAGGAGGAACATGGGAAGCATCAATGCATCTGTCATAATTACTTCACTGGTTGCTACATCAGTTTTCTGGATCATGATTGCAATAATCTGAAGTAAGATCGATACCAGCCACATAAAAGTGACACTGAGCATGGAGAATATATATTTTGCTACAGCATAATCTCCGGGCTTGTTAGGAAGAGTCATTATGAATGATAGTCCGTTATCGTTGTAATCATATGAAATCGTTGACAGTGCAAGGATCGTAGACACCATGGGAACATAGCTTACGATAAATGTATGATCCATGGAAAAACTCAGGATCAGTGCTATAAACAGATACAGTACTATGAATCTCTTCTGATTCATTATTATGCGGAAATCTTTTATCATTAAACCTTTCATTTTTATACCTCCATACACACCAAACGGGCCGTTAACCTTCCTTCGATGTGTCAAGCATTAAGACGATGATGTCGTCGATATGTGCGTTTTCAATAACAGTCTTGGGATAATTGTCTATGTAGAACTGCTTTTCAGATGTAAGACATGTTACGGAGAATCTGTCTTTCTGTGAAGCTACTATATATTTCTTATCCAGTGTTTCAAATTCCTCTGAGCTGACCTTGATAAGTCCATAATTGCCAAGAAGCCTGTCGGTATCTTCGTGAAGAATTATCTTGCCGTCATTGATCATATATATATCATCACAAAGTCCTTCAAGATCCGAAGAGATATGTGAGCTGATAATGATCGAACGTGTCGGATCTTCTTCCAGATACTTCCTGATAAGTGCGAGAATATCATTTCTTGCAATAACATCGAGACCTGCTGTGGGCTCATCAAGTATGAGAAGTTTTGCCTTATGACTCATTGCAGTGAGCACTCTGAGCTTTGCTTTCATACCGCTTGAGAAATCCTTGATCTGTTTGTCAAATGGAAGACTCTGTGCAGTACACTTATTTCTGAATTCATCCTCATTAAAATCTTCGTAGCTTGCCTTAAGAACCTTTATGACATCCTCGATCGTAAAGATCATGCAGAATCCGGATTCTGAGAGTGCAACACCGATCTGCTGTTTTTCTTTTGCGGTAAGCTCAACGGGAGCCTTGCCGAAAACTTCGATTTCTCCTGCGGTGGGTTTTACCAGACCGAGTATCGACTTGATCGTGGTGGTCTTGCCGGCACCGTTTCTTCCGATGAGACCTGTAACGCATCCCTCGGGGATTTCCAGTGAAACATTTAACTTAAAGCCTTTATATTCTTTTTGAAGATTATTTAACCTTACCATTTGTTTGCCTCTCTATTCTTATGAATCCTCCAGCAGGATCTCCAGGATCTCGCGGATTTCATCATCCTCCAGCCCCGCTGAACGCGCTTTTGAAACTGCCTCTGAAAATTCTTCCTCAACAGCCTTGCGCCTCGCTTCAAGTGCCAGGGGTATATCGGTGGCTGCAACGTAACTTCCTTTTCCATGAACCGTTACCGTGAAGCCGTCTTCTTCCAGTTTGTCGTAGGCCTTCTTAACGGTCAGTGCACTGATCTTAAGTTCGCCTGCCAGGTTTCGTACCGAAGGGAGGGCGTCCCCTTCCTTAAGTCCTCCGCCTATGATCTCCTGTTTGATCTGATCCATGAGCTGCTCGTAAACAGGGACCATTGAAGTATTGTTAATGATTATCTTCATTATTTTCCTCCGCGGAACTGATATGCATCTTCAGCTCCTTGCAATAAACACTATATAACAGTTTATAACTGTTGTCAACTGTTATACGCTGTTTACTTAAATATTTTTTCTGACATGGCAAAAAAAGTGCCTGGCACCAATAATTTTTCTTAATGGTGCCAGGCACTTTAACGATGTAAAGCGGCAGGGATATTACTTTTCAGAATACTTTCTGATGATATTACATATAATGTTTACCACTGCATCCATTCCCTCTGCTGTTATATGTTCAAGCGGGCCATGGAATGCATATCCGGCAGTACCGAGATTCGGGCAGGGAAGTCCGCGGTATGAAAGCTGTGCTCCGTCCGTACCTCCACGGATAGGAACGTCGGAAACATTTCCGCACTCCTCTTCTATACACTTCTTTGCGGTATCGACAATATGAATGTGAGGCTTTATCTTTTCTATCATGTTGCGGTACTGGTCAGTAATGGTTAGAGTTACCGTTCCAGCGCCATACTTTTCATTCATATTCTTTTCGATAAGCCTTAATGTTTTCAGCTTTGCATCAAAAAGGTTCGCATCGTGGTCTCGTACGATATATGCTATTTCTGCATTTTCAACATCTCCGGTTATATCAGTAAGGTGATAGAATCCCTCGCGCTCCTCTGTGTTTGCGGGAGTTTCCGCGGCAGGAAGCATGGATGAAATCTCACATGCAAGAAGTGCTGCATTTATCATACGATTCTTAGCGCTTCCCGGATGCACGCTTATTCCTTTTATCTTAAACACTGCTTTTGCAGCATTGAAATTTTCATACTCGATCTCATTTTCTGGACCGCCGTCTATCGTATATGCAAAGTCCGCATCAAATGCTTCAAGATCAAGAAGGCTTGCACCATGTCCTATCTCTTCATCCGGAGTAAAAGCGATACAGATCTTGCCGTGAGGAGTCTGACCCTTTAATATCTCCTCAGCCATTGTCATGATCACCGCTATTCCCGATTTGTCATCAGCACCAAGAAGAGTTGTTCCGTCGGTTGTGATCAGTGTCCTTCCCTTAAGTCCCGGCAAATGAGGGAATTTACCTACGCTCAGAACGATACCGTTTCTAAGTTCAACGTCTTTCCCGTCATAGTTTTCATGAATGACCGGATGAACATTTTCTCCCGACGCATCAGGTGCTGTGTCAAGATGAGCTATAAAACCGATCTTAGGTGCATTCTCATAACCTTCGGTAGCAGGTATATGTCCCATGACATATGCATTCTCATCAACAGACGTATCCTCTATTCCCAGTGCTTTCATTTCCTCTGCAAGAAGATTTGCCAGATCAAACTGTATCTTTGTCGATGGCACAGTCTCCGAATTTTCATCACTCGTCGTATGGATCACCACATACTTTAAAAGTCTTTCATATGCTCTCATTTCTTATTTCCTCCATCTTAATTAATGGTGCCAGGTAACATTAATTTTTATTAATGGTGTCATTTTAGCGGTCGCCGGCCATCATAAGATCGTAGATCTGGCGGACAAGCTGATCGGGAGTATCATTTTCGGTGACACGTATCGTCATGACATCCATCATTTTTCCGCGTTTTGCCTGAAGACGGTTTGCCTGACGCTTCATCTCAAGTTCTTTGCCATATTGATCTTCGGCAGGAGCATGGTTTTCACCAAGTTCCGCAGTCGTGAGCAGTATACGCACCGCATCTATTCCAAACATATCCTCGAGACTGCCAAGTGTCAGATAGTAGTCCTGAGTAAGTTCTGCTCTTGCCTTACATTCCACAAAAGCTGATCTGTAGCCTTTTGTAACGATAAGATCCAGCTCATTTTCAACATTCTTATCAGACCACAGCCAGTGATAACCGCTCTCCGCATCATCAAACAGTCCCGACTCACATGCCGCATAATAAACGCATATCTCCAGCACATCTCCTGCCTTTGTCATAAGACGTTTCATCTCACGGTCACGGAATCTGTAAATCTGATCCGACTTTCTGCCGTTATTATCGTCGCTCCGCCCGCCCGCCGGAAGGATCAGTTTTGCCTGACGAAGTTCGGAAATTATGTGAAGGATATTATTGTGATATGCGCCTCTCCACGCATTTTCCATTTCCCGGACATCAAAGCTGTCATCTTCATTTTTCTTTTTGTTAAAGTACGCCCCAAGCGAAGCGCAGAGAATATTCCAGCTTCTCGTTTCAAAGGTCACCTTATCAACAGGGTATTTTCCACGGAACATGTTGCGTGAAGCACCTATATAGATCTCCCACAGCTTCCTGTAATCACGTATCAGAATTTCCGGATGACCTGACAGCTTATCGCTTCCTCCTGCCAGAGCAAACATTTCATCCACCCGCAAAAATGATCTGTCAGGCAGGAAGCGCAAATGCCCGGCATCACCTTCACACAGAAATTTACGCCCGCGCACATCATATCTGAATATCGGAAAAGCAGCCTTCACAGCTTCCACAAAAGAAGCATTATTTACAGCATCCTTAAAAGGAGCCTCCGACAGATCAACAGCCTCTACACCAAGCGCCTTCATTGCAGTGATCCATTCATTCAGGAGTTTTTTCTTATTGCCGGGTTCACCT
>CAMOZY010000011.1 GCA_946631295.1 uncultured Lachnospiraceae bacterium
TCCGATAGCAAGAAGTTGCATACCGCCCAGGAACCATATCGAAATAATAATCGACGTCCAGCCCGGTTCAACGTTTCCCGTAAAATACGAAACAAGTGCATAAACAAGTGCGACCATTGAAAGGAAAACGCTGACAAAGCCTGCCGTAAGGATCATATCGATAGGTCTTGTCGAAAAAGATGAAATACCGTCGAATGCAAGCGCGAGCATCTTCTTGAGCGGATACTTGGATACGCCTGCAGCTCTCTCTTTTCTGTCATAGTAGACACAATCTGTCTTATATCCTATGAGAGGAACAATACCTCTGAGGAAAAGATTGTATTCATGATAATTGGAGAATTCCTTAAGAGCCCTGCTGCTCATAAGTCTGAAATCCGCATGGTTGTAAACAGTCTTAACTCCCATACGGGCCATGACTTTATAAAATGACTGTGCGGTAAATCTCTTGAAAAAAGTATCTGTCTTTCTTTCCTTGCGGACGCCGTATACGATATCACAGCCATCGTGATACTTATCAACCATCTCCTCAATGACCGCAACATCATCCTGAAGATCGGCGTCGATGGATACAGATATATCACACATATCTGCAGCCGTGATAAGCCCTGCAGTAAGCGCATACTGATGTCCGACATTTCTGGCAAGTTTCACACCGAAAATCTGTGAAGGATATTTTGTATGTTCTTCTTCGATGAGCTGCCATGTCTTGTCGGCACTTCCGTCATTTACGAACATTACAAAGCTGTCGGAAGAAATTTTTCCCTTCCTCACAAGATCATCAAGGACACCTCTTAGTGCCTCGGAAGACATTGCAAGAACCTCTTCTTCGTTATAGCAGGGAACTACGATTGCAAGACGTTCCATATCAATCCTCTCAGGATCTGTCCCGGTCACTTACGGACAGATACTCAATCTCTGATAATACTCACAACCCCCTGACGGATCACTCGTCCCAGTTGTGATAAACCGCCTGAACATCGTCATCTTCGTCGAGAAGATCAAGTATTCTGTTAAGGCACTTGATATCATCTTCATTTGAAAGCTCGACATAATTCTGAGGGATCATGGTAACCTCAGCGCTGAGCATGGGAATACCTGCATCCATGAGCTTCTTGTTAACCTCATCAAATGCATCGGGATCGGTAAGGATCTCGTAGCTGTCATCTTCTTCGTTGAAGTCCTCAGCTCCCGCATCGAGTGCTGTCATCATAAGATCATCGGAAGACATCTCTACTTCTTCCTTATCAACGATGATCTGGCCCTTCTTATCGAACATGAATGATACGCATCCGGGTGTTCCGACATTTCCGCCGCCCTTGGTAAATGCAGCTCTTACATTTGCTGCGGTACGGTTCTTGTTGTCGGTAAGGGTATCAACGATTATAGCGATACCACTGGGTCCGTATCCCTCATATGTGATGTATTCGTAATTGACGTTGCCGCCTTCACCGGCTGCCTTCTTGATACCACGCTCGATGGTATCGTTGGGCATGTTGTTTGCCTTAGCCTTGGCGATAACGGTTGCAAGCTTGAAATTGTTGGAAGGATCGGGACCGCCCTCCTTAACCGCAACAGCGATCTCACGGCCGATAATGGTAAAGATCTTACCCTTTGCGGCATCGTTCTTTTCCTTCTTGTGCTTGATGTTTGCAAACTTGGAATGTCCTGACATACTATACCTCTTTTTCTATTTGTTTCTTAAATTTATGCAATCAATATATTTTATCATTTTTGACCGTTTTAGTAAAGAAACCGATTCCTTAAAAAGTCCTTAAAAACGGTCTTTATGTGGAACTGAGAGCAAGGACCGGAGCACCGTGAAGGGTGTAAACCCTTGGTATCCTGGAACCTATCAGACACACAAGCTCATAATTGAATCTTCCCGACTTTTCCCCAAGTTCCTCTGCAGAAATATGCTCATCTCCGTCAAAGCCAAGAAGTGTAACGGTCTCGCCCTCTTTCATATCGGGGAATGCCGAAACATCGATCATGAACTGGTCCATGCATATCCTTCCAAGGATCGGACATCTCTTTCCTCTTACGAGCACCTCACCCTTTCCGGTAAGTGACCTCGGATAACCATCTCCGTATCCGAGAGGCACGGTAGCAACAAGCATTTCCTTATCAGCGGTAAAAAGGCCTCCGTAGCTGATGCTCTGGCCCGGATATACCTTCTTGACATAGGTAATATGACTGAAAAGGCTCATTACCGGTTTCAGATTGATCCTGCTCATGTCGACCTCATCGGAAGGAGCAAGTCCGTACATCGTTATTCCGGCTCTTACTGCATCGAGATATGTATCGGGCAGTTCAAGGATAGATGCACTGTTTGAAATATGTGAAACCGGGATCACAGCTCCAAGCTTAGAAGAAATATCACTTATAAATGACTTGAATGCCTCAAGCTGTCCGTTTGCATAGGTCTTATCCGTTTCATCAGCCTTGGCCATATGGGTGAATATTCCTTCAACCATGATATTTGGAGCATCGAGTGCATGTCTCACAAAATCAAGACCTTCCTTATCGGGTGAAACACCTATTCTGCCCATTCCGGTATCCACAGCTATATGGACTATGGCATTCTTACCGACTGCAGCAGCTGCAGCAGACAGTTCGCTTAAGGTATCCTTTCTGAAAACGGTTATTCTTACGTCTTCTTTTATCAGAGACTGATAACTGTACGGAAATGTATAACTCAGTATAAGGATATCCTTCTTAATCCCGTCACCGCGCAGTTCAAGAGCTTCTTCGGCGGTAGCGACCGCATATCCCTTCACGTACGGAACACTCTCGAGTGCCTTGGCTATGGGAAGGCTTCCGTGTCCGTAACCGTTGGTCTTGATAACGGCATACATCTGCGTTCCCTTTTTCAGCATGGAATGCATGGCATCCATATTAGAGATCACTGCATCAAGATCGACATATGCCACACCGCGCTTATATGTCTGGATGCACTCATTTATCTGGTCCTTAGTCTGAACCCACATAACTTCCTTTCCACTTGCTTGCTCCCTGTAGTTTTCTGCAGGCATTAAGCATGATCATTTCAGATTATCTGTTTACGGTTCCTGAATGCTTCTCAGTAAATCCTTATGATCGGTTATTGTTATTACTGATTTCCGGAGCCGTCCTTATTCTCGTTTTCCTTCTTTTCGGCTGCTATCTCCTCAGCAGTTCTGGGATGCTTTTCAGCGGGGTTATATCTCATATCAAAGATATCAACTACGTCAGCGCCGAAAATATCGTGCATGTATTTATAGATCTCGTGGTTCTTGGCTTCCTTTTCCTGTTTACGGATAAGATTTTTCTTGAGTTCGATACGGACATTTCTGATCCAGTCCTCAAGTTCATCTATCTCATCGGTATTCTCCTGCATGGTCTCATAGCAGTGTTCCATTGTTATACACAGGAGTTCCTTATTGACCTTGTCGATCATACGTGGAAGATCTATCATCTCATCTTCGTATGCATCAAGCTTGTCATTGCATTCCTTCAGAAGACGCTTATTTTCTTCAATCTTGGAATTAGCTTCACCGGATCCGCCCTGGTGTTCATCCATAAGTGACACGATCTCATCCATCAGGCGGCGCTTAACCTTCTTGATCTCCTTGGTCTCAGTATTGATCTTGCCCTGACGCTTAAGAAGATCATTAAGCTGCTTTTCTCCTGCTCTTATATCCTCAAATCCTACTTTTCCGAGCAGGTGATACCACTTATTATCCAGAGTAAGGGCAGGGATATCCTTACCCTTCAGTGATTCAACAAAAATATCCTTTTTTTCCTGTCCCGAATATTTCCCCATTACGAGCCTCAGAAAAAACCATGAACCTAAATTACTGTTCCTTATCCTTGTTACTTTCCATGTAACTTGAGATATTATATGACAGTTTCATAAGGCTGTCCGACAGATGAACATTCTCAACCTGCACATACTCAGGAACATCCAGATCTACATGTGCAAAATTCCATATTGCCCTGATACCGTTCTCAACAAGTACCTTGGCAACAAGAACCGCACCTTCCTTAGGTATGGTGAGAACAGCTATATCAATGTTATTGGCTTTTATGAACGCAGGCACTTCCTCCATGGGCATTACCTTAACGCCCCTTACCTCTGTACCGATCAGATCAGGATTCTTGTCGAACATTCCCTTGAGAATGAATCCTCTCTTTTCAAAATTAAGATAGCCTCCGAGAGCCTTTCCGAGGTTACCTGCACCGATGATGATGAAATTATACTGATGCTCAAGTCCGAGTATCTTGCTGATCTCAGAGTACAGATAATCAACATTATATCCGTATCCCTGCTGTCCGAATCCGCCAAAATTGTTCAGATCCTGTCTGATCTGTGAAGCGGTAACCTTCATAAGTACGCTTAATTCGGATGAACTTATCCTCTCGACATTCTTGTCCTTAAGCTCGCCGAGATAACGCAGATATCTGGGAAGTCTGCTTATAACTGCCTGTGAAATATCCTTGTCCAAAATATACCTCCCCCATAAAAGAGTTTAAATGTCATACGGACAAAACCATTTCAAAAAATATCCATACAAATATAATTTTACAACTTGTGTTAAATTATTGTCAATGAAACAGGGGAATTTGTGTTATAATCAAAAACATGTTATTAAGCGTAAACAATATCTCAAAATCATTTGATACAGGCTCCATTTTATCGGGGGTCTCCTTTAACATTGAAAGAAGGCAGAAAACCGCACTCATTGGTGCAAACGGATCGGGCAAGACCACTCTTTTAAAGATCATAACCGGATCTCTTGAACCCGATTCCGGCATTGTTGCTTTTGAAAGAGATGCTCAGGTCGGATATCTTTCCCAGGAAGGAACCTTTTCCGGAGGGGGAACCGTATATGAAGAAATGATCCTTTGCAGATCGGATCTTGTCCGTATGGAGGAAGAACTGCGCAGACTCGAAGCCAAAATGGATTCTGCCGAGGACATTACCTTAGTCTGTGACAGATATGAAAAACTCCGTACCGAATTCGAACTTAAAGGCGGATATACATACAAATCTGAAATAGTCGGTGTTTTAAAGGGACTTGGTTTTTCCGAGGAGGATTTTGACAGAAAAGCCTCCACTCTTTCGGGCGGTCAGAAAACCAGAGCAGCACTCGGAGCAATACTTGTCAGAAAACCGGACCTTATCATCCTCGACGAGCCCACCAACCATCTCGATATGAATTCGGTCATCTGGCTCGAAGGTTATCTGTCCACATATGACGGTGCTGTTCTTATCGTATCCCACGACAGATATTTTCTTGATAAGATAGCAGAATTCGTTTTTGAGATTGAAAACACAAAGCTTGAGATTTACAAGGGCAATTACTCCGACTACGCATATAAGAAAAAGCAGCTCTTTGATGCCAGGATGAAGGCATATCTCAATCAGCAGCAGGAAATAAAGCATCAGGAAGAAGTAATCGAAAAGCTAAAGAGCTTCAACCGCGAAAAATCCATCAAGCGCGCGGAGAGCCGTGAAAAGGCTCTGAATAAGATCGAGGTTCTGGATAGGCCCGAGGAGATTAATGACGAAATGTCACTTCATCTGAAGCCATCCAGAGTATCGGGTGAGGATGTGCTGAAAGCTGAAAACTTAAGCAAATCTTTTGACGGACGTACTCTCTTTTCAGATGCGTGCTTCGATATTAAACGTGGGGAACATATCTGTATCATCGGAGATAACGGTACAGGAAAGACTACTCTTCTCAAGATACTTAACGGCATCACTGAACCGGACAGCGGAAGTTTTACTCTTGGAACCAATGTCGAAACGGCATATTACGATCAGGAGCACCATGTGCTCGATCCGGATAAGACTATTTATGACGAGATCTCAGATGCTCATCCGGATATGACGATCACACAGATCCGTACAGTACTTGCATCATTTCTTTTCACGGATGAGAATGTGTATAAGCAGATCGGACTGCTCAGCGGCGGTGAAAAAGGAAGAGTCAGCCTTGCAAAGCTCATGCTCTCTTCTGCTAACCTCCTGTTCCTTGACGAGCCGACCAACCACCTTGATATCACATCCAAGGAAATACTGGAAAATGCCATTTCCGAATATGAAGGAACCGTCATCTGCGTATCTCATGACAGATATTTTGTAAACAGGATCTCAACAAGGATTCTTGAGCTTCACGACGGACACTTCGATAATTACATCGGAAATTATGATTATTATCTGGAAAAAAGGGATGATGTCAGAAAAGCTAATGAAGGGCTGAAACTCTCATCCGGTGCAGGTAAAACCTGTAATACAGCAGGTACAGCTGCCATCACAGGAAACCAAAGCAACAACCAGTCATCTGCAGCGAACAGCTCCGCATCCGATATCTCTTCTGCTTCGGATGCAGGTTCATCCGGATTAATGGACTGGAAGATGCAGAAAGCACTTGAAGCCGAACGAAGAAAGAAAGCAAATGATCTTAAGAAGGTTGAAGACAGGATAAGTGCTATCGAAGACAGGATATCCGAGATTGATGCGAAGATTTCGGAACCTGAGATTGCAACCAACTCAGGAAAGCTGAATGAACTGTCAAAAGAACGAGGCACATTGGAAACAGAATTAGATGAACTTATGGAAAAATGGGAGGCGCTCAGCTAAGAGCCCTCCCATTGTTTTTAAAGTAATGTCTCAAGTGTTTCCTTGATAGCCTTGATAAAGCCTTCTGAATCGAGGATCACGGGATCCTTGCAGTCAGAGATCAGGGACAGTGATTTTGTCATCTTGCCATCTTCGATAGTCTTAATGCATGCCTTCTCGAGCTTTTCTGCAAAGTCTGAAAGTTCAGCGATTCCGTCAAGCTCTCCTCTTTTCTTAAGAGCGCCGGTCCATGCGAAGATCGTTGCGATGGAATTGGTGGAAGTCTTCTCGCCCTTGAGGTGCTTGTAATAATGTCTCTGAACTGTTCCGTGAGCAGCCTCATACTCATATACTCCCTTGGGAGATACGAGAACCGATGTCATCATTGAAAGATCGCCATAAGCGGTAGCTACCATGTCTGACATTACATCACCGTCATAGTTCTTGCATGCCCAGATGAATCCGCCTTCACTTCTTATGACACGTGCAACAGCATCATCGATAAGAGTATAGAAATATTCAATACCTGCCGCTTCAAACTTTTCCTTGTATTCAGTCTCATAAAGATCTGCGAAGATATCCTTGAAGCGATGATCATAAGTCTTGGAAATTGTATCCTTGGTTGAAAACCACAGATCCTGCTTGGTTGAGAGAGCATACTCAAAGCATGCCTTAGCAAAGCTTGTAATGGACTTATCGGTATTATGGATTCCCTGAATGATTCCGGGGCCGTCGAATTCCTGAATGGTCTTGCGGATTTCGGTTCCGTCAGCAGCTGTGAAAACCAGTTCAGCCTTTCCGGGCCCCTCAGCCCTGATCTCTGTGTTCTTATAAACATCACCGTATGCATGACGTGCAAGTGTGATGGGCTTGGTCCAGTTGCTGACATAAGGTCTGATACCCTTAACAAGGATGGGAGCTCTGAAAACCGTTCCGTCAAGGATCGCACGGATTGTTCCGTTAGGGCTCTTCCACATCTCCTTAAGCTTGTACTCATCCATTCTTGCAGCATTGGGAGTGATGGTAGCGCACTTAACTGCAACACCGTACTTGAGAGTTGCATTTGCGGAATCAACCGTAACCTGATCGTCGGTCTCATTTCTGTGCTCAAGACCAAGGTCATAATACTCTGTCTTTAGATCGATATAAGGGAGCAAAAGCTCGTCCTTTATCATCTGCCAGAGTATCCTGGTCATTTCATCTCCGTCCATCTCGACAAGAGGTGTTTTCATCTGAATCTTATCCATAATATTCTCCTTAAAATATTGTACTGCCGGTATCCGTTTATTCTTCAGGCTTGATAAGTCCCTTATCGAGCATATTCTTGTATGCATTGATCATATGCTCATTGGCAAGACGTTCCGCATCATCAGGATTTCTGTTCTTGATTGCTTCAAGAATCGCTTCATGCTCAAGATTGGACTGAGGACCTCTCTTGGCACTTGAAAGAGTCTTCTTTCTGATACGGAGTACATACTGATGATAATCCTTCAGCTGGTGCTCCAGAATCTTGGATCCCGATGCTTCATATAAGAGCTCATGAAATCTGTTATCAAGTTCGAACATCTGCTCAAGATGTCCTTTTTCCGTATGGAACTTGGCAAGATAGACATTCTCTTCCATCTCTTCCATCTGTTCCTGTGTGATATGATCAACCGCCCATCTGGCAGCAAGGCCTTCAAGCCTTGATCTTAAGATGTAGATATCCCTTACATCCTTATCACTTATTCCGACAACGTATGCACCCTTATTGGGAATGATCCTTATAAGTCCCTCGAGCTCAAGCTGTCTGAACGCCTCCCTTACGGGAGTACGGCTTACTCCGAGTTCTTCTCCGATTGCTATCTCTCTGAGTTCTATACCCTCTTCATATTTTCCGTTAAGGATATCCTCTCTGAGTCTGGAAAAAACTCTCCCTCTTAAGGAATATTTATCGGAAGCGCCTTCTTTGACATCTTCTTCCATTTTTAACCTCCACACTGCCTGATGCAGCGTAAACGGCCGGCAAATCAGTACCTTATAACCCACATCTTAATTGCCGGTATCAATGCACATAAAAACACGGCCGAAGCCTTGTATTATTGTATACAATTGATTCGGCCATGTCAATTTATATTTCTTTTATTACATTCCGTACATATTTCTTTTTATTTCATTCCGTACCAGCCTATTCCTTCATCTTGCCATCCAAGTGATATTAAATAGTCCCTTTCCTCAACACTGGATGTATAGTGATGTGCACCGGAGTTTGCATTGGGATTATAAAGTCTGAACATTGGCACTCCATCTTCTCCGGTAAAGGTATAAAATGATATACCTTCAAATTTCCATCCAACATTTACCAGGTTGTTTTTTTCCTCGAGGCTCGTTGTATAATGATGATCACCCGCGTTAGGATTATACACGCGATATACAGGAGCACCTGATGTTTCCGGAACAGGTGCATTAAATGCTACACCTTCATAATTCCATCCTAAATCTTCAAGACCATTTTTTTCCTCAACGCTTCTCGTATAGAAATGCTCACCACTATTAGGATTATACACACGATATATAGCAGCACTTTCTATAATTGTAATTTTGTCTTTTTTTGCAATGGCATAATTTGAAAAACTACGGGTATTGAAAGAAATAGTGTTATTTAATGCATCATATTGCGTTTCAATCTTTTCATAAACACCTTCCTGTGTTTCATGAATAATAACGATTTCTTCACCATCGACATCTGAATCCAAGGCAAGAGTTATTGTTGCACTATTGGTGAGCGATTGTACCGGAGTATCCCAGCTGGCAGAAGAAGTGCCCTTATAAACACTGTTAAACAGTGAAATATCCACATAATCAGTTATTGTATAACCTGCAGAAGCTCTTTCAAAACCAGAAACCTGAGCATCTGAAGGAAAAATATCCCCTACTTCAAGTTTAGCAGTACCAACAGACATTGACTGCTCTTCTCCGCCAAGAGAAATGCTTCCTCCATTAATTCCTTTTGCTTCCTCTGCATCAACCTCATTATCTATTTCAACAACATCAGCCCCAAGATGGAAATTGGCACCGGAAATTGTAAAGGTGTATACAGCAACGTCATTTCCTGTATCAAATTCGTCTTGTTCAATAGGAGTTCCGTTTATCCTAAATGCTGTAACCTGATATCCGAATTCGGGAGCAACACGCATGGTAACCTTTGATCCTATGGGAATAACCATCTCACCGTCACCGTTAGTTACTCCATAAGTAATATACTTTGCAGTTTTATCACTCTTTGAAACACGGGATTCAGCTTCAAGAATATCCTCTTTGAATGTTTTTCCTCCGAGTTCATCAGGATATGTAACACTTATGAGTGCAAGATCAGAATGTCCTATATATTGATCATCATTAGGATTATCCGGATTCGGATTGCTGCTCCAGAGAAAGTTTCCGATATAGCATTCCTTTTCAGTAATAGGGCGAAGATCCAATACCATATGAACATTTGCCACGCCTTCGTTATCAATATTTGCAGGAACATCAGGAATAGTTACAGATATTTCCTGGTTACGATATTCAAACGAGAACGCATCAAGCCATGACTGTCTGTCATCAAAATCAACATAATCGGATACGTGGTACTCAGTGCCATTAATTCCGATAACATCTGTTGGTCTGTAACCCCAGTTAAATGAAATGGTCACATCGATATGATCAGCATCTTCTCCCCGATCATATTCAGCATCAACAGAAGTTCTCGGATTCGCTGTATGACTCTGATCTGAATCATTAAAGCCTTTTCTTTCACCGTCATTAATTGAAATAGTACAGTACTGCCATGATTTCTGTTCTTTATAATTCCACGAAATTGTGCCAATTTCATCAATGAAGGGATAATAATCTTCATATACACAGGGAATACCGGTCCATACTGTATCTGCACTTTCTATCTCAATATGAGCAATACTTCTTCCGGGGGCGGGTTGATCTCCGCCATTACCTTCCTTTATTCGAATTCCAAAATGATATCCATCAGTCACAGATGCCGCTAATAATGCTTCTGCAGTGTTTTCCGCTGCTGAAAATTTACATGATGCATTGTCCGGATCATATACCAGATCCCTCACATAGTAATTATTTTCAGCTACTCTTGACTCAATGAAAAAGCTCATTGTATCCGGATCAAAACCTGTGACAGAACTCACAGCGCCACTCAGGGCACTAAGTACTGTAGCATCCGATGAATCATCCAGAAAAATACTGTCTCCGTCCAGTCCCGGATATGAATCAAATGTCACCTCAACGCTATGGTTAACATGATTCCCATCTTCCACATTGAATACAGCCACAAGATTATCATCCAGATGACTGTCAATACGAATCTCAACGCCTTCATCCTCCGGATCATCAGCATGAACGATCATCGGTGTGTGACCGGCACCGATTAGTCCGCTCAGAACAAAGATACTTGTCAGAACTGAAATTATCCTTTTCAATTTTTTTCTCATATCCGCTCCCTCCAAAAAATTTTTTTTAAATCAAAGAATAATATACCATTAAAACCTTTTAAAAATTTCCCTATATGTATACTTATTCTATTGCACTCACTGAATTTATCAATGTTTCTTCCAATCCTGAATCTACAGCATTTTTAGTTGTCGATATGTATATGAAAAGTATTCTGGTGTCAGTCACTTTGATAAGAAATGTCTGATGGTTACCGTCACTGTCAAAAGTCAGCTGTCTGAATGTGGCGCCATTGATGGTGACATCCTGATTAATTATTGTCTTGTATGTAAAAAACAACTTTTCGCTCTGCTGAGCTTCAACATTATCAACAAATGTATCAGCTGTAAATCCACCGGGGTTGTCCTCCGATACCACAATCAGGCCGGCAGGCAGACTCTCAATAGCATATTCTGCTTTAAATGAATCCTTTTCATTCTGGATGATACAGTAGCTGTATGCGATTATATAATCCTGAGCTGTGGTAGGATCTTCCCGGTAAATCATCCCTTCCGGCGGAGTTATGGTTATTCCGAAGGATTTATTTGTATACACTTCGTTTTTTACAGTACCAGCATTATAACCACATCCCCCAATAATTATAGTAAGAATAAAGATACTTACCAGAACAGAGATAATTCTTTTCAAATATCTTCTCATGTTTGCGCCATCTCCGATTATTATATATCTATTATAAAATCAAATTTATTTTATCATTAATGACTTATGTTTCAAGGAGGGCATTTACACTAAATCAAATAATTACAGTATGTTTGATTCTTTTTGTGTATACATAATTAAAGGGGACAGGCCATAAGCCTGTCCCTGAGTTGTACTCACTCTATAGAATAAAAAGAGATTTACCACTGCTTTACACCCGTGATTTCGTCGAAATAATGTTCCACTCCATCTATAGTCACATGTCCCTTCGCCATAAGTCCGGTGCGATGATCATAATAGTATTCATTACCTTTCTGCTCGGGATAAAGAACAGCCAGTTCTCCTTCAATGGTAACCCATCCCTTAAGCATGGCTCCATTTTCATCATATCGCACCCACTTGCCGGTATGATTCAGGATTGCATCCATCACGCATTCACCCATGCCGAGATCCGATTCATATGAAATATCGTATATCTTTTCATATGACCAGTACGATTCTGCCTGATAGATATAAGGAATCCAGACCTCCTTACCGATAGCCTTGGCTCCGTCATAACAGGCATCAAGCCAGTACCAGCCATCTGATGCAGGATCATATATCTCTCTTCCTCTTACAGTACCATCTCCTATAACTCCCTGAGGATCATCATAGGTTCCCTGACGGATACTGTTCTCATACCAGTAACTCTTTCCACCTGTAATGTACCACTGACAATGGAGATTTGAGGGATCTATATTAAAACCATTTTCCTGACCGGAATAATCTGAAGGATCCTCATTATATAGATCAAAAAAGTGAACTGTATATTCAACCGTCATATCACCGGAAAGACCGGATATCCTGACGTTATATACGTCTCCGACATTATATGACATACCGGTCGGCCTGAAAATAATACATCCGGTGAGTCCATAATTGTTATTATCTACATTAAAATATCCGTCATACGAATAACGTGAAAAACGCCATTCTTCTCCGGTATTTACATTCTTTAATTCAACCCTGATCTTGGCTATATCTTCTGTACTTCCGGTGCTGTATGACCAGGGATAATCAGACCCGAAATACTGTACAGGAGTATTGTATGCCGGCCACATGGAAACATTACCGGTTGGTCTTCCGCTTCTGTCAAAAGCATACATAGCAGAAAAAGTGCGATAGTAAGTTGAAGGAGCATACACAATACCAAGTCCTGTGCTTCCCATTGTAGGATTAAGAAGCCATCTTCTGTGTCCTACCTTTTCGATATTAGTATTATCGCCATCACTAAGGTAACCGGATATTATAGACTCAGCAAGCGAAGAACGTCCTGCTGAAAGATTGGAACTTGATGCTCCGTCAGTTCCAAGTTTATAAAGACCATCGGGCATCTCTTCAGGCTGCACGGGATAATGACTCAGATTTCCGTTTGCCGCACTAACAAGACTGGCTGCCTGAGCAAGTGTTGAATAATCATCGTTCAATGCGACCTCATATGACAATCCGGCAATATATCTGATCTGATTGATCGTATTTAACCCGTCCTGAAGCACCTCTCTCTTAACCTGACCCAGATTATAAGGATATGCATTAGAAGGAGCTACATCATATTCCGGTTTTAAGAAACTTACAGGATGAGCATATGCAAATGCTCTTATCTCTGCGATAGAATGCCTTTCGACATCAGGAGCAATAGTTCTGCCGGTGTAAGTATCCTCTACACCTCCTGCAACAAGATTACTAATTATAAGACCGTCACTGACACTTCCGGTGTGGAACGCATAGATTGTTCCCCATGAATTCACATAAACTACTAACGGAAGGGAATAAGAACTTCCCCATCCTACGGTATTTCCGTAGCATGCACTATAAATCTTTTCCAGAGTGCAGGAAATCTGATTTTTACCGCCGACTATCAGATACCCCTTCGGATCGCATGTCAGCGCTCCCGTCAATATGGTTTCGTATGTATTGTCCTAAGTATCAATCGCCAGAATGTCTAATGTCTCGGTATCCAGATACTGCGCAATCCTTGCAAACTGCTGCAATGTTGAATTACTGTATGAACCGATCATGTCAAAGATTATAACAGTGGTCTTTCCTGAACTACCCTTAAATCCCTTTGTTCCCCAGCCTCTTATGTCCGTCATCTCAAATGACAGATTTGAAACACTGCCATAATATCCGTTAGAACCGGCAGATGCTGCATGAACCTTTAAAGAACCAAATTTGCCAAGGACCGAGCCTCCAAGAACGAGTATTATCACCATCAATATTGCCAGCAGTGATCTACCAATGTTATTAGTTCTTATCTTATGGATCATGATTAATTCTCCGTTAATGTAATACTTTGGACAGGCAATCCGTTCTATACGATAAATAGTTATGGGAAAAGTAAACTTCCACTAAAAATTTTTATCTCTCAGCCCTCATCGGGTTATTAAGGAAATCGTCATATGAAATCTTAAGTCCCTCTTCAAGCTCTGTATGATACTTCCAGCCAAGGGCCTCAGCCTTGGATACGTCAAGAAGTTTTCTCGGAGTTCCGTTAGGTTTGGTTGTATCCCATACGATCTTACCTTCGTATCCGACTGTTTTTGCGACAAGCTCAGAAAGTTCCTTTATTGTGACTTCCTTTCCGGTTCCGGCATTAACTGTCTCATTTCCGCTGTAATTGTTCATCAAAAATACGCATAGCTCAGCAAGATCGTCAACGAACATGAACTCTCTTAAAGGTGATCCGTCTCCCCAGCAGACAACCTCGGGAGCGCCGGCCACCTTGGCTTCATGGAATTTTCTGATAAGCGCGGGAACTACATGTGAATGAGTCGGATGATAATTATCATTGGGACCATAGAGATTGGTAGGCATTACAGAGATATAATCCGTACCATACTGTCTGTTCAGAAATTCGCAGTATTTAAGTCCCGATATCTTAGCCAGAGCATAGGCTTCATTAGTCTTCTCAAGTTCCGAAGTAAGAAGGCATGATTCCTTCATAGGCTGTGGTGCAATCCTTGGATAAATACAGGACGATCCGAGGAACTCAAGCTTCTTGACTCCTGTTTTAAATGCTGAATGGATCACGTTCATTTCCAGCATCATGTTGTCATACATAAAGTCTGCAAGTGCCTCGGAATTAGCGATTATACCGCCAACCTTGGCTGCAGCAAGAAATACATAATCAGGCCTTTCACTCTCAAAGAAATCCTCTACAGCTCTCTGATCGATAAGGTCCAGTTCAGAATGTGTCATAAGGATAAAATTCTCATATCCCTGCTTTTTAAGTTCCCTCAAAATAGCACTTCCAACCATCCCCTTATGGCCTGCAACATAGATCTTACTGTCTTTTTCCATCATTTCTTTTTCCTCTCATGCGATATATATAAGATCAATCCCCGGAATACGGGATTTTTTATAACCTTGCCCGAACGTGCAAAAAAATATAAAATAAAGGAGTATTGATATCCTGAAAACCCTGACAATATAATCAGTCCAAAAATGATCGGGGCCATATCAATCATAGTCATAATTATACCACAAAAACCGGGTATTAAAGAATGATAGAACCTGTATCAAGGGTACAATCATATAATACGCAGAAGGTAGCATCGGCTTCATCCAAAAATGCCGGACAGGGAGATTCCACACCTTTCAGCATGGATCAGGCCCTTGCCGAAGAATCCGCAAAGGGCGAAGGCGTTTACTATGAGCATGGCAACTCTCAGGAAACTGCCACTTCCCGTGAAAAGAAGGAAACTCACGAAAAAGAAAGTGAAGCAATTCTTGAAAAGCCCAATGCCAATGCTCCGCTTGGTGCGATAGACACCGGCAATCTGATCAAGGGCATAGGAAAGCTCATCTCAGGCCTGTGGGATAAGCTGCTGAAGATATTCGGAAATATCTGGGAAAGCAAGCCTCTTACGGAAGGCGTGACAAATGATGATACAAAGGAATTAACCGATGATCCTCTTCACACTGAGGATTCTCTCAATTTCCATAAATTCGGGACTGTGGGGCAGGACACTTCGGGAATCCCACAGGATGAATTCGATGCAAATATTGATGAGCTTGTAAGCGAGGCGGAATCCGCTGTTTCAGATACTATCCCCGAAGATCACATTAAGCCTTACGAAGACAAAGCGATAAAGGATGCCCTCCTTTCCGGGGATGATGAAAGATTCGAAAGGCTCATTACAAGGGACGGAGAAAGACATGCCGCCATATCCTCAACTCTTCTGACCCAGTATGATGCAAAAGGAAGGATAATCCAGATTGATCCATCTGATGAAAACCTTATCCTTCACGGAAAAAACAGAACTTCCAGGGACAGGTAAACTCTTTCCGATATTAAAAGCCAGCTGACAATTTATCAATAGGATTTATAAACATCCAACATAGCTAAATAACAAAAAAAGACCACAGGTTTTGTCCTGTGGTCTTTCAATATTTGCAGAATTAATATCTGTAAAGTTATGATCAGCCGTTCATCTGCTTTGCAACTTCAGCAGCGAAATCTTCGTTCTTCTTCTCAAGTCCTTCACCGGTCTCGAAACGAACGATCTTGGCAATCTTGAGGTCAGCAGCTACGCTCTTGAGGTAAGCGCCTACGTTCTGCTTTCCGTCCTCTGCCTTTACATATACCTGCTCAAGAAGGGTTGACTCTTTGATCTGCTTGGAGATACGGCCCTGAACAAGTCCGCTGAAGATCTTGTCTGCGGAGATGTTAGCCTTGTCATCCATTGCAAGCTGTGCAAGAGTAGCCTTTGCAGCATCTGAAAGGAAGTTGAAAAGGAACTTGTTAGCCTTCTCCTTCTCATATGCAGCAAGATCCTCTTCACTCCAAAGTTTCTCATTAACTGCCTTGTCAAGGAGCTTCTGAAGAATGGGCTTGGGAAGAGTTGCAGGATCGTTGAGAGCTGCATCAAGAGTGATCTCTTCGATCTTCTTCATCTCATCAGCTGAGATATCGTCTCTGCTTACATACTGAGGATTCATGGAAGCAACCTGAAGAGCTACGTTCTTAAGAGCCTCCTTAACGTCATCATTTACAGAAGCGGCCTCGCCTACAACGATAACACCGATTCTTCCGCCGCCGTGTACATAGGTAGCTACACATCCGTTATCGGTGGAAACCTTTTCAAAACGTCTGATGTTGAGCTTCTCTCCGATAGTAGCGATCATCTCAACCTGAACATCATTAACAGTCTTAGAAGAATCCTTTGCCCAGTTCTCAGCCATGAATGACTCAAGATCTGCAGCATCAGAATTAAGAGCCTGCTCAGCAACATCCTTAACAAAAGCCTGGAACTTTTCGTTCTTTGCAACGAAGTCAGTCTCGGAGTTAACCTCTACAACTGCAGCCTTGTTATCTCCTTCGGTTGCGATGCAGCAAATACCCTCAGCAGCGATACGGCTTGCCTTCTTAACAGCCTTAGCCTGTCCGTTCTTTCTGAGGAATTCCATAGCGGCGTCCATATCGCCGTTTGTCTCATTAAGAGCCTTCTTACAATCCATCATTCCGGCGCCGCTCTTCTCACGCAGCTCCTTTACCATGGAAGCACTGATCTCTGCCATTTTATTTCTCCTTAAAAATCAGGTTAAAAGTTACTTATTTATGCCTCTGCAGGAGCTTCTTCAGCTGCGTCTGTGTTAGAGGTTCCCTGGCTTGCTTCAATAACAGCATCAGCCATCTTGCTTACGATGAGCTTTACTGCACGGATAGCATCGTCATTTCCGGGAATGATGTAATCAAGTTCATCGGGATCACAGTTGGTGTCGCCGATTCCGATAAGGGTAATGCCAAGTGATCTTGCTTCCTGTACGCAGATGTTCTCCTTCTTGGGATCAACTACGAAGATAGCATCGGGAATTCTGGTCATATCCTTGATACCGCCAAGGTTCTTCTCGAGCTTATCCCACTCCTTGCGAAGTCCGATAACTTCCTTCTTGGGAAGAACATCAAAAGTTCCGTCCTCAGACATTCTCTCGATCTCGCGAAGTCTCTTGATACGGGACTGGATGGTACGGAAATTGGTAAGCATACCACCGAGCCATCTCTCATTTACGTAATACATACCGCAACGCTCAGCCTCAGTCTTAACTGCGTCCTGTGCCTGCTTTTTGGTTCCTACGAAAAGGATTGTGCCGCCCTGGGCAACGATCTCACTGACTGCCTTGTAAGCCTCGTCAAGCTTGCCTACGCTCTTCTGCAGGTCAATGATGTGGATGCCGTTGCGCTCGGTAAAGATGTAGGGAGCCATCTTAGGGTTCCAACGTCTGGTCTGATGACCGAAATGCACACCGGCTTCAAGAAGCTGTTTCATAGAAATAACGCTCATTTTAGATCCTCCTTAATTGTTAATCTTCCGATCGTTTTTTAATGAACCTAAGCGTCAGTGGTTCAAACCCGCTCAGAGACCTTTACAGGCACACTCTTTACAGTAAAACAACCGTGTTTAATAGTGACAACGTTCGAATTTTATCATATAGAACCCCTAAATGCAAGGAGTTTTATCAATGATAATGAGCAGAAGAAATATATCTGCCATAGCCTTCTGTCATGCCGTTCTTGTTATAGTCTTCGCAATAAACTCATAAGTAGATCCATACGGTATCTGAAACGTTCCGACACTGATCCTTGTTGCATAGCCGTTATCAACCAAATACTTATCAAATGCCCTGGCATTATCTATAAGTCCCAGTTTTTCAAGCTTATCCGCAACAACATTTGAACTGTTACCCTTCACAACAGTCAGAACACCATAATCTTCCGTAGAAGCTGTGGGAACCTCAGCAACCTGAGTCTCATCAGGCACGGTAACTACCGGTTCATCAACCTGCTGAACAGGTTCCTGTACAACTGGGGTTTCTGTCTGCTGATCTGTCTCGGCATCCGGCTGCTGATCTGTCTGCTGTCCTGATGTATCTTCACCGGTTCCGGACATATCTGAATTTCCGGATTCTGCACTGCCATTCTCAGTATCCGTACTAACTTCAGCTGAATTATCGTTTATAGGCTCATTTTCATTATCATCAATCTGCGGTATCACAACCTCAGGATCTTCCACAACCGGATAAGGCTTACTCTCATCTGCTCCGGAAGGTTCGGCTGCATCCGTATTCCCTGCCTCGGTTGCAGCACTTAATGACAGATCTCCTGTTTCCACCATCCCAAGCGCCCTGGCCCTGGAAATGATCTCTTCATCCGATATATCCGCAGGAGTATTCATTCTTGAGATGATCAGTATCAGCGCACAGACAACTATGCCCACTCCGATACCTCTCAGATAGAATCTTGTTTTTTTGCTCATCTTTATTACCTGTTATGAAGATCGAGAATAAGTCCGACCTCCCCGACTCCCATCTTTAATTTCTTAGCTATCTCTACCTTGTCCATTCCGGCTTCGGCCATTTCAATGACCTCGCGGTTCAGTCTCTCTCTGGGACCTTCAATGGTTTTCTCAGGTTCCCTGCCTTCCTTGGCAGCTTCTTTCTTTTCTGCCTCGTTAGCGTCATTTACGGCAAGTTCCGCCCAGTTGAGTGTTCTTACCGTCTTTGGCTTTTCATCTTTAACGCTCTCGATAGTTGCCTTGGCTTCCTGCGCTTCAAGTCCTGAGAAGAAATTGATTGCTTTCTGTGATGTGTGCCTTACCGATTCAACACGTGGAAGAGGAACCGTCGATGCGGTCTCAGCCTTTTTTTCCGAAGGTGCCTTTACAAGCTCAGCAGCGGCCTCTTCATCTGCCTTCTGTGCTGTCTGTGCTTTCAGTTCCTCGGTCTTTTTCTGTGCTTCCTTTGTCACTTCAGAAGCTGCAGATACTGTTTCCTTCAGATTCTTATGCTTATCATTGAGCATCTCATACAGAAACATTACTTCCTTATGGTTCTTGTTGATCTCTTCAAGAACTGTATCCGAATACTCATTTACAGCCATGATCTTCTCATTTGAGATTCTCTCAAGAGCACGTTCTGTTTTTTCTTCAGCATAAGTTACTGCCTCATCGACAACATCTTCAACGTGCTTATGCATGTTCTCTGATTCGTTCTCAATACACTTTTTCACTTCAGCTTTTACAAGCTCACTGATATCCATGTCAGTTTCACTGTCATTTGCCGGCACAAAAAAGCTTGCCGCAATAAGAAGTGCTCCTGCGACAAGTAGGATGATCTCAAGAATAGTCATTTTAAATTTCCTTTCAGATCTTTATGTCAAAGGATGAAGAAGCGCCCTTTATCACGACCTTATCGGCGTTCTTATCTTCTGCATTTTTATTTCTGTTTTTTCCGCCGTCACCGGCATATCCGCCTGAACCCGAGCCACCGTTATCATCGGGTCTCATCTCGGATTTTTCGGCATCCGAAACCTGAGAATGAGAAAGATCATTCTTCTTCTCAGCTTCCACTCCCACATGGCTCTGAACCAGGGATGAATGCATGTCTTCATTATGTTTTAAACTCGCATAATCGATCGATGCGGGTATCTGTGCTATCTCAATCCCTGCCATTATCTTACCTCTAGAGCGGTGACATCTTGACTTCGCCCTGTGAACGGACGAATCTGCAGTACTTATAACTGTCCTTAACATTCATCGAAAGATCTCCGATGATTATCGTTGTTCCGGGATAAACCTCACCGGTACATACTACTTCTGACTTTCTGTTAGGATCAAATATCTCGGAAAGTTCCTGCATTCTCGCATTCTTTTCCGTAAGTTCCTTCTTTTTGATCTCAAGATTTTCAGCTGTCTGCTTGACATATGCGAGCTGATCCGCAGTCATTCTTGCGCCCTTTGCCTTCTTTTCCATAAAATTCTGGATAATAGGCTGCGCATCCTTGATAGCCTTAACTATCTCTGCGATCTCTTTCTGGGTTCTGTTATATTCCATCTTGAGTTCGGGATTGGATCCGACTTCGATAACAGTCTGTGATCCCATGACTGCTCCGAGAGTTCTGGCTTCAACCTTTGAATCAGCCTGAACATGTCCGCCGGTAATGAATCCGTGCTTACCGGTTACTATGATCTCGGTTCCCGACATAACGTCGCTGTGAAGGATTGACTCGGTATTAACATAACCGCCAGCCTTCACCTTTGAGTTTTCAATAAACTTTGAGATGATATTATTTCCGGCTTCAAGCACTCCCTTGCCCATTCCGTTAACGCCTCTTGCAATAATGATATTGCCGCCGGCCACAACATGAGCACCTTCCACGACACCATAGACAATGACATCACCCGATGCCTTGACTTCGAAGTTGGAAGATATATTTCCATTCACCTGTACGCTTCCGGTAAAATCAATATTTCCGGTAGATGTATCTACATTTTCGACCTGATATACATTCGAAACAAAGACAGATCCGCCTGCAAGAGTAACCATTCCGTCAATCTCGCTTGTGATGGTAAGTCTGTCCTCTGATATTTTGATATTCCTGCCATAATCAAGACGTGCCTTCTTTACATCACGAGGCTTGATGGGGGCTCCCTGAATGGTCATGCCGGGTTCTCCGGGATCTTCGGGAGTAATCTGTGCAAGCTTATCTCCTGCCTTGATATTATTGACTATACCGAGATGGAAATAGTCAACCGAACCGTCTTCATTCATTGTGGGCTTAGCATGAACATCTGTATTAAAGAAATACTCGATGGTCGCATCCTTGCCCTGTCTTGCAGGCTTTCCCTTTGCAACCACTATATCGGTACAATATATTCCCGAGCTTGCAAAAAGCTTTTTCAGAAGTTCTTCCTGAATTCCGAACTTGATCATTCGGAAAGCCATATCCTTGATAAACTCATCGGCAGTCATTCTTTCGCCTGTATCCGAAGGCGGTGTAAATCTTGCCACTGCTCTAAGATTATCTTCTGATACTGAAAAAGTATAATTTTCCCTTATAGCGGGACATTCTCCCGAAGCCAGTTCAAGAACCGTATCCTCGGCTGATGCGGCTACTTCTTTTACCTTACCGAGATCATACTGTATCCCGTTAATATCCAGATAATTAACAAGCTCCTGTATCCTGACGGGTTCTCCGCCATCCTTGGGAGCATAGATTGCAAGGCCGTATCCGCCCTGTGTTTTTACAATTTTGTAGAATCCGTTTCGCATTAGTCTCTCCGGGGTCAGTTCTGTACCAGGATATCCATGTAAGGTCCGAGCTTTTCTTTCATTTTCTTAAGAGCTCTTGTATGAAGCTGTGAGATCCTTGATTCTGAAACATCGAGGACCTGGGCTATCTCTTTAAGAGTCATCTCTTCGTAGTAGTAGAATGTTATGATCTGCTGCTCCTTCTCGGAAAGATCCTTAAGGGCCTCTGCGAGCTTCTCAGTCAGTTCCTTTTTATCGATATTTTCCTCAGGACTGAGGAAATGCGTTGTCGTCTGAGACGTGGGAGACGAAGCAACATCGGCACCGGATTCGACAAATTCATCCAGACTGACAAGCCCGGTAATCTTCATCTGTGACTGCCATTCTGAGAATTCATCATCAGTAATTCCAAGTGCCTGTGCTATCTCTTCATCTGTAGCAACATGGCCCTTGGTCTGCTCGATCTCATGCATCACTGCATCGATCTTCTTCTGCTTCTGTCTAATCGTTCTGGGAATCCAGTCCATTTTACGGATCTGGTCAAGAATTGAGCCTCTTATTCTAAGCGAGGCATATGTTTCGAATTTTACGTCCTTAAGATTATCGAATTTGTCTATGGCATCTATAAGTCCGAAAATACCGTAACTGCAGAGATCTTCAAATTCAACATTGTAACCGAGATACATGGAAAGCCTTCCGGCAACAACCTTAACTAAAGGAGCATACTCAATGATGAGTTTCTCCCTTACATCGGCGCTGCGGTTAGCAGCATAATCATCCAATAGTTTTTTTCTGGCAGATTCATCCATATCTCAGGTCCGGTACCCGGATCAGTCATTCCGGCTTTTCGCCTTCCTTTGATCCGAGGATCTCTCCGTCTGCTCCTTTTTCGTATACTGTCTCTTCCACATCTGCTTCCGCGGAATTGACCTTATCAAAATGATCTAGAAAATAAACTATAATACTGCCGATCACATAAAAGATCACAAATACTGCAAGAAGACTACCGAGCTTATATAATATGCTGTATCCTCTTATGAAAGTAATGACCACCGTCACAAGTCCGGCAGAAAGCATAAGAATAAGAGGAAGAAATTTTCTATTCATCAGATAGTCTTCTCCGGCTTTCCCACAGCCTTTATTACATAATCGCCCGTCTCGGGATAAAAGATAACGGTGCGTCCGAAATTGAGTCCGCAATCCTCTGCAAGGATGGGGATTCCAAGTTCCTTAAGTTTCTTTTTGACTGCCTCCACATTCCTCTCACCGACATTCATGCTGGATCTGGAATTAACGGCAAACATCATAGCTCCGCCTGCAATCTTGGCAACAAGGTTTCTCTTATTTGCTCCGAGAGCTTCCATCTGCTTAACCAGCTCAACGATTCCGGTATCTGCAAATTTTGCAACATTTGTCTGGTTTGCAATAACTGTGGAATCAGGAAGCATTATATGTGCAAGTCCGCCGACTTTATTTACCTTGTCCCTTAATGCAATACCTACACAAGAACCGAGTCCGAGAGTCGTTATTCCATTTGGAGGAAGGCATGTCTTAAGATCAGCCATACCGACTTTTATTATTTCACTCATCTGCAAACTCCCCTAAAATAAACGCATAAACAACAAAACAGCTTCTCTATACGGATAATCCCAGGGAAGTCAGAATCTTTTTATATGAGTCCATATCGGGAACAAGAATGAAATACCCGTCAATCTGAACCTCATCGAAGAACTTCGACTGAATCATAAGAATCTGATCACCATAAATACCGAATTCAATGGCAGGCACGGAAAGGATTGCTCCGGCCATGTCCACAGTAAGTGCAGGCGGTGAAGGAAAGATTTTGAGATTGGTGAGTGTTGAAAGTGAGTTAAGATACGCTCCGGTAATGATGTTTCCGACTTCCTGCATCGCAGAAAGCTCCATTTCAGTGAAATCCTCACCGGGATCTCCCATTCCCATCATAACCTTATTTATAAGCGACTTTGCACTTTTCTGTTCTACAAGGAAAAGCATGGAACCGGTGATATCTCCCTCAACACCAAGGAAAACACCGACCATGATCTGCTCTTCTCCGCCGATAGCATTGCCGACCTCTGAAAAATCAAGAAGTTCGACCTGAGGAACTCCCATGTCTATCTTGCATCCCATCATTTGGGAAAGAGCGGTCATGGCATTGCCGGCACCGATATTTCCTATCTCTTTTAATACGTCATAATAATTCTGAGTAACATCATTCAGACTAAGATCACTCATAAGCATTTACTCCGTATCTCAAATCAGTGGCGATTAGTTTTCATCAAGACTTATTGAAGCGATATCAAGAATGGAAATGAGCTCATTGCCGTTCTGTCCTACCGCACTGACGAATCTTCTGGATTCGGGTGATACGCCCTCACCTGTTGTGGATTCGATCTGGTCTTCGGAAAGTTTGATAACTTCCTTGACCTCATCAACAAGAACTCCTACGCTTCCTTCAGAATCAATCTTGAGGATAATGATCCTGGTATCTTTGTTTATAACATCCTCATCAAGTCCCATCTTTAATCTGAGACTCATTACAGGAATAACTTCACCTCTCAGATTGATAACACCCTTGAGATATGCAGGAACCTTGGGAACTCTTGTAATCTGCTGCATGCGGAGAATGTTGTCAATATAGTTGATATCTATACCGAAATTCTCGTCACCGAGCTTTATAACAATATACTGGAATAACTGTTTGATTATCTTGGTCTCGTCACCGCTAGCCGGAAGATTCTTAAGATCATTACTTAATTCCATATTAACCTGCCTTTCTGCTGTCAAAGAAGTGCGTTGGTATCAAGGATAAGGGCAACTTCGCCGTCACCGAGAATGGTAGCGCCGCTGATGAATTTGACCTGTTTGATATACTTGCCGAGAGACTTGATAACGATCTCCTGCTGGCCTCTGAGTTCATCAACAACTATACCTGCCATCTTATCGCCCTTCTTTACAATGACAACGGTAAGATTTCCGTCTTCGGGAGATTTAGATTCAATATCAATGATCCTGTTGAGTCTGATAAGGGGAAGAACCTGTCCGCGAAGATTGATAACTTCCTTATTCTCAACAAACTTGATATCCTTCTCGGGAATGGTCTCGATCGTTTCAATGGAGCCCAGTGATATAGCGTACTTTTCTCCGCCGACAACAACCATGAGTGTCTGGATGATGGCAAGAGTAAGAGGAAGTCTGATGGTCCATGTGGAGCCTTCTCCAAGAACAGATTTAACACTGACTTCACCGCTCAAAGCTTCGATTTTGGACTTAACAACATCAAGTCCAACGCCTCTTCCCGATACATCTGTAATCTGCTTTGCCGTGGAGAATCCGGGATGGAACAGCAGATTTATGGCATCCTTATCAGCCATTGCTGCTGCCTGTTCAGCATTTATAACGCCTTTTTCGATGGCCTTATTCTTAACAGCTTCTACATCGATACCGTTACCATCATCCCTTACCTCAATGATGACATTATTACCTTCCTGATATGCATCGAGGAAAATAGAACCGGTCTCGGGCTTTCCGCGCTGTGCACGGATCTCTGCGGATTCAATACCATGGTCTGCGGAATTTCTGAGAAGGTGCATCAGAGGATCTCCGATCTCATCAACCACAGTACGGTCGAGTTCGGTATCTTCACCGGTCATGTACAGTTCCATCTTCTTACCGAGCTTCTTATTAAGGTCACGGATCATACGAGGGAACTTCTGAACAGTATTTTCAATGGGAACCATTCGAACCTTCATGACAGATTCATGAAGATTGGTGGTAACGCTCTCAAGATATTCTATCTTTTCGTTAAAATCATTGCTGGATGCGGTTCCTGCAACTTTATCCGCAGAAGCTGAAACAAGGCTGTTCTTAGCAATGATAAGCTCTGAAACGAGATTCATGAGCGAATCAAGTTTTTCAATATCAACTCTTATGGTTCTGTTAACAACAGGCTTTCCGGGCTTCTTATCTGCAGGCTTTGCGGAAGGAGCTGCGGCTGCAGGTGCCTGGGAAGCGGGTGCGGAAGTCTGGGCAGGTGTCTCGGGTGCGGATGCGGGTACATCTGAGGTTGCAGCTTCAGCCTCAGGCTTAACGTCTGCAGTTTCAACAGTCTCCTCATCTTCAACATGAACCTTGTCCATGTCTATGGGAGCACCGACTACCTTATCAATCTCAGAAACGTCAGAAGCCGCCTTTATAAGATCATCGATAGGACATTCTGCTATAACGATCAGAGTGAAATCAAAATCAAACTTCTCGTCTTCAATATCCTGTGAGCTGGGATTCGAAACAATGATCTCCCCTCCCTTTTCCTCAATTGCCTTGAGAACAAGGAAAGCTCTTGCAGCCTTAAGTATACATGATTCCTTTACGGTAACATTGAGACCGTAAACCTTCATGCCTGACTTAAGTGCTTCACCTATAACCTTTACCTGTGAATCGTCAAACTTGATCTGATTCCATTTATCAGAAGAATCGGAAGATGCGCTGCTTTCTTCTGCCTTGGGTTCTTCCTTGGCAGGTTCAGCAGAAGCCGGTGCGGGTGCAGGTGATTCTGCGCCCTTTCCGTTAAGATAATCATTAAGAAGCTTGATGAGGGGCTCATTATCATTGGTTCCCTCATCGGAAGAATTCTTGATATTGTCGGTATATTCCTGAAGAGCATCCAGACACTGGAAAAGAGTATCGATCATCTCGGGACCGACCTTGATATTTCCGGCTCTGACTTCGGAGAAAACATTCTCCATGTCATGGGTGAGATTCTGCATTCTCTTATAACCCATGGTTCCCGCCATACCCTTAAGTGAGTGAGCGGCACGGAAGATCTCATTGATGGTGTCTGAATCCTCGGGATTCTGCTCGAGGTTGAGGATCTGTGTATTCAGACTCTGTAAGTGTTCGTTAGTCTCATCAAGAAAGATCTCAAGATATTGACTGACATCCATATATTCTTCCTCCATTCTCTTTTATCAAAAAAGGATTTTTACTTAACGCCTATCCTCATTGATATCTCTTCAGCTACCTTGTCCAGTCCCACTACCTGATCCGATAATCCGGCGGTAAAGACTGCCTTTGGCATACCGTAAATGGTCGATGTTGCTTCGTCTTGTGAAATTACATATGCCTTGCGTTTCGACTTTAGATTCCTGATTCCTTCTGTTCCATCCGCTCCCATTCCTGTAAGTACGCAGCAGACAATGTGGTCAAATCTTGAATCTATAAGCGATTCGAACATGTAGTTCGCACAGGGCTTGACGCCTTCTCTCTGAGGTTCATCACTGTAGTGGATCTTGTAAGAACCGCCGGCAGCAGGAACCACATTCATATGCATTCCTCCGGCTGCTATATAGACATGTCCTTTTTCAAGGATCTGGCCCTCAGCAGCCTCACAGACAGCGATCTTGGATGTTGAATTCAGTCTCTGGGCAAGTGTTGCGGTAAATCCCTTAGGCATATGCTGTACCAGCACAACCGGCGCATCCAGATTCTCCGGAAGAAACGGTATTACGGAAGAAAGTGCCTTCGGACCTCCCGTAGAACTTGCAATGGCGACTATCTTGGAACCGGTGATCTTGCCGCTCGATTTGGACAAAAGGTTCATCAGATGCTGGCTGTCCGTCTTCTTTTGGCGTTCCTTTGCTCTGTCCTCAAAAACAGGAAGTCTTGAATATACAACGCCTCTTAACGTCCTGAGGAAATCACTGGTGAATCCGCCTTCTCTGCAGGCATTAGCCTGATCCGGCTTATGAACAAAATCGAGTGCTCCGAGTTCCAGGGCATCCATGGTGGTCTGTGCGCCTTCCATGGTATCGGTACTGGCCATCATGACTCTCTGCGGAAGATTTGCTTTCCTCAGCTCTGACAGAAACTGAAGTCCATTCATTCTGGGCATGTTCACATCCAAAACAATGGCATCATATGTATTTTTCTTCACAAGTTCCAAAGCTTCAAGGCCGTTTATTGCTCTGCCCGCTACTTCAAAACTATCATCGCTGTTTATTATATCACAGAGCACTCTTCTCATGAGTGCAGAGTCGTCAACAACCAGGATTTTTTTCTTCATAACCTATCCCCTTACAGGTATACACTGATTTTTGCTACTCTGATTAGGTCCGGAGGAATTATCTCTTCAGGTTCTTTCTTTCTTCCTCGAAAATGAATCTTATTATCTCTTCTCTTGCACCGCGCTCCATATTGATGTACTGGACTCTGTGCTCGAATGTACCGGGACGATTCTCAAGTTCCTTGACAACAAGTACTTTTCCGATAAGCTCATATTTCTTACGCTCCCCGCCTATCAGAAGATTGTAGCTGATATAAAGCATGCTTCCGGGCTCATATTTCTGATTGGACATGAATCTGAGTCCGCCGCCGGAAATATCAACTATAACGCTTCTCTTGATGGGAAGATTGGGTTGAAGGTACAGAGGACTCTTATTTGCAACTGCATTGACCTCTTCCTCTACAAGATTTCTTGAGCACATCTCAAGTGCACAGCTGAATCTGTAATATTCCCTGCGCTGGTACTTTCTGAGATTACTTGTTAGTTCAAGTACCAGGACATAGATATTGTTGGACTTATATCTGTCGATAACCCTGACAAAACACTGGTAAAGTCCGGCATTTGTATAGACTATCATGTTAAACTCAGCATCGACGGGAAGAAGTATCAGCTTCGTCTGCTCCAGAGGCATCTGAACCTCAATGGAATCCTCGGAGATGATGTCCACTATCTTGGTTTCATAGTATTTGGAATTATCGTTCTTATCGCCTCCGTCAAGCTTACGGTCTACAGCTGTGAGCTCAACTCTGTCTCCCGGCGAAATGAAATTACTAAGCATAAACTATCCTCCGTCATCTTCTGGTAACTATATGTGAGAAAAATGCGGCCATCCCCCTGGCCGGTCTTTTGCTGTCTCCGTTTTCATCAAGAAGTGCCCTGGCTATCTGCTCATAGGCCTGTGATGATCTTGCTGCCGGATTCTTTAATGATACCGGCATCTGCTGCATTACTGCTTCCGAAAGCTGTGAATCCTGCGGCACGGAACCAAGGTATGTAAGCGGAAGCTTTAAAAACCTCTGCACTACCGAATTAAGCTTCTTGTACAACGTCTGTCCGTCAACATCCTTACTTACCCTGTTTGCTATCATCCTGACCGAAGTCTCCGAAGAGTTAAATCTCGGATGCCTTGCAAGTGCTTTAAGGAGCGAATACGAATCCGTGATGCTCGTAGGTTCGTGCGTTGTTATCAAAAGTATCTCTCCGCTCGCCACCAGAAATTCCAGTACAGCATCCGATATTCCGGCTCCCGTATCCACAATGATTATATCAGCAATTGAATCCAGTTCGGAAAGATTCTGTATTATGTAATTCAGATAATCATTACTAAGGTTGGACATTCCGGCTATACCGCTTCCGCCCGATATGAAGCCCACTTCACCGGGCCCCCATGTAATGATATCCTTTATATTTTTACCCTGGTAGATCAGATCGCACAGATTATGTTTAGGAACCGTGCCGAACATGATCTCGATATTTGCAAGTCCGAAATCCGCATCCATAATGATCACTCTTTTGCCGAGCTTTTTCAGCCAGATAGCGAGATTAATGGCAGTATTGGATTTGCCGACACCACCTTTTCCGCTTGTTATGGTAATAACTCTTGCCAGCGGTCTCGCCTGTCTGTTTGCTTTTATGATACGGAGCGATTCAGCCTGATCCATAGCTTCACTCTCCTCCCAGTAACTGCTTTACGATACGCTGTGCATTAAATGTCTCGATATCATCCGGAACATTCTGTCCGCATGTGATAAAGGCTATGGAACTTTCCGAATAGCATCTTATATTATACAGGCTGCCCAGTGTCGATGTCTCATCAAGCTTGGTGAATATAAGCTGAAAATCTGACACTGTTCTGTAATTATCTACGATCTTCTTAAGATCCTTATACTTGGTCGTTGCACTGAGTACCAGGAAGCACTGCTTCGAGGTCGTTTCAGGAAGACATTCCATATAGCTCTTCTGTTTTGCCAGAAGTTCCTCGCTCTTATGGGAATGTCCGGCGGTATCCACAAGTATATAGTCACAGTCCCTGAAATCTTCACATGCTATAAGAAGTTCATCTTCGGAATAGATAACGCGGAAAGGAACCTCAAGTATGCTTGCATAGGTTCTGAGCTGGTCCGCAGCTGCAATCCTGTATGTATCCGTGGTAAGGAGTGCCACCTTCTTTTTGTCATTTACGGAAAGAGAACTTGCAACCTTCGCTATGGTAGTTGTCTTGCCGACTCCGGTAGGTCCTATAAAAAAGATCACAACAGGTCCCTTGGGTGCCGGTTCAGCTATTCCTTCAGCCTTGCCGAACCTGAGTATCATCTTCTGGTAAACCGCACTGAGATAATGATCAAGTTTTGCTCCGGGCTTTCCGGCATTTCCGGCATTGCTTATGAGTTCATTCACAAGCTTCTCATCAATATCATTATCGATCATTGTATTGTAGAGAAGTCTCAGAAATCTTGAAGTTTCCCTGTCAGGCTCTTCCTTTGATGGGAATGCATTCTCTGAAGATGCTGTCTGTTCCTGCTTTAAATCGGTTGCAGAAACATCCTTGTTCTCTTCACCGGGACCAAGCCTCTTTTCAAGGATATTCTGAAGATTATCAAGCTTTTCTTCTATGCTTCTGTTTGCTTCTTCTGAAGCGTGTGATCTTAAGGAAGGCGTATCATTTGCTCCCCTGTCAGAAGTTATTGCTGAATTATCAGAAGAAGGTGATACTGCTGAGGACTGCTGTCGGGCTGATACTGTCTGGGATACATCTGCAGACTTTTCAGCCCTGGCTTTTTCCTGTGCGTTTACCTGAGCTCTCGCAATACGTCTGATCTGTTCCATGGGAGGTTCATCCTCCTCAACAGCAGCGGTGACCTCGACTCTTTTGCTCTTAAGAAAAGCAAAAGGGGGTTTTGCCTTAACCTTGCGCACATTCATTATGACCAGGTTCTCACCAAGGTCCTTCTTTGCAAGTGCTGTAGCCTCTTCTTCATTTTTACCGATAAACTTCTTGATTATCATTTTATGCGGTAACCATTCCGACCGATGTCAGGTTAACTCCTGAATCAACCTCGTTATATGAAACAACGATCAGGTCTTTATAGTAATCCTCCGTTAATTTTCTGAAGTATATCCTTACTATGGGCGACGTCACTATTATGGGAGTCTTGCCCAGATTCTCCAGCTTCTGCATCTCTTTTTTCACGGATTCGAGGATCAGATGTGTCCTTGAAGGATCCATGTTGATAAACGATCCGTTCTCGGTCTGCTTGACGCAGGACATGATCTCCTGTTCAACAGCAGGGTCCAGTGTAACCACGGAATTGGTATCATTCTGTGCAAAGTATCTTGCGGATATCGCACGCTTCAGTGCCTGTCTCACATATTCCGTAAGGATATCAGTATCCCTTGTTGAGGGTGCATAATCAGCAAGCGTCTCAAGTATTGTAAGAAGGTCTCTTATTGAAACGCCCTCACGAAGAAGGTTCTGCAATACCTTCTGGATATCGCCAAGTCCGAGAAGCTTTGGAACAAGTTCATCAATGAGATTGGGATTGTTCTCCTTGATATTGTTGATCAGATTCTGTACATCCTGTCTGGTGAGCAGTTCATCAATATGCTGTCTTATTATCTCAGTAAGATGAGTCGCTATGATTGAAGGCGGATCGACAACTGTGTAACCGAGCGTTTCTGCCTTTTCCCTCTGCCCCTCCGTTATCCATATTGCAGGAAGGTGGAAGGAAGGCTCGAATGTCGGAATACCGGTGATTTCCTCCTGAACATATCCGGGATTCATTGCCATATAGTGATCGAACAGGATCTCACCTTCGCTTATCTGTATACCCTTGATCTTGATTATGTACTGGTTGGGATTGAGCTGGATATTATCCCTCAGTCTTATGATAGGAACAACTGTACCGAGCTCAAGTGCTATCTGTCTTCTTATCATTACGACACGGTCAAGAAGATCTCCGCCCTGGTTAACATCCGCAAGGGGAATGATACCGTATCCGAATTCAAGTTCAATGGGATCAACCTGCAAAAGCGAATTGACATTCTCAGGCTGCCTTATCTCCTCAGCTTCCGCCTCCTCACTACTTACATCCATCTCAATAGCGGAGGTCTGCAGCTTCTTGCTTACTCTTGTTCCGGACACCATGAAGGTAACACCGATGCCAACAAAGAGTATGGTATTAAGTTCGGTGAAAACACCTAGGATGACCATCATACCGCCGACTATCAAAAGCACCTTTGGAAGGCCGAACAGCTGCTTGATAATGGTTTCACCAAGATCTCTGTCCTCAGCACCCTTTGTGACCAGGATACCTGTTGAAAGAGAGATCATAAGCGAGGGAATCTGGGAAACAAGTCCGTCACCTATGGTAAGTATTGCATATGAACTGAGTGCATCCGATACACTCATGCCTCTCCTGAGCACCGCAAGGGCTATACCACCGATCAGGTTGACACCTGTGATCAGAAGACCTGCCGTAGCATCTCCCTTTACATACTTAACAGCACCATCCATGGAACCGTAGAAAGCCGATTCCTTCTGTATCTTCTCTCTTCTTCTTTTAGCCTCGGCATCATCTATTGCGCCGGTATTCAGGTCAGCATCAATAGCCATCTGCTTACCGGGCATTGCATCGAGTGTGAATCTTGCGGTAACTTCAGAAACACGTTCCGAACCTTTGTTGATTACCATGAACTGGATTATCAAAAGGATCAGGAAAATAATCGTGCCTATTATCAGATCACCGCCACCGACGAAATTACCGAATGTTGCAACGACATTTCCGGCATATCCGTCACGAAGGATAAGTCTTGTCGATGATGTGTTCATCGCTATCCTGAACAGTGTAGTAAAAAGGAGCAGGGTCGGGAAGAAACTCATATCGAGAACTTCCTTGCAAAACAGAGCTCCGAACATTACAGTCATCGCAAGCGAGATATTAAATGCAAGCAAAAGATCCAGTACAAATGAAGGAATAGGAATGATAAAGAGGATTATCGCTATTGCAAGATAAAGTGCCACAAAAATATCAAACTTGCTTATAGCTTTGAACATAGCATCCTCCTTTCATTTTTTAGATCTTACCCTGCAGATGGTATACAAAGGCAAGTATTTCCGCAACTGCCTGATATAACTCGGGAGGAACGGTCTCTCCTATCTCAACATTGTGATAAAGCATTCTGGCAACAGGTTTGTTTTCAACAATCTCAACCTTGTTTTCCTTTGCCACTTCCTTAATCTTCTGTGCAAGATACCCTTCGCCCTTGGCAATCACATAAGGAGCATCTCTCTCTGAAGGCTCATACTTTATGGCCACCGCATAATGAGTAGGGTTTGTGATGACCACATCGGCCTTGGGGAGTTCCTGCATCATACGCCTTCTTGAAGCTTCTCTCATTTTGGCCTTTATTGCTCCCTTGACCTGAGGATCTCCTTCAGCATTCTTGAACTCGTCTTTAACCTCCTGCTTGGACATCTTCATATCCTTGTGGAATTTCCATTTCTGATATCCGAAATCCGCAGCAGCTATCACAATATAAAAAGCAGATATTCTTATCCCGAGATCTATTATCGTGTTACCTATCAGTGATATCCCCTGCATAAGAGGCAGTTCATAAAGGTCAAATAAGATCAAAACCTTTCCCTTTATGTATGTGTAACAGATAAATCCTATAAGTGCCAGTTTTACTATCGACTTGAGCAATTCGATAATGGAGTTGGGAGAAAAGATCCTCTTAAGCCCCTTCATCGGGTCAAGCTTCGACAGTTTTGGTTTTAACGGCTTAGTGGTCGGCTTCCACTTTACCTGAGCCAGATTCCCGACAAACGCCACGATAAAACCTATCAGCATTATCGGAAGCACGATTGATACGATATTATATATGCCCTGTCTGAAAACAATGGACATTTCCCTGGAAGGCATCTGCCCGGAAGGATATACCGTCACAACAGGTATGATCTCATACATCCTTTTAAATACATCGATAAAACTGCTTCCGATGCTCCCGACCATGAACCTCAGTACAAGGAAAAACACAAAAAGCCCCAGGCAATTTCCGACTTCTCTGCTCTTGGCAACCTGACCTTCACTTCTTGCATCAGTCAGTTTCTTCTGAGTAGGTTCCTCTGTCTTGTCATCCTTATCAGCGAAGAATTGCAGATTGTATTCAAGCATTTACAATTCCTCCCATTCAGGTCACATAAGGTTTGAAACGAAAGAAACCATCATTTTCTTCATTTCAGTAAAAACCATATCGCATGCTGTCGGCATCATCGCAACCGTGAGGAAAAGTATCGTAAGTCCGGTAAGGACCTTAAGCTGGATACCTATCGCAAACATGTTCATCTGCGGTGAAACCTTAGCCATAACGCCAAGTATCGCATTCAGCAGTAGCATCGATGCAAATATCGGAAGAATGATCCTGAATCCTATAAGTATGTAATCTGCAAGGAAAACCAGTACGGTCTCCATCAGCCCGTCCATGTTGAAGTTCACATGTCCTACAGGTATCAGTTCATATGTATCGGCGAGCGCACTGAGAAGATATCTGTACATCCCGCTCGCAATCAGGATCATTGAATAAGCGTAATTATACAGTCCACCGGTTATACTGATCTGTTCTCTGGTTGAAGGGTCCATCAGCGTAACCATACGAAGACCCGTCTCCATATCCGCTATACCTCCGGCAAAAGAAAAAACCGTGGTGCAGATATTTACAGACATTCCTATTAGCAGCCCCGCAATTGATTCCTTGATCACTATAATGGCATATTCGATCACGGAATGAGTTACTATTGCCTCAGCGGGGGTGACTGCCTGATAAATAAGCATTGAAATAAAAATGCTCAGCGCTGCTCTCAGCCGCCTCGGTGTATTCTTCATACTGAAAAACGGACAGATGAATACAAAACATGAAACCCTGGCAAGTATCAGAAGAAAATACTCCAGATCATAGATTGAAAAAGCATAATTGATCATCCGTCTCAGCTATTTATGCACGTAATAAACGAAATTGCTCCAAAGATCAGTCGTAAATCCTACAATATTGCTCATGATCCAGTTGCCCAGGAACATGAGCGTCAGAAAGATTCCCAGAACCTTCGGAACAAATGTAAGTGTCTGTTCCTGTATGGAGGTTACAGTCTGGAAAATACTGATTACCAGACCTATCGCCATGGATACCAGAAGTACAGGGAGTGAACATTTAAGTATCATAAAAAGAGCATTTCGTATCATCTCCGTAGCTGCTTCCGTTGTCATGGCTCATCCTCCTTTCTTACTTATAAATGTTCAGTTACCGCTAATAAAATGTTCTGACAAGCTGTCCGATTATCAATGACCATCCGTCTGCCAGAATAAACAGCAATATCTTGAATGGCATCGATATCGTGGTCGGGGGCAGCATCATCATACCCATACTCATCAGGACAGATGCAACGACCATGTCTATGATGATAAAAGGTATGTAGATCATGAAACCGATCCAGAATGCCACTCTAAGTTCCGAGATCATAAAAGCAGGAATCAGTATGGAATTGGGGATGGATTCAAGAGTTCCGTCCCATTCCATTCCCGCTATATCATAAAAAAGCCGCACATCCTTAACCTGTGTCTGCGGCTCCATGAAATTTCTCAGGGGAGTCATTGCTTTCTCAAGAAATTCATCCTGATCGATCGTTCCCGCTTCAAAAGGAATGACCGCATTAACGTTGATCTCCTGGATTGTGGGCTGCATTATAAAAAAGGTAAGAATGAGCGACAACGCAACAAGCACCTGATTAGGCGGTGCGGTCTGTGTATTGAGCGCCGCTCTCGTAAAATGAAGTACGATGATGATCCTTGTAAAGGAAGTCATCACCATGAGTAAAAGCGGTGCAATTGCAATGAGAGTAAGGGTTATCAGAATCCTCAGAGAGGAATTGAGAGAACCATTATCATCATTGTATGTAATGGTCAGTCTGTTGACAGTATTTAGGTTATTAAGATCCTGTGGGGTATCATATGTTCCGGGCGGGTCGATAACGGTACTTATATCTGTCTCACCTGCCTGAAGACCATTATTGCCGTTAGCAAAAACCCTGGTGTTAAAGGTCAGGCATAATACCGTAACAAGTACGGTAAAGTTCAAAAACTTTATGATGTTTTTTCCGGCAGATAATAATACCCCCATCACGTAAACCTTAGCCTTCTCCCCCCGGGATCATTCGTTCTTGTCGGTAAAAGCTTTTGAAAGAACCTCGGAAAAGGTTTTTTTCTCTGAAGGATCTTCTTTTTTCAGATCACTTTCATCCACGTCACCGAGATATGTAACGGTATCCTTGCAGATGGCAATGACTTTGTACTTCTGTCCTATGCGGATAATCTGAAGCCATTTTCCCTGAGCAATGCGCACTGTCTCAATGACCTCAGCACTTCCTGCCGCTCCCTGGGCCTTCTGAAAGTTACCAATCCACTTAGTGCACAGCATGGTAATAACAAGTACAGCGATAAAAATGATCAGTACCGTAAAAAGCTGTGCAATATCGGATAAAGTGGATGATAAAAGAAGGATCATGGCATCAGCCTATAACCTTCTTGACTGCCTCAAGAACTCTGTCAGCCTGGAAAGGCTTAACTATGAAATCCTTGGCTCCGGCCTGGATAGATTCAATAACCATCGCCTGCTGTCCCATTGCGGAACACATGATAACCTTGGCTCCGGAATCAGCAGCCTTGATGGCTTTAAGAGCCTGGATACCATCCATTTCAGGCATGGTAATGTCCATAAGCACAAGATCGGGGTTAACTTCCTTGTACTTTTCTACAGCCTTAGCACCGTTCTCTGCTTCGCCTGCAACGTTGTAACCGTTCTTGCTGAGGATGTCCTTGATCATCATCCTCATGAATGCAGCATCATCACAGATAAGGATATTCTTTGCCATAATTCAAAACCTCCGAATTAAAATTTTAACCGACCTGGATTACTTGATAATCTCCGTTACTCTTATACCGAAATTCTCTTCGATGACTACAACTTCGCCCTTTGCAACAAACTTGCCGTTTACAAGGACATCTATCGGCTCACCGGCAATTCTGTCGAGCTCGATAATGGTACCGGGTGCAAAATTAAGTATATCGGATATGGACTTAGTGGTTCTTCCCAGTTCAACAGTAACTTCAAGAGGAACATCCATGATAAGTCCGATATTCTCTCCGCCCTGTATTCCCGACAGATCTCCGCTGAAATTCTGGAATGTAGCGGGCTGGATGTTCATGGGCTGTACGGGAGCTCCGTAGCCCATCTGCATCTGTGGCATACCCATTGGCTGGCCGTAACCCATCTGCATCTGTGGCATACCCATCGGCTGACCATAACCGGGCTGCATCTGCGGCATACCCATCGGCTGTCCGTAGCCCTGCTGCATCTGAGAAGGATCCGGCATAGGCTGGCCCATCTGTGGCATTGGCGCAGGTCCGGGCGCAGGTGAAGGAGCAGGCGCAGGTGAAGGAGCAGGTTCAGGAGCGGGTTCAGGTTCCTGTGATCCCATAAAGGTCTGAACGATCTTCTTCGCAAAATCTATCGGGTACAGCTGCATAATGGTTGAATCAACGAGATTCTCACCTATCTGCATCTTGAACTGGATCCTTACGAAAGTACCTCCCAGGAAGGGAGATATTGCCGCACCGTCTTCAAAACTTCTCAGGTCTAAAAGTGAGCTCTCAGGCGGTGAAATGTCAATCATCGTTCCAAGCATCGTGGAAAGTGATGTTGCGGATGATCCCATCATCTGGTTCATCGCTTCGGAGATCGCTGATAAATGCAGTTCCCCGAGTTCTCCCTCGACATTTGTTCCGTCTCCGCCCATCATCAGATCGGTGATGACCTTTACATCGCTTTCCTTGAGGACGAGTATATCCGAACCGTCAAGTCCCTTTGTATATTTGATCCTGATGAAGACACAGGGCTTTTCGAAATCAGAGATCAGCTCATTCCATGTACAGAGCGAGACAACAGGAGTAGTGATGTTGACCTTTCTGTTAACAAGGGAATAAAGTGTTGTAGCGGACGATCCCATGCTGATGTTGGCAACCTCACCGATCGCATCCCTTTCAACATCATTGAGCAACTCGTCTCCGCCCGTGACAGGCTGGGTGCCCTCCAGATAAGGGTCAGTAGGTGGTTTCTCCTCTGTGTGAGGCAGTTCCACATTACTCATATCCGGAGCTTCGTCACCAGACAGATCCATACCGCTGAGGAGAGCATTTATCTCATCCTGTGACAGCATTCCATCCATCTGTTACTCCTCCTCTCTAATCACCGAAGTTACCCTGACAGCGTAACAATCATCGCTTGCGCCGGGAAGTGCGGTGAATTTCTTGATATTACCAACATATATATTCATATCGGAGTCGACCTTTGCATCAAGTCTGATGCAGTCTCCGACCTGAAGATTCATAAAATCATTAACCGTTATCTTACTTGTGCCGAGAACCGCTTTGATAGGGATATCGACACGCTTCAGCATCGCTTCAATGTTCTCCTGGGAATCCTCATCCTTGTTTTCCTGCATTGTGGAGAACCAGTACTTCGTATTCAGTCTGTCCATTACATCCTCGAGTGCTATGAAAGGAAGACACATGTTCATGAACCCTTCTATTTCACCGATCTTGATGTTAAGTGTTACGACAGCGATCATCTCACCGGGTGCTATGATCTGTGCAAACTGCGGATTTGTTTCCAGTCTGTTAAGGACCGGAGATATATCCATAACATTTTTCCAGGGATCCCTCAGAAGCTGGGTCAGCATGATCATTATCTTCTGTATGATCGAAAGCTCAATATCCGAGAATTCTCTGGTGGAGTTAAGGGGTTCACCCTCTCCTCCGAGCATTCTGTCGATCATGGCAAATGCTATATTCGTTGCAAGATCGATGATTATACTTCCTCCCATCGGCTCGAAGGATACAATACCAAGAACACTGGGATTGGATAGTGCATTCGTAAATTCACTGAATGTAACCGTCTCGGAACTGGCAACTGTAACCTGTGCATTCTTCCTGAGTATGACGGGAAGGTTTGTCGAGATAAGTCTTCCGTAATGTTCAAAGATTATCTCCAATGTACGAAGATGCTCTTTGGAAAACTTGGTCGGCCTGCTGAAATCATAATCCTTGACCGGCTTTTCCTCGGCATTGGATATTGATTCCACATCCAGTTCACCGGAAGACAGCTGATTGAGCAGGGCATCTATTTCGTTTTGCGAAAGGATCTCACCCACCGGGCTGACCTCCAATTGTTATCATCCGAACTTTACATCACTGATGGACAGATCATATACAACTTCCGAATTCAGCCATTTCTGGATTGCCTTAAGAATCTCCTTCTTGACTTCATCACGGTTAGCGGGATCACTCAGATATGTCGAATCATATGATGAGATTACACCTTCAATTGACTGCTTGATGTAAGGCTCATAATTTCCGATCGTCTCGGAATTGTATGTCTTATAATCGTCATCCTTGGTGTTAATGGAAAGGGCAATCCTGCAGATCATGTATTCCTGTTTGCCGCCATCAGCAAGCTTGAGAGGAATCGTCATCGAATCTGCTATGGTATAGATCTCGGTATCAGCAAGGCTGACGGTTACAGCAGGCTCATCTTCATCACTGACAAGTTCCAGATTGAGTACGGTCGCTATAGTATCAACAAGCGCTGCAGTCTTTCTGTTTGTGCCTGTTATGCTGATCATCGTTATTACTGAAAGAGCTACGTTGACGATCATCAAAGCAAGTATAAGGACCGTAAGTAGATTCTTTTTCATCTGTGGTCAATCCCCTTGGTTAGTTATTGTTATAGATTCTGATCTCCACTCTTCTGTTGCGTGCTCTGCCGGCTTCTGTGGAGTTATCAGCTATCGGCATTCTCTCCCCATATCCCGAATGCTTGATGAGTGTCGGATCAAGACTGCTCGTCTCTACAAGATAATAAAAAACGGAAAGTGCTCTGGCGCTTGACAGTTCCTCATTTGAAGGATATTTTGCGCTGTTCATCGGAACATTGTCCGTGTGACCGTTGATCTCAATCTCTCCTCTTGCATATCTCTCAAGTATCGTTGCAACCCTGTCGAGAACCGGCTTGCATTCATCATTAAGAGCTGCAGATCCCGATGCAAAAAGTATGGATCCCTTCATCGTAAGCATGACATACTGTGAGGTAAAGCTCACATCAACCTGATCCGAGAGCTGACTGTCCGCAACTGCTTCACTTATCAGTTCCGCAAGTTCCTCATTGGCCTGCAGATTGGCTGCTTCAATTGCCTGAGCCGCCTCTTCATAGCTGATCTGCTGTGAAGCATCTTCCGTGGCTTCGGTGTTTTCCTTACCACCCGACTGCGTATCGTAAACCTGAATCTGTTCAGAGTCATTATCCGAATCAGCGGATCTTCCTGTGCTGTTTATATATTCAGCCAGATCATTAAGCTGGCTGACCCCGTTGCTTATGAGTATACCTTCTCCGATGGATGTGGCACCGCCGCTGAAAACACTGAAAGAGCTGCTCATCGATGCGATGATCTCATTCAGTTTGGCTTCATCAATGGTCGACATTGAAAACAGAAGCACAAAGAAACATAGCAGCAGGTTCATCAGGTCCGAGAAAGTAGCCATCCACGCCGGGGAACCGGCTGGTGGTGGATCTTCTTTTTTCTTCCCCATATCTAAACCTTTGAAATCTATATAAACATTAAACCGTTACATATCGTTCAATAAACAGAACAGATCATCCTTCGGCTTCTTCAGTACCTCCTGCACTCTCACGATCCTTGGGAGAAAGGAATGACTTAAGCTTCTCCTCAATAACTCTGGGGTTTTCACCTGCCTGTATAGACAGAAGCCCCTCGATCATAACCTGCTTCTGCATCATCTCCACAGCATTGTCAGCCTTTAACTTGGCTGCAGTAGGAGCACAGATCCAGTTTGCAAGCAGTGATCCATACAGAGTTGTTATGAGTGCAACGGCCATTGAAGGACCGATTGATGATGCATCAGACATGTTATTGAGCATGTTAACAAGACCAACCAGGGTTCCGATCATTCCCCACGCAGGTCCCATGGAACCCATTGTCTCCCAGAATCCGGCTGTATTCTTATGTCTGGAATCAATGCATTCCATTTCAGTCTCAAGAATGCCTCTTACCAGTTCGGGATCGGTTCCGTCAACAACAAGCAGTACGCCCTTTTTAAGGAACGGTTCATCCATATCGGAAGCAGACTCTTCAAGTGAAAGCAGTCCTTCCTTACGTGCTACGTTTGAAAGATCTATTATTTTCTTTATAAGGTCCGAGGTATTAACAGACGGTGCCTTGAATATCATCGTAATGCTCTTCAGACCAGCGATGAAATCCTTCATGCTGTATGACATCATAACAGCAAAAAGAGCTCCGCCGAATGTGATAATCGCGGAAGCAACATCGATATAATTGCCAAAGCCACTCAGTCCGGCCGCAGAAATGATACCGAACAGGAGCATGCCCAGACACATTAAAAATCCGATCAGTGATGCTATATCCACCTGAAAATTACCTCAACAAAAATCGGGCTAACGTCAATCGTCAGCCATGATACCTTTTCTATAAGATTTTACAAGATTTTTGATATCTTGTCTACTTTCTTTTACTATTATCTTGTGCCCTGTCGTGAGGGTTAAAACGGTGTCTGGAGTCTCTTCTACCATCTCGAGAAGATGCGGATTTATGAGAAGTTTCGAACCATTTAGACGTGTGACTTCGATCACTGCAGATACCCCCTTTCCCCATATGGCATATGCACTCTGATATTATATCACAACCACTAGATATTGTAGTCAACTTTTTCCGGGCAAAAAGCGCTAATAAGAAGAAACTCGTTCAAAATGAAAATCGGGCAGGCAAAAGTGCCTGCCCGATCTGTCAGATCATATTATCTCTTAAGATTGGTGAGTTCCTCGAGAAGTGTATCGGAAACTGTAATGATACGTGAGTTAGCCTGGAATCCGCGCTGGGTGGTGATCATCTCTGTAAACTCTGCAGAAAGATCAACATTACTCATCTCGAGAACGCCGGTCGACATATATCCGCCGGAAGCTGTAACATCAACACCGATGCCGTCAAACGAACCGGAGTTCATGGTAGCCTGGTAAAGGTTGTCACCATGTTTTTCAAGACCGGATGCATTGGCAAAGCTTGCTGTTGCAATCTGTCCGAGAAGTTTGGTCATACCGTTATCATAGCTTGCATAGATGCGGCCGTCTCTCTGTATGGAAACTCCGATCATATCGCCGAGTCTTCTTCCGGTTCCGAGTCCGTCTTCATCGCCGTAGGTAGCAGTAAGGGTTGATGTTCCGTTATTGTTGAACATCGAAATTCCGGACCAGTTAAGGGAAATATCTTCGAAATTGGAAGTTCCCGTTGCGCCTGCAGGGATTATCTTTGAAAGTAAAAGCTTTGCTTCTCCCTTGGGGTTTCCGGCGATAGAACTGAAAAGACCGGTATCGGTATCAAACTTAAGAACAGCGCCTTCGAACATTCTTCCGTCAGCAGTGAAATTGAAGGTTGTGTTGCCGGAGCCGTCATCCATACCTGCTATGCCGTTTCCGTCAAGATCAGCAAGATTGGGAGTTGCACCTGATTTAATGGCTTTGATCAGATCCTCAACCTTCTGCTTATTGGGAGGAGTTGCACCATCATTTATATACAGATTTCTGAATTCATCAGCCTTGAAACCGTATGCGTCAGCAATGGTCTCATAAGCATCCATCAACGCGTCATACTCTGCTGTTCCCTCTGCCGCATCAAAATCAATGGTAGAAAGGTCAACAAGCACATTTCCATTAATATCTCTGAGTTCGGTTCCGTTCCACAAATAAGAATTGGAATTAAAAACAACTTCGGCAGGATCTTCTACGGATGTATCTCCTCCGAACAGATCATCAAGGCCGGAAATATCAACCTCGGTTCCGGTTGCATCAAGAAGCTTTGCAAGTTCTACGGAATATTCTCCGTCATTACCTGTGGATTTAAGTCTGAATCTTGCGGTGTAATCATATCCGAGTGCATCATAAAGATTAAAATTGAGGAACTTACCGTCTTCACTGTTGATGTCGGTATCATTTTTATCAAGAATTCCGGATACGGTTCCGAGAGTTGTTGCCTCAGGGGGATAAGTAAGGTTCTCAGCACTCATGATACGGAGTGACTGAACGCTGTCCTTCTTGATCTCCATTGTTGCAGGATCAACTCCCCAGCCTCTTACGTTGTAACCTGTCGAGGTCATGCAGAGATTTCCAACACCGTCAACATAGAATGAACCATCTCTTGTAAAATAATCCGAAAGACCATCTGATACTACGAAGAAATTGCTTCCGGTGATCATGATATCAAAAGGATTTCCGGTGGACTGTGCAGAGCCCTGACCGGTGATATTAACATTGATAGCTCCGGACTTAACGCCGAGACCGATCTGACGTGCATTAACGCCGCCGACTCCGGTGGTGGCATTTGCTCCTGATGCAGCCTGAGTTGTCTGGCTCATCAGATCTGCGAATGTAACGGAACTCGATTTGAACGCAGTAGTATTAACGTTAGCGATATTATTACCGATAACGTCCATCTTGGTCTGGTGTGTCTTAAGGCCGGCAACACCTGAGTAGAGAGATCTCATCATAAGGCAGTTTCCTCCATTTTGTTAAAATGGGAGTCGCGTCGAAAAAGACGCATGAAGCGAACGCTTCCGGTTATCTAAAGAGGGGTCCTTCTGTCATTCGGGTACCCCAGCCTCCATCCAGGTCCGGCCTTAAGCAATAACCGCTCCGTTTATATTTGTGAATACATTTGTGTCGCTTCCGGCTTCAAGTGCCGTTATAACGGTTCTTGAAGGGACATTTACGATAAATGCAAGATCATCGATCATTACGAGCGAATCTCTTATCCCTTTATCTGCCGCCATATCCGTTCCGCTCGACAGTCTTCCGAGCTGTTCATCGGACATCTGTAACCCCCGGTCATTCATTCTCAGTGCTGCATGTTTTGAGAATTTAACCTGGTCAGCTTCCTGCTGTTTTGCTTCAAGGATACTTCCAAAGGAAGCTTTACCGGTATTTTCCGGAGTCTGAACCTGTGCGGAAGAACGGGATCTGGAAATTCCGGCTGCATATAATGCCTGTACATTCATTTCCATATGCGTTTCCTCCTTCAATTACATATATCGGCACATACCTCCGTATTCTTGACATTTTTACATCATAATACTCAGGAAACTTTTCAGTTTCCATTTTCCTCGTCATCGTCCGGATTTACAAGTCCTTCTTCCGCAGCAGTTTCCGGATCCGCTTCCGATGCGGTCACATCAGCCTGTGAGTTCTGAGTATTTCCCGTTTCTTCTTCTGCCTGCTTCTCAGCTTCCTGAGCTGCGGCGATAAGCAGTTCATTGAGCTTTTCAACGTACTTGTTCATTGAATCGACGTCATCATCATCCAGGAATCCCTTCTGATAATCGCTGAGCGAATTGTACATGCTCAGAAGCCCTGAGATGGTATTTCCGTTGTCGGCAATGCTTATGGAATCAAGATTCGGAAGATCCTTAATTTCCTTTGCAAAAGCCTTTGCAATACTTTCAGCATCAGAATATTCATTGCCGATTACGCTTACCAGGTCACTCGCTGCATAGAGATTACCGTCTATTGACAGATACGCTTTTCCGCCTTCAAATGTAACATAATCCACCATGCCACGAATCTGAGATTCTTCTCCTTCTTCGCTTCCGATGACAACTTCCTTACCCACATACGAACTGTATCTGGAAAGCTCCATTGTCTGTGACATATTATTGAGAGCTTCAACCTGTGAAAACTGTGCGTACTGCGCAATATATTCTGTGTTTGATGTAGGCTCCAGGGGATCCTGATACTTCATCTGCGCAACCAGAAGCTGAAGGAAAGCATCTTTGTCCATGCTTGAACTTTCCTTGGTATTTGCAGAAGCAAGCGAAGCCTGTGAAGCACTTGTGACTATCTCGCCGTTATTAACGCTTGCAGATACAGATGCCATATATACCTCCGTTTCGCCTTATAGGCGTTTGTTTAAGCCATATAATCTACTTTATTGCCGTTTGCAGCCATCATCTCGGCGGCTATTCTCTCGTCATCCTCCATAGAAGATGTATCAATGTCGCCGTCATCTCCCAGATCTATCCTTCTGGTCCGTTTAGTGCCGTTTCCGGTCTCTTCGCCTTTGCTTCCGGTATTTGATTCAAGATTTCCCTCAAAGTTATGGGAAGCGATAGTAACCTCAACAGCTTCAACTCTTATACCCTGAGCCTCAAACTGTTCATTAAGTCTTACCATCTGGCTCTCGACAGCAGCTTTAACCGCTTCGTTTTCCGTTATGAAGTTGGCAGTGATCACGCCTGCATTGTTTGTAACATGAACGCGGACCGTTCCAAGCGTAGCAGGATGAAGCTGCATCTCAACATCGGAAAAATCTCCATCTGTTACCGTCTTCATCTGATCAAGTATCTGATCAGCAATCTCAGCAGCATTTGATGTGTAGCTGACTGTCTGTTCAGATGCCGAAATACCGGATGTACTATCAGCAGCCTGCACATTTACATCACCATTCTGAAGAGGCATTCCTCCGTTTGGATCTTCATTTCCCCTGTCGCGGTTATCGCTTCTGCTTTCACCGGCTTCGGGTGCCTTCGTAACTATCTTGCTTTCGCCTGTTATGCCACCGTTATCATCCAATCCGGCCTGTTCAAGGTCTCCGTTTGAATTTCTGACAAACCTGGTCACAACATCTTCGTCTTTTTCAGAAGTTCTGACAGTTTCTTTTAGTACCGGTACATTATCTCCCGGTACAATCATGTCATCTGCTGAAAAATCAGCTTTTTCAGCCATTGTTTCAGGCTTTTCGGCTGCAATCTGCGCTACAGCCTCTTTCAGTTCAGGAACCGTTAACTCCCTGATACCTGTGTCTGAAGCAAGCGCTTCGTCAAGTACCTTCATCCCTTCACTGAATACAGCATAATCTTCTTCATTCGTTAGAAGAGAAAGCTGAGAATCAGCACCAAGAGCATCGACAAGGAACGAACTCATATTTTCCCTGTCAAGAAGGCCTGCAGCCTCAATTCCTTCTGCCTGAAGAAGGTTTTCAAATTCTTCAGGAGACATATCAAGTATTTCCGCAAGTTTTACAGTCAGTTCTGTGACTATCGAAGCCAGAGCTTCCTGTGCGGATATTATTTCCTCATCCTTGAGCAAAAGTCCGGAAACATCGGTTACTGTAATTTCCTCATCTCCGGTCGTATCAGGGCTTTCCGTGCCCTTCACATCTGTCTTTGATGCATTTACGGGGTCTTCGGAATTTTTGACTTCTTTGTATGTGTCATTCTTTCCGGTTTCGGATGTTTCACCTGCATTCCTGTCGGCAGTTTTGTCCGCCTTCATGTCATTCTTTGTGGCAGCATCTTTTCTGACATCCTGTACATTCCTGTTTCCGGCCTGGTCATTCCATACCGACTTAAAATCTCCTGAAGAGCTTTCGGCAGGCTTTACAGACTGAACGGAAGATGCGAACTGATCCGCAATACCCGTGGCATCCATGATAGGTGTGATGCCCATAGACAATTCCTTCCTTTCTCCCATAAGGGTAATCAGCAGATTAAAGTTACACCCTGCTGGGATTTATATCGGACGAAAGAAGGTAAAACTTAAGGAGCAATTTATGAATAAATCGATATCTTAGCTCTGAGGATCGAGTATCTTGGTGATCCTTGCGGCAACATCCTTATCCATCTGGTCAAATATCGCTGCCCTGTCTTCGGGATTCATTGCCCCAAGTATCCTTGCTGCGAGCTGAATTCCTTCCGTATCCGTCATATGCTCAAAAAGGGACGCTGCCTCCTTGGGCTTCATGGACGAATAAGCACTTACATAATTCTGTATCTCTGCTGAAACCTGGAGTTCCTCAACAACCTGTTTATATAAGAATTCAGCTGTTGTGGGATCCATGGATTCAAAATACTTAACATATTCCTCAGGTCCCGGACCATTTTCCGCATAAATGACTTCCTCGTAAAATTCATTCCTTATACGCTGGAAGTCCACCTGCATGGTTTCAAACTGTGAAAGCCTTGTTACCTCCGCTTCAAGTGCGGCAATCCTCTCATCCTTAGTGGAGTTTGCGTTCTTATAGGTGTCCAGTTCGGTCTCAAGTGCATAGATCCTGTTAACGGCATCCTGAAGGTTCGTATATCCGCCATACATGGTAGGATCAAGAGTTTCCGACGCAGAGCTTTCCGGAAGGATCTTATTGAGGACAGGTACATTCTTCAGAACAGGAGTAAGTACCGAACTTCCGAATCCGCCGACATCAAGCTTTATGATAACCACAATAACAGCAAGCCAGAGTAGCACAATAAAGACTGTGGCGATAAATGTCACAAAGCCTCCGCCTTCTTCATCGCTCTCAAGTTCTTCTTCCTGCTTGGCGATTTCCTTGGCTCTCTTTTTTGCTTCTTTTTTCTGAGCGGCCTGTTCCCTTTTTAGTTGTTTTTTCTCGTCCTGAAGGCGCTTTTTTTCTTCCTGGGCCGCCTTCTCTTCGGGGGTAAGTTCTTTAGCCATTATCCGTCACCTTTTGTCCGTATGTATAAGTGGTAAGCTCATCTATTGATTTGCTCTCCGCCCTGTTTTCTTCACGGACGAATTCGTCAAACTGTTTTTCCTTAAGCTTCTCGTGAGTTTTTCTTTCTTTAACAGCCTCTTCAAGTTCTGCCCTGGCTCTTTCCAGCGCTGCTTCCGCTCTGCTGACCTTAAGCTTCTGCTCCGATATTCTCTGGTCACAAATGATCCTGGACATCTGGGAGTCTTCTATCTCATGCATATCAAGGTCACCCTGAAGAACCTCCACGGCATGTCTTTCGATTTCCTCTTTTCTTCTGAAAAGAGCATCAAGTGCATCCTGTTCCAGATCAAGATTCCTCTTGGCTTCGCCGAAATGCTGCTTGGCCTGGGTTTCCATCTTTTCCTTGATGCTGAGGATATTCTGCATTTTGTAACGAAATCTCGCCATATGCTTCCTTACGCTTTATCCTTCATCAGGTATCATTTCTTCGCGTCATCATTAAAAAGCTGTTCGAGAAGGTCAACACTCTCTTCGAACGTATACTTTGCATCCGTATCCTGGCAAAGGAATTCGTTGACCGCATTGATCTTGCTTATGGCATAATCGATATTCGGATTGGAACCGCTCTTATAAGCTCCGATATTAATGAGATCCTCTGCCTCATTATATGTTGCAAGAACGGTCTTCAGCCTGCTTGCAGCCTGTTTATGCTTCTTATCGCATATGGAACTCATACATCTCGATATACTCATGAGCACATCAATTGCGGGATAATGATTCTTGTGGCCAAGCTTTCTGTCGAGCATGATATGACCATCCAGAATACTTCTTGCGGTATCTGTGATCGGCTCGTTAAAATCATCTCCGTCAACCAGGACGGTATAGAGTCCGGTGATTGAGCCCTTATCCGATCTTCCTGCTCTTTCAAGGAGCTTGGGCATCTCAGAATAAACTGAAGGCGGATATCCTCTTGTTACCGGAGGCTCACCGCTTGCAAGTCCTATTTCTCTTTGAGCCATGGAAAATCTCGTAAGAGAGTCCATCATCAATAGAACATCCTCACCCTGGTCCCTGAAATATTCGGCTATGGCAGTAGCAGTAAGTGCCGCTTTTTTTCTTTCAAGGGCAGGCCTGTCGGAAGTTGCAACCACAACAACGCTCCGCTTCATACCTTCTTCGCCAAGGTCTCTTTCTATGAATTCCCTGACCTCCCTGCCGCGCTCTCCTATAAGGGCAATGACATTGATGTCAGCTTTTGTATTTCGCGCAAACATACCCATAAGGGTTGATTTTCCAACGCCGGATCCCGCAAATATGCCGATACGCTGACCCTTACCGAGAGTGATCATTCCGTCAACAGCCTTAACTCCGAGTGGAAGAACCTCATCAATTATTGCCCTGTGCATCGGATCGGGAGGTGCATTTTCAACAGAATACCTCTCTCCCTCGATAACGGTTCCGTCGACAGGATTTCCGAGAGCATTCAGTGATTTTCCCAGAAGATCCCTGCTTACAGTCACCATAAGAGGATAGCCTGTATTGATGACCATACTTCCGAGTCCTATTCCGTCAGTAACACCGTAAGGCATAAGAAGTGTCTTTTTGTCCTTAAAGCCTACTACCTCGGCAAGTATCTCATCATCGGGGTTTTCATTTATATCATCCCCCTTTGGAATGATACGGCATATATCACCAAGCTTTGCATCAGGGCCTGCGGATTCGATAGTAAGACCTACGACATTTATAACCTTTCCCATTTTTTTGAAAAAGGTAAACTGTACCGCCTTATTATATTTTTTATAATCCACATCCCTAACGGTTACCATTTTCGCCACCAGTCATATGAACAAAGGCCGGATAGGCCGGCCTTTTATCAGCTTTCATCCCTTGAATATGATAAAAGCCTCAGCTTTGTGGAAAGTTCTGATAGTTCTGTTCCGAGACTGCAGTCAAAAATACCTCCGTCAGTCTCAATCATGCATGAGTCGGGAGGAAGCGAGATATCCTCCATGATCTCGATCACACTTCCGGGAACCTTGGCTGCTTCTTCCAAAACGCCCTTTCTGGAATTGACGTAATCATAATTATCCTTGCTGATATGTATGAGAAAACTTCTGGCGCCTTCAATATTTCTGAGTGCATTCGCCACAAGATGTCCTGCGATCGTCTTGTGCATCTTGAGATCAGTTTTAAGGATGTGCTCGTAAACATCCGTGATCGTATCAACAAGTTCAGGTTCCATCTCATTGAACTTCTTCTGATACAGATCCTCCAGGTCCTGCTTTTCCTTATCCAGGGATTCTCTCATATCCTGAATCTCCTGGGCAGCTCTTGCACTGCCTTCAGAATAACCTTCCTGATATCCCTTGTTCCTGGCTTCCTCGGTTATAAAACCGGCATTATCTCTTGCCTGTGACTCAATGAGTTCAGCTGAAGCCCTGGCTTCGCTTATTATCCTCTCAGCTTCCTCATTTGCATTATCAACAACGGTCTGTGGATCTAATGCCGCTTCGCCCTTAATAACATTTCCGGATGCAGTGATCTCGCTTAAATTACCGAGTCCTTCGGAAAAGCCTTCCGAAAGCTCACCGTCAACCGTTACGCCGTTAACCAGTTCCTGCACACCTTCACTGTCCGCATTGATTCCTTCAACAAAACCCGAATTCTCGGGGCTCTGCATTTTCAGGCCGAGAGCATCAATGCGCTTTTTGACAAGCTCATTCATATCAATGACGCGCTTGTCACTTCCCATATTCATATACGAGGTTTTATATAGATTAGACAACTATCTCATCTCCGCCGCCTCTGGAGATAACGATCTCGCCGGAATCCTCCAGTTTACGGATAATATTAACAATCTTCTGCTGAGCCTCTTCAACATCCTTCATACGAACAGGGCCCATGAATTCCATATCTTCCTTGATCA
>CAMOZY010000012.1 GCA_946631295.1 uncultured Lachnospiraceae bacterium
TTATTTACCTATCTCTATAACCTCGTCAGTCTCATAAGCCTTCGCAAGCAGATCATCGATAACATCCGAAAGAAGAAGCTCGTGCTTTCTTATGACATTTACAAGGGGGTGGGTCACGGGATGCTTTGCCACGAATATGGTGCAGCAGTCCTCATAGGGAAGGATCGAGGTTTCGTATGTATCGATCTTCTCGGAAATCTCAACGATATCCTGCTTGTCGAATGCAATAAGAGGTCTGAGTACCGGAAGGGTGCAGACTTCATTGGTGGAAACGAGTGAGTGGAGGGTCTGTGAAGCAACCTGGCCGACACTTTCACCGGTAACGAGGCACTGGCATCCGTTCTCATACGCAAGATGCTCTGCAATGCGCATCATGTAGCGGCGCATGATTATTGTCAGTTCGTCATGAGGGCATTTTTCATAGATGGCAAGCTGTATGTCCGTGAAGTTGATTATGTGAAGATTGATAGGACCTGTGTAAGCTGAGATGATCTTCGCAAGATCGATAACCTTCTGCTTTGCACGCTCTGAGGTATAGGGAGGTGCGTTGAAATAGACGGCATCGAGACAGACACCACGCTTGGAGATCATATAGCCCGCAACGGGTGAATCAATTCCTCCTGAAAGAAGGAGCATTCCTTTTCCGCCGGTACCCACAGGCATTCCACCGGGACCGGGAATGGACTCGGAATAGATGTAGACCTTGTCACGGATCTCGACATTCAGGAGTTTGTCAGGCTTGTGCACATCCACCTTCATGTTGGGAAATGCGTGGATCACAGCTTCACCGACATCGGCTGCTACTTCCATGGAATTCAGGGGATAGCTCTTCTTGCCTCTTCTGCAGAAAACCTTGAATGTATATGAAGCATCATCTCCGTACATGTCGCGCCAGTAATTTACACTCTTTTCACGAAGGAGTTCCTCACCCTCATCCTCTGAGACAACTACCGGACAGATGTGGACGATACCAAATATATGCTTGAGCTTTTCGACGACTGCGTCAAAATCGTACTTGCCGCCGTCACGTCCATCGCTGCACTCAAGGTATATCCTGCCGGGAGTCTTTCTGGTCAGGTATCTGCCGGGAATGGTCTTCATTGCAGCATTTATGTGAGCTACGAGAGCGTCCTCAAAGAGATATCTGTTGTTCCCCTTGATGCCGATCTCGGCGTATTTTATCAGGAATGTGTTGAAAATAGATTTGTTCATGCCTTAAAACCTCTTAAAAGTACACCTTATCGTGCGTGAGACATTTTAACAGTTATGTAAGTCATCCGCAATATACAGATAGGAAGATTCGGACCGCTTCCGGGAAGCGAAAAAAGGGCAGAAAACTTGAAATCATCGCATTTTTGGGGTAAAATTCTCTATGTATGAGATTGGGGAGGTGATCTGATGCCTATTGATAAAACACATACTCAGTTTTTCGAAGTGCCTGTTGATGATTCGGGAGCAGCAGCGGTTCTTGAGGAAGTATATGAGGCTCTTCAGGAAAAGGGATATAATCCTGTCAATCAGATCGTCGGATATATCATGAGCGGAGATCCCACATACATCACCAGCCATAAGGGTGCAAGATCCCTTATCATGAAGGTTGAACGTGATGAACTCGTCGAGGAACTCCTTCTTGAGTACATTGCCAGCAAGGGCTGGAACTGATGGCTGAAAATGATAGCAGAAAAAGATTAATGGGTCTTGATTTCGGGTCGAAGACGGTAGGTGTTGCGGTCAGCGACCCGCTTTTTCTTGCAGCAACGCCGGTCGAGATAATCAGACGTGAGCATCCGACCAAGCTGCGCAGGACCTATGCGAGAATAGAGGAGCTGATCCTTGAGTATGATGTGGGGACCATCGTTATCGGAAATCCTCTGATGCCTTCCGGTGATGAGGGCGAAAGAGCACAGCTCACAAAAGAGTTCGCAGAAAATATAAAGCGCCGAACAGGTCTTCCGGTGATCATGGAGGACGAGAGGCTCACCACGGTCGAGGCCGATGAGATCATGGATGAAGCAGGCGTAGCAAAAAAGGATCACAAAAAATACGTTGATATGATAGCTGCTCAGCTGATACTGCAGAGCTATATGAACAGGGAAACTTATTCTGCGGGAAGCGGTAAGTGACCAAAAGTGACAATGATGTCATACATAGTGGAAGATGGGGTGAAACCATGAACACTGATGAAAATATGAATGAAGTTGAAGAAATTGAAGAAAGAAAACTTGAGAAGATAATCTTTAAGCCCGAGGGAGCGGACCCCGTTGAATTCTTCGTCCTTGAACAGACCAGGCTTGGCGGACACGACTATATCCTGGTTACCGATTTCGAAGAAGGCGACGGAGAGGCTCTTATCCTCAAGGACATGTCAGAAGAAGGCGAAGAGGAGAGCAGATATGTTATCGTATCTGACGACGACGAGCTCGACGCCGTGGCACCTGTTTTTGAGGACCTTCTGGACGATATCTCGCTTGAGCGCGATAACGACTAGTACGGCTTTTGGTTTTCTTTTCATGAAAAGAAAGGAAACAGTAATTGAGTAATACAAATAAGGAGATCCCGACATCAAAGCTTAAGATAATCCCCCTGGGAGGACTTGAGCAGATCGGGATGAATATCACTGCCTTCGAATACGAAGACAGTATTATCGTTGTGGACTGCGGACTTGCTTTCCCGCAGGGTGACATGCTCGGTATCGATCTTGTCATACCGGACGTAACTTATCTTAAGGACAACTACGACAAGCTCAAGGGCTTTGTCATTACCCATGGTCACGAGGACCACATAGGCTCGATTGCCTATACTCTTGCTCAGGTGAACGCACCCGTTTATGCAACGAGACTTACCATGGCGCTCATCGAGCACAAGTTCGAAGAGTATGACAAGGAGCATTCCGTGCAGGGTGCCAAGCTGATGGAGACGGTAAGACGCAAGACCGTAACCTTCGGTCAGTCCATCAACTTAGGAGCCTTCAGAGTGGAGTTCATCCGCACAAACCACAGTATCGTCGATGCTGCGGCACTTGCGATTTACTCACCGGTAGGATGCGTTGTACACACCGGAGATTTCAAGGTTGATTACACACCTGTTTACGGTGATGCGATAGATCTTCAGAGATTTGCCGAGATTGGAAAAAAGGGAGTGCTTGCACTTCTTTGCGACTCCACAAATGCAGAGCGTCCGGGATTTACGCCCTCTGAGAAGACTCTTGCACCGATCTTCGATAACCTCTTCGAGGAAAATAAAAAGTCCAGGATCTTCGTTGCGACATTTGCGTCCAACGTTGACAGGGTGCGTCAGATCATTAATACGGCCTACAAGTTCGGCAGAAAGGTTGCCGTCGAGGGCCGCAGCATGGTCAATATAATCGATACCGCTCAGAGGCTTGAGTGTATCGATATTCCGGAAAATACTCTTGTCACTCTTGATGAGATGAAGGAGATTCCTGCGGACAGACAGGTCATCATCACGACCGGAAGCCAGGGAGAGAGCATGGCCGCACTTTCCAGAATGGCTGACGGAACCCACAGGAAGATAACGATAGGTGCCGGAGATACGGTTATTTTCTCATCGCATCCCATTCCCGGAAATGAGAAACCTGTAACGAGGATAATCAACCAGCTCCTTCAGAAAGGCGTAAACGTTGTTTTCCAGGATGTGCATGTCTCGGGACACGCATGCCAGGAAGAGATAAAGCTTATATACAGCCTGGTCCAGCCGAAATTTTCCGTGCCGGTGCACGGTGAATACAAGCATCTGATGGCACAGGCCAAGATTGCAAAGGACCTCGGTTTTTCCAAGGACAGGATCAGGATCCTTTCCAGCGGAGATGTGCTTGAACTCACTCCCGAAAGCGCCGAAGTTAACGGCAAGGTTCCTGTCGGAGATATCCTGGTTGACGGATCCGGAATCGGTGATGTCGGCAATGTGGTACTCCGTGACAGGCAGAGACTTGCAGCGGATGGTATAATAATAGTCTGCATGGCGATAACTGAAGAGGGTATGCTCGTTGCAGGCCCTGATGTTGTGTCCAGAGGATTTGTTTATATCAAGGAATCTGAGGATCTTCTTTCGGAGGCAGCAGCCGTTGCACAGTCCACTGTGGAAAAATGCCTTGACGAAGGTGCAGACTGGAATACGATCAAGATGGCCGTAAGAGATGCAATGGGAGATTTTGTGTGGAGGAATCTCAAGCGTAAGCCGATGATCCTTCCCATTATCGAGGAAGTATAGGAGTTAAGCCTTGGAACAGATTGATGAGGCAATTGAAAACTTCATAGGCTCCCTTAAGAATACGGATATCTACAAGGAGTACAGAAGTACTCTTGAGGAACTTAACAAGGATCCGGATCTTAAGCGCAGGGTTGATGATTTCAGACAGAGGAATTATAATTTTCAGCAGTCTGATGATATCGACCTGAATGAGTATGACCAGTTCAGGTCGGAGATGGTAGGATTCAGGGCTTCGGATCAGAGGGTGGATGCATTCCTTGACGCGGAACTTGCGCTCTGCAGGATGATACAGGATGTGAGCTTCAGGATCACGGAAGCACTTGATTTTGAATAAGCAGGAAAGATGAATAAGAGAAAGGTTTTGTTTTTATCCCTTTCGGTCCTGGACATGGTATTCAGGGTCGCAATGTGGGTCATAATCGTATATTTCGTTGTTAAAGGTGCCACAAGGTGCTACGACCTCGGATACAGGGTTTTCACCGAGGAGCCCATCGCCCTTCAGGGTTACGGAAGGGATGTGATGGTCGAAGTTCCGGTGGACTTTAACGCTAAGGAACTCGGGGAACTTTTTGAATCAAAGGGACTTTCCAGAGATTCCATTCTCTTTGCTCTTCAGTATTACGCATCCGAATATCGTGAGGGCGTCAAGGGCGGAACCTATGTGTTCAGTACCGAGCAGACAGCTGAAGAGATGTTCCAGCAGATGGCCGAGGCAACGGCTGCGAGGGAACAGGAAGAGGAAATGAGACAGGAAACGCTTCTGGAATCTGCAGAAGAAGCTGCAGAGAACCTGGATGCACTTGAAAGTACGGATCCTGATCTTGAGCCAGTGCCTGTAGAAAATAATCCATAAGATAATGTGGGGGCGTCCGTACAGGACGCCCTTTCGAGGTTATAGGGATATACTGTTTTCCCCGCAGGCGGGGAAAGGAAGACCATATGAACACAGACAGGATGGAAAAATACATAGATCTGACTCAGGAGCAGCTTCCGGAGTATCTGATGGATGTCAGGGAGGATGCTCTTGCAGTGGGCATACCGATAATCAGGCCTTCCGTTCAGGGGCTTCTCAGATTCCTGATGAGGTATTCGAAACCGTCCTCCATCCTGGAGATTGGTGCAGCTGTCGGATTCTCGGCTCTGCTCATGCATGAATATGCCCCGGATGCTCAGATCACGACCATAGAAAATTATGAACCGAGGCTCGTTAAGGCCAGGGAGAATTTTGAAAAGTATGCGGTACAGTCGGACGGGATATACGGAAAGATCAGACTCTGTGAGGGAAATGCCGAGGATATTCTTCCGAACCTTGAATCTGAGAGTGCGGATTTTGTTTTCCTTGATGCTGCCAAGGGCCAGTATATCATTCTGCTTCCTGAGATCGTAAGGATACTGAAGCCGGGCGGACTGCTTGTTGCCGATAACTGTATGCAGGATGGCGATGTTATTGAATCCAGATATGCAGTAAGAAGAAGAGACCGTACCATTCATGACAGGATGAGGGAATACCTTAGCGCGGTAAGTGTTCATCCTGAGCTGTCATCATCGATACTACCTATGGCGGACGGAGTGACGCTCAGTTATAAAAATAAGAGAATTGGATAAGAGGATCTTTATGAATAAGCTTAAGAAACCTGAACTTCTGCTTCCTGCGGGCGGCCCCGATACACTTGAGGCAGCTCTCAGATACGGTGCGGATGCAGTCTATATGGGTGGCGAATTCTTTTCGCTGAGGGCGAAGGCGAGGAACTTCTCCATAGATGAGATGGCAGAGAGCATTGTCAAGGCGCATTCACAGGGCGTGAAGGTCTATGTCACGGCTAATATAATGGCGCACAATGCGGATCTGAAGGAGGCTGCGGAATATTTTAAGGAACTTGGGAAAATGCCTGAGACTCCGGATGCCGTGCTGATAGCGGATCCCGGCATGTTTGATACCTGTAAGGAAAACTGGCCTGAGGCTGTCATCCATATCTCGACTCAGGCAAACAATACAAATTATTCCACATGCAATTTCTGGTACAGGCAGGGTGCAAGACGTGTTGTTGTCGGAAGAGAGCTTTCGTTAAAAGAGATAGCTCAGATCAGGGAGAATATCCCTGAGGATATGGAGATCGAGGCATTTGTCCACGGAGCAATGTGCATCTCTTATTCTGGAAGATGCCTTCTTTCTGCATACATGACTGGCAGGGACTCCAACAGAGGCGCATGTACTCATCCCTGCAGGTGGAAATATTATGTCACTGAGGAAACGAGACCCGGAGAGTATATGCCGGTTGAAGAGACCGAGAGAGGGACATTTGTCTTCAGCTCAAAGGATCTGTGCATGATAGATCATCTTCCGGACATGATAAATGCAGGAATAGATTCACTCAAGGTTGAGGGCAGGATGAAGAATCCGCTCTATGTAGCATCTGTTGCAAGAACCTACAGATGTGCGATCGATGATTATTTTGAGTCACCCGAAAAGTATGAATCGCGTAAGGAATGGTATCTGGATCAGATATCGATGACAACCTTCAGACCCTACGGAACAGGATTTTTCTACGGAAATCCTGAGGCCGGCGGACAGATATATGACGGAACATCCTATGAAAGCAAGGCAGTGTATTTGGGAAGCCTTGAGACAGCGGAAGCTGCGGATCTGTCAGGAGAGTCGGGCACGGATGATTCATCTGATGTATCTGCAACTGACACTGCTGTCACATTTATCCAGAAAAATAAATTCTCCACAGGTGAGGAGATAGAAGTTATGAAGCCGGACGGTACGAATATAAAAGCTGTCGCGGTTAAGATGTATGATCCTGACGGGAACGAAACGGACAGCTGCCCCCATGCGAGCGTCATGGTTAAGGCAGTTCTAAGATGCGAAAGCGGAGATGCTCGTCCCGAAGCAGGGGATATACTTAGGAGATGTAATGAAAAATGATAATGTAAAACGCAGGAAGCACCATCCATTCCGGGCCTTTTTGCTTACTGTGTTTATATGCCTTCTTCTTGTATGTATTGCAGCTTTCGCATTTTCATATTCAATGACTAAGAAGGCTTATGACCTCATGACATATGAGGAAGCAGGGGATCTTGATAAGGAAGCGCTGACGTCAGACGGAGTCACGAATATCCTTCTGATAGGAAATGATTCGAGACTTGGCGGTGAGGACGGCAGAAGTGATGCAATGATCCTTGTGTCCATCTCGAAAAATACCGGTAAGATCCTTATGACCTCAATTCTCAGGGATGTATATGTCGAGATTCCGGGATATGGCTCAAACAGACTTAATGCGGCATATGCATTTGGCGGTGCGGAGCTTTTGATGGAGACCATCGAGAAGAATTTCGATATACCGGTCCACAGATACGTGCTGGTCAATTTCGAGACGTTTGCAAATGTTGTTGATGCTGTAGGTGGCGTTGATCTTGAACTGACTGCGGATGAGATCATGTGGGTCAATGCTTATCTTAACGAGTTCAATGAGCTCACCGGCAAGGAATTCGGATTCGATTATATCTTCCAGACAGAAGGCGGTGTGGTCCATCTGAACGGTCCTCAGGCTCTTGCATATTCGAGGATCAGATATATCGGAAATGATTTCGGCCGTACCGAAAGACAGCGAAAGGTTATGGAGCAGATTGCAAAGAAGCTCCCTTCCTATGTTGTTAAGGATTTTGACGGATTTATAAACGCCCTGTGCCCGAATCTTACTACCAATCTTACACTTAAGGAGTGCTATGGTCTGGTCCTGAGGGCTCCCTTTTTGATCGGGTACGAGCAGATGAGCGCAGGACTTCCTCTTGACGGAACCTGGTGGAACGAAACTATCGATTCCATGGCGGTTCTTGGGATAGATTTTGACGCTAACAGGGAGTACCTGAAGGAAAACCTCTATACGGAAAAGGAATGATCACAGCCCATTGGTGCTGAGAACCTGATTTGTATTGAAAATATGACCTTCAGCGTATAAACTGTATCTGATATGCCCGAAAAAGCTTTGCAAAGGAGTAAAGTTTATGTCTGAAAATGCAGTATCCGAAAATGTAAACATCGAGGAGATATTCGGCTCTAAAGTCTTCACCCTCGGCAAAATGAAGGAAAGACTTCCCGAGTCCGTATATGAAGAGATCAGGAACGTGATGCAGCACGGCGGAGAACTTTCCAGAAAATCCGCTGATGTTGTTGCAGGAGCGATGAAGGACTGGGCCGTTGAAAACGGTGCAACCCACTTCACACACTGGTTCCATCCTCTTACAGGTATCACGGCTGAAAAGCATGATGCATTTGTCACACATCCCGATAATATGGGAAGAATGATAATGGAATTTTCCGGAAAAGAGCTCATTAAGGGTGAGCCCGATGCGTCTTCTTTTCCTTCAGGAGGATTGAGAGCCACATTCGAAGCAAGAGGTTATACGGTCTGGGATATCACTTCCCCTGCGTTCCTCAAGGAAGATGCTACCGGTGTTATCCTCTGTATCCCCACTGCTTTCTGTTCCTATACAGGTGAGGCTCTCGACAAGAAGACTCCCCTTCTTCGTTCCATGGAGGCTGTTTCAGAGCAGGCACTCCGTATCGTAAGGCTCTTTGGCGATACCAAGGCAACCAAGGTTACTCCCTCTGTAGGACCTGAGCAGGAGTATTTCCTTGTAGACAGGGCAAAGTATCTCAGACGTCCTGACATGGTTTTTGCAGGAAGAACTCTTTTTGGGGCGCCCGCATACAAGGGTCAGGAAATGGACGATCACTATTTCGGCGCGATAAGAGAAAGAGTCGGAGCGTTCATGAAGGACCTCAACCTTGAACTCTGGAAACTCGGTGTTACAGCCAAGACCCAGCACAACGAGGTTGCTCCTTCACAGCATGAGCTTGCACCTATTTACGAAACTGCCAATATCGCAGTGGACCATAACCAGATAATAATGGAGACCATGAAGAAGGTTGCCGAGCGCAGAGGCCTTCACTGTCTCCTTAATGAAAAGCCCTATAAGGGTGTTAACGGATCGGGTAAGCACAATAACTGGTCTCTTACAACCGACACGGGTGTCAATCTTCTTGATCCCGGCTATACTCCCGAGGCTAATGTACAGTTCCTTCTTGTGCTTGCATGTATCCTGAAGGCTGTTGACGAGCATGCTGATCTTCTCAGACAGAGTGCCGGAAATGTAGGAAACGAGCACAGACTCGGTGCGGATGAGGCACCTCCTGCGATCATCTCGGTATTCCTCGGCGAACAGCTTGAAGATGTCGTAAGGCAGCTTATTGAAACCGGAGCTGCGGATCATTCAATCCACGGCGGCAAGCTTAAGACCGGTGTTTCCACACTTTCAGATATCGAGAAGGATGCTACCGACAGAAACCGTACATCACCTTTTGCATTCACCGGTAATAAATTCGAGTTCCGTATGGTCGGAAGCTCGGATTCCATTGCGGATGCCAATACCGCTATCAATACGATAGTTGCGGAGGCTTTCTGCGATGCTGCCGATGTCATCGAAAAGTCCGATAATTTCGAACTTGCGGTTCATGACCTCATCAAGGAATATCTGACAGATCACGCACGTATTATTTTCTCCGGAGACGGTTATTCGGAGAACTGGGTAAAGGAAGCTGAAAAGAGAGGCCTTCCCAATATCCGTTCGATGGTCGATGCAGCTTCAGCTCTTACTACTGAAAAGTCCGTTAAGCTCTTTGAAAGATTCGGCATCTATACAAAGGTTGAGCTTGAATCACGTGAGGAGATCGTATACGAGACATATTCCAAGAGTATCAATATCGAAGCAAATGCGATGACCGGTATGGCAAGAAAGCTCTATATCCCTGCTGTTGTAAGATATGAGAAGACTCTTGCCGAGACCATCAATGCTGTCAGGGAAGCAGGCGGAGATATTTCCGCAATGTCCGAGATCCTTTCAGAGATCGGCACCGAGCTTTCAGCAGTTCTTAAGGCTACCGAAGAACTTGAGAAGATCACGGCAGATGCAAAGGCAATGCCTTACGGCAAGGATCAGTCGGTATGCTACAGAGATAAGGTTGTTCCCGCAATGGCTGCACTCAGAGCACCTGTTGATAAGCTCGAGACTCTTGTAGATAAGAGGGCATGGCCTGTTCCTACCTACGAAGATCTTATGTTTGAAGTATAAGACACAATAAGGAGCGCTTTATGGATCGCATCACATCCAGATTTCTGATATACGGCGGAATGCCCGAAGATTCCATACTCATGCAGCTTTCCCATGTCTGCAGGACCGTAAGGGGCGGAGAGTATGATCTTGGCGAGATAACCTCTGTTGTATATGCGCAGGTTAAGCGCATCCTTGAGATATCTACTGATTTTGCATTCGATAAGAACCTCTGGCAGAACTATCTGACATATCTTCTTGTCACGGCTGAGAATCCTTTTACACTGACTGCGGAAAAGACGGGCGGAAGTGACGGCAGTGTCAATCACTTTGCAAAGAATGATTTTACGGCTTTTATCGAGCTGTTCCATTACGATTTTACCTGGCTTGAAGATATTCTTCAGACGGATGTTTTCACTTGCATAACAAATTACAAGGCAATCGAAAAGCCGGCTCTTATGTATAACGGCAATGTCAGTGAGAAGGTAAGGGCACTCAGCGATAAACTTGCCGCTGCTTCCGATGCTGAGGAATTCTTCAGGATAATCACCGGATTTTACCGTGATTACGGTGTCGGGATGTTCGGACTTAACAAGGCATTCCGTATCGCTGAAGCACCTGACGGAAGTGTCATATTTAAGCCTGTTGCCAATATGGAGCATGTTGTTCTTGATGATCTTCACGGATATGAACTTCAGAAGGAAAAGCTCATCAGAAATACCGAAGCATTTGTAGAGGGAAGGAGAGCCAATAATGTTCTTCTTTTCGGTGACAGCGGAACCGGCAAGTCTACGAGTATCAAGGCTATAGTTAATGAATATTATGACCGCGGCCTCAGGATGATAGAGATTTACAAGTACCAGTTCAGGAACTTAAGCCAGCTGATCAGCCAGATCAAGAACCGCAATTATAAGTTCATCATCTATATGGACGATCTTTCATTTGAAGAGGATGAGTCCGAATACAAATTCCTTAAGGCTGTCATTGAGGGCGGTCTTGAGACCAAGCCTGCCAATATCCTGATTTACGCTACTTCAAACAGGCGTCATCTTATCAGGGAAATGTGGGCAGACAGGGATGATGTGGAGCAGAATGGTGATATCCACAGATCCGATACGATGGAAGAGAAGCTTTCACTTGCCAACAGGTTTGGCGTGACTATCGGTTACTACAAGCCCGACCGCAAGCTGTATCACGATATTGTCAGGGCACTTGCAGACAGGCACGGTATCGAAATGGCTGACGATAAGCTCTTCCTTTTGAGCGACCAGTGGGAGATGAGCCACGGCGGAGTATCCGGAAGAACCGCCGGTCAGTTCATAAATCATCTTCTTGCGGATAAACTCCCTGAATGATTTTTTTTACAAAATAAAAAAAGTTCTTGCAAAAACACGATTCATTTATTATAATGTGTTTTCGTAATGCAAATAGGGCTATAGCCAAATGGTAAGGCAGCGGATTCTGATTCCGTCATTTTCAAGGTTCGAGTCCTTGTAGCCCTGCTGGAAAGCCGAGGACACTTCCCCGGCTTTTTCTTTACCCAAAATACCGACGACGATATCTTGAGGACGATACATGGAAAACCAGCCCCTCAATCAGAACGGACAATATAATATGGGTACGCAGCAGCCTGTACAGCCGCCGTTTCAGCCACAGTATGGCCTGAACATGCAGCAGTATGTTCCTCAGCCCCCTGTGTTTGATAAAAAGGCTCATCGTGCGCTTTTTAGCAGGATAGGTCTCAGTTATTTTCTTTTCTTTGTGGTAACGACAGCCATTCAGCTTGCAATCAGTGTTGTTATTAAGATCACCGGTTCCGATATTCTGGATAATTACCTTGCACTGATCCTCTTTTCCATCATCCCGATGTATCTGTTTGCGGCACCGACGACCTGGCTTATGATGAAGAAGATTCCCGTATCGAAGCCGGAACGTACGAAATGGGGCACGGGTGCGATCATAGCCGGATTCTTCGTGACCTATTTTGCGATGTATATCGGTAATTTCATCGGAGTGTTTCTGGGAACGATCATCGAAGAACTTCTTCCGTGGGCAAGAGCGGCAACGAATGAGGTTCAGGATCTTGCTTCGGAAGGTGATATGCTGGTCAACCTTGTGATCATGGTCTTTGTCGGACCCGTTGTGGAGGAACTTCTTTTCAGGAAACTCCTGATAGACAGAGTCAGGGCTTACGGTGAACTGATCGCAGTGCTTCTGAGCGGTATAATGTTCGGACTTTTCCACGGAAATATCACGCAGGGTACATATGCCACACTCATAGGACTTGTGCTTGCGTTTGTTTACGTGAAGACCGGTGATATCAGGATTACCATAGGCTATCACATCACGATCAATTTTATCGGCGGCATAATAGCCGTTCTGGTCAAAAGGTCGGTGGATCTGCAGGGCTTCCTGCAGGCAACTGAGTCCGGAGATGCATCTGAACTGATGATGTACTTTGCGCAAAATATGGGCGGTGCGATGATAATGCTCATATATGGGATGTTTGCAATCTGTGCAATGATAGCCGGGCTGGCTCTTCTGATCGTCGCACTTGTGATGGGCAAGGTGAAATTTGCTCCCGGTCAGATCAGGCTTCCGCGTGGTATGAGATTTTCGACGGTAGCTGTCAATTTTGGAATGATCGCATTTTTTGCGGTATGTGTGATTGAGATCATCATGTCCTTCTTTTCCTGAAGGCATATTGGAGGTATAAATGTACGAATATAGAGTCCGCGTAGGATACAGCCGCGTTGATGAGGAAAAAAGACTCAGTATAGCCGGACTTATCGACCTTTTCCAGGATTGTTCAACCTTTCAGTCGGAGGATCTTGGGATAGGATTTGATTACTGCACGGAACATGGCTTTTTCTGGGTGGTTAACAGCTGGCAGGTTGAGATAGACAGACTGCCGTCTTTGTGTGAAAATATCAGTGTATTCACATATCCGGTTGATTTTAAGGGATTTGTGGGAAAGAGATGCTTTGGCATAAAATCCGGAGATGACATCATTGTCAGATGTTATTCGATCTGGGCGCTTCTAAGCATAGAAGATCACAAGCCTGTCAAGATGAACGAGGATATGTTTGCCAGATACAAAACCGAGGAAGCACTTCCCATGGGGAAGATCGTACGTAAGATCGATGTCCCCGAAGGCGGCAGGATCATGGCTCCCGTCATTATCGAACCTGTGCATCTTGATGCCAACCATCACGTCAATAACGGAAAATATGTCCAGATAGCCGCTGCATACGTTCCGGAGGGGATGCAGATAAAGGGCTTCAGGGCGATGTACCTTGCACAGGCGTTTCTCGGAGATGAGATGATACCGAGAGTGGTTGATGCACCTGACGGGGGATGTATCGTTTCACTGGAAAATAAAGAAGGCGCGCCATACGCGGTAATGGAATTCAAATGATAAGAACAGGATACAGACAGAAATTAACAGTGGTAAAAAAGGTGGAATTCGGTGTTTTCCTTGCAGAAGAAGGCTCCGGAGAAACCGCTGAGGAAAGAGTTCTTCTTCCCGGCTCGAGAGTTCCCGAAGGGACGAAGATAGGAAGTGAGCTTGAGGTATTCATTTACCGTGATTCCGAGGACAGACAGATTGCCACGCTTTCGGAACCGGCCCTCACAATAGGCGGACTTGCAAAGCTCAAGGTTGTTCAGGTCACTAAGATCGGTGCTTTCCTTTCATGGGGACTCGAAAAGGACCTGTTCCTCCCTTATGCCCAGCAGACATACAGGGTAAATGAGGGCGACGAGATCCTTGTTACAATGTATGCCGATAAATCCGACAGACTCTGCGCGAAGATGGATGTGTATAAGAGCCTTGAGGATCATTCTCCTTACAAAAAAGATGACACGGTTGTCGGAACTCTGTATCTGATAAGTGAAAACTTCGGAGCCTTTGTTGCGGTAGACGATAAGTATTCGGCACTTATCCCCAGGAAGGAGATGTTCGGTGCGGCGGAAAAGCTTGTTCCCGGACAGAAAGTCACTGCCAGGGTGGCCAAGGTTATGGACGACGGAAGGCTTCAGCTTGCCGTGCGTGACAAGGGATATATGCAGAGAAATGAGGATGCAGATCTTATCCTCAAAATGATAGAGGACGCCGGCGGAAAACTTGATTTTTATGACAGGAGCGATCCCGAACTTATCAAGGAACGCACCGGAATGAGTAAAAACGAGTTCAAGCGTGCGGTGGGAAAACTTCTCAAGGAAGACAGAATAACAATAGGTGATGGTACCATAAGCCTGCGCTGATACCATATCTTGCGATTGTTTTGCCATGCAGTGCGTGATAAAATAACTGTATAGATGGGAATGAGTTTTTCTCCCGGGGAGCATTTATGGATATGGGTCTTGTGAATATGGCCGTTAATTTCAAACAGGCCACCAATATGAATGACATCAGCACTGCCGTGCTTGCGAAGGCACTCGATACAGGCAGGGATATGGGCCAGAATGTTGTGGAAATGCTTGATTCTGCAGCTATGGAAAGAAGCGTAAATCCTGCTGTCGGCAGCAATTTTGACATGTCAGTATAAGCAAAATATATATAAATATATACCGGATAACACCTCAGTATGGCTGAGGTGTTATTTTTTGCCAATTTTTTACAAGATAAATATTGTTTTCTTGTGCATTTTTGGGTATATTATTTGTTGGGGTTTTACATAATCTATAGTGTGCGTATGTAAAGATTGCATATTACTGCGCATGCCATTAACTCTATTAGTAATCATGGCGGGGTAATTTATGATCTCAAATCAGATACTTCAGGCAACATTGGATGGACTAAAAGCGATCGCAAGAGTGGATCTTGCAATTACTGATCCCGATGGCAGAACGGTGGTTTCCACCGGTGATATTCCCGGCATCTCCAAGGATGCGGGTGAGTTTGCCATGTCCGGTGCGGATTCCCAGGAGATCAAGGGAAATCAGTACTTCAAGATATTTGATGATCAGGCTGTCGAATATGTCCTGGCTGTAGCAGGTGCGGGAGAGGATGTCTACACTCTCGGCAAGATGGCTGCATTCCAGGTTCAGAGTCTGTCGGTTGCTTACAGGGAAAGATTTGACAAGGACAATTTCTTTAAAAACCTGCTGCTTGATAACCTTCTTCTTGTGGATATCTACAGCAGAGCGAAGAAACTCCATATCGCAAATGATATCCCCAGAGTCGTGATCCTGACAGAAAGCTCCAATACCAAGGATATCAACATACTTGAAACGGTAAGGAATTTCTGTGCATCCCGTCCCAGAGATTTCGTTACTGCGGTTGATGAAACGGATGTTGTGGTTGTTATGGAACTTGAGCAGCCCATGACAAGGCCCGACATGCAGGAGCAGGAGATCGAGGAGACAACCTCCGGACTCAGAGATGCGCTTGCTGAGGCAGGTGCTGTCGGAATCAAGATCGCATACGGAAGCATTGCATCCGAGATCAAGGAAGTCAGCCGCTCATACAAGGAAGCAAGGATGGCTGCGGATGTAGGAAGGATCTTCTTTGAGGAAAGAGAAGTCGTATCTTACAGCGGCCTCGGTATAGGAAGACTCATCTATCAGCTTCCCATTCCTCTCTGCAGACTCTTTATCAAGGAAATCTTCGACGGTAAGGACATCGACGATTTTGACGATGAGATCCTTCCCACCATTGATAAGTTCTTCGAAAATTCACTGAATGTTTCGGAGACATCAAGACAGCTGTTCATCCACAGGAACACGCTTGTCTACAGACTGGACAAGATCCAGAAGACCACAGGCCTCGACCTGAGAGTATTTGACGATGCCATCACGTTCAAGATCGCACTGATGGTCGTTAAGTACATGAAATACATGAAGAAAAACGAGTTTTAAGGAATATTTTCATGACCAGAAGAGAAAAGATAAAAGCCGCCCGTGATGAGTTCATCGAAGAAAACGGCATCATCTTCCTTGATGATGTAAGCATGAATTATCCTGAAAAAGGAAATCCTGCAGTCAAGGACGTTACACTTCGTATCAACAAGGGTGAGTTTGTATTCATCGTAGGAGACAGCGGATCCGGTAAATCAACTCTGCTCAAGCTCCTCTTAAGAGAGATAGTTCCAACAGGCGGAGATGTTTTTGTATCGGGACAGAACACGAGAAAGCTCCGTCATTCCCAGATTCCGAAATTCAGAAGAAACCTCGGCGTCGTTTTCCAGGATTTCAGACTTCTCAAGGACAGAAATGTATATGAGAACGTTGCCTTTGCGCAGCGTATCATTGAAGTGCCCTCAAGGGAAATGAGACGTAATGTTCCCAGCATTCTTGCAATGGTAGGCCTTGCCGGAAAATATAAGGCAAACGTTAGGAAGCTTTCCGGAGGTGAACAGCAGAGAGTTGCTCTTGCAAGGGCTCTTGTCAATAAGCCTGCAATCCTTCTTGCGGACGAGCCTACGGGAAATCTCGATCCCAATAACGCATGGGATATCATGGATCTTCTTGCGGAGATCAATGAGCAGGGAACGACCGTCGTTGTCGTTACGCACAGTCCCACCATCGTCAACTCCATGAAAAAGAGAGTTGTTACGATGAAGCTGGGTGAGATAATCAGCGATGAGCAGGAAGGGGAGTACTTAAATGAAGATTAGAACCTTTCTGTACACATTATGGCAGGGCATCCGCAATATGTTCAAAAACGGATGGTATTCCCTTGCATCTGTCGCAACTATCAGCGCATGTCTTTTCCTTCTGAGCATGTTCTATTCGATAGTCGCAAATATGCAGCATATTCTCTATACGGTTGAGGAAGGTGTTTCGGTAACTGTTTTCTTTAATGAGGACGTTACGGATGCACAGGTTGATGCCTTCGGTCAGGAACTTCTGAGAAGACCTGAGGTAAGAGACGTCGACTATAATTCCGATGATGAGATATGGGCGTCGTTTGGTCCCACGTATTTCGGAGAAGATTACCAGCAGGGCTTCCCTGAGAATCCACTTAAGGGTGAGCACAACTATGAGGTATTCCTTACAAGCGTTTCTCTTCAGGATCAGCTTGTTTCATGGCTTGAGACAAGACCCGAAGTAAGGCTCGTAAGATATTCGGAATTCACCGCATCAACGCTGAGCGGATTTAACCTTATGCTCGTATATGTATCGGGTGCGATCATCCTGATACTGCTTGCTGTAAGCATATTCCTGATAAGTAATACGGTACGTGTCGGAATATCGGTGCGTTCCGAGGAGATAAGCATCATGAAATACATCGGTGCGACGGACTTTTTTGTAAGAGCTCCGTTCGTGCTCGAGGGTATCATCATAGGTCTTATCGGTGCACTCATACCTCTGTACCTGATCCATTATCTCTATGATTATGTCCTTACACTCATTACCACCAGATTCCAGATGCTCAGCACCATGCTCAGCTTCCTGACTCTTCAGGAGGTCTTCAACGTGCTGATACCTGTATCGATCGGTATCGGAGTCGGAATGGGCCTGCTCGGAAGCTACATCACCGTTCGCAAGTACCTGAAGGTATGATTTATTTTCCCGCTTCGCGGGAAAGGAAAAATAAACCATTGCGCATGAAGATCAATAAGAAAAAGATAAAGAGAATAATTGCCCTCGTATCGGTCGCGGCAGTGATCGTTACATCCGGTTGCATTCGTAATTATCGTTCGGTTCGTGCGATAACCTACACAAACTCACTCATTGAGGAAAAACAGCGTGAGATAGAGCAGGCGACAGCTGAAAGAGAAGCTCTTGCCGGGCGTGTCACGGATCTAAATGCAAGCCGCGGAAGACTGGAAGCTCTTAAGTCCGATCTTAATTCCTATGTTACGGAGCTTGATGCGGAGCTTGTCGAGATGCAGAATAATATCTCTGAGCTGAACTCCCAGATCCTTGCCAAGGAATATGAGATCTCCCAGACGGAGGCTGAGCTCGAGCTTGCGGAAGAATATGAGGCCATGCAGCACGAAGCCATGATCGTACGAATGAGGCTGATGTACGAAAAGGGCGATCAGAGCATGATAGATATGCTCCTTTCCTCAAGAAGCATCAGTGATCTTCTTAACAGTGCAAGTTATATCGAAAGAGTCGTGCAGTATGACAGAAGTGTCTGGGAAGAATACAAGACCAATGTCGAATATATAGCTCTCTGCAAGGAGCAGCTTGATCTTCAGAAACAGATACTCGATGAAGCCAAGGAAGCAGCGGAGGTTGAGGAAGCCAATCAGCAGCTTCTCATTGAAGAGAAGAATAGCGAGATAGACAGCTATCAGCTTCAGATAAACGCAACCGCAGCGGATATCGCAGCATATCAGGCACAGATCGAAGCGCGTGAAGCAGAGATTGAAGCGGCACTGAAAGCAATCGAGGATGAGAGAAGAAGGATCGCCAGTGCGAACCACTTAAGCTATGACGGCGGACAGTTCCTTTTCCCTCTTGCATCATATAAGTATGTTTCCTCTGATTTCGGATACAGGAATGCTCCTACTGCAGGAGCAAGCACATACCACAGAGGAATAGACTTTGCAGCCAATTACGGAACGGATATCTATGCCGCATACGATGGTGAGGTTGCTGCAGCAGCCTATTCCGGAGCAATGGGCAATTATGTAATGATCGATCACGGCGGCGGGCTTTATACCATTTACGAGCACTGCTCATCGCTCTGTGTATCAAAGGGCGACTATGTTGTTATGGGCCAGACCATCGCACATGTAGGATCCACGGGTATTTCAACAGGTAACCATCTCCATTTCGGTGTAAGACTTAACGGTGAATATACTTCTCCATGGCCTTATCTCGGAAAATAATGACTGAGTACTATTATGAATGAACAGGATATCTTAAAAGAAAAAGAGCAGTCTTCCGCAGGGGGGGCTGCTCTAGTAAATGAAGGAAGACCGAAGCGAAAGAGAAAGCATCTTTTTGCAAAGGGCTTTGTGTTCGGAATGCTGGTAATGCTGTTTTTGTGCGCAGGGATCATCCTGATCCTCATGCTGAGCAGGGTTGTATATATTTCCGGACGCGGCGGACTTGCGGACAATGAGCTCATTGCAAAAGCAGACTCGATAGCCTTCTACCTTCAGAACTATTCGCTCTATGATTATGATCCCGATGCTCTCAGAGAGGGTATGCTGGACGGACTGATGCAGGGAACCGGTGATAAGTATGCTGAATACTATAATGCCGAGGAACTCGCAGCACTTTTTGACGATTACGAGGGAAACTTCTGCGGAATAGGAATGCTCATCAAGTCCACCGAGGACGGAGATGTGTATGTGAGCGGTACCTATGAGGACAGCCCTGCCGAAAAAGCGGGATTCCTTGCCGGAGATATCATCAAGGCTGTTGACGGGGAAAGTGTTGAAGGACTCGACAGATATGATGTGGCAGAAAGGGTCCGCGGAGAACTGGGAACCACAGTCAGCATCACGGTCTACAGGGAATCAACGGATGAGACTCTTACTTTATCCGCAACAAGACAGACTCTTAAGAAGATCGAAGTAGAGTATCGTATGGTATCTGATACGGTCGGATATATATGGATCAAGGATTTCGATGAAGTTGTTATAGATCAGTTTGCCGATGCACTTGCAGATCTTAAATCACAGGGCATGCAGGATATGATCATCGACCTGAGAACCAACACCGGCGGACTTCTTAAGGCAACACTTGAGATCACCAGGATGATCATGTGCAAGGGAACGATAGTCTCAACAAGGGATGCGCACGGAGATTCGGAAGTTTATACCTGTGACGGCAACAGGGAGTTCAAGGGAAGGATAGTGGTCCTGACTGACGGATATACCGCAAGTGCATCGGAGATAATGACAGGTGCTCTGAAGGATAACGGAATGGCCATTACTCTTGGAACCACCACCTTCGGAAAGGGCATCGTTCAGGATTTCTTCTATCTGAGTGATGCATCCGGTATCAAGTTCACTGTTGAAGAGTATCTGACACCGAACGGCACCGCGATCAACGGAGTGGGTATCGCACCTGATATAGAGCTGGAATTTGATTATGACAGATACATGGAAGACGGTACCGATAACCAGCTTGAAGCCGCAATAGAATATCTTGAGAAGTAAAAATGTAAAGCTAAGGCCTCCCTTGCCGGGAGGCCTTTTAATGTGCTTAAGTTAATGCGAATGTATTTAAGTTATTGTTTATTTAAGAGCTGCCTATGTATCTAAGGTGTCACATTTTCTCCGGAAGATGCATCAGAAGAGGTCTGTGCCGGTCCGAGGATGTCTTCTTTTGTCAGAGAGAAACCTCCGAAGAGATTATTGTTCCACTGGTTCAGTGTTTCGAGGTTCATCGCACCGCCACCGCGGTAGTTGCTTGCGTGCTTTGCCGCCATATCTGCCGTAAAATCCTCAAGGGGATAAACACCCTGTATTATGAGCGGTCCGTAGGTCTGATACTCAACAAGAGGAAGAGCACCGCTTGTTTCAAGGTCAACATGTGCTCCGTCCTTATCGACATGCACCGTTACCCATGCCATTCCCTCGAAGCTTGTGTAGTTAGGAACCTGGCAGTGAATGTAGTTACCCAGTGAGTAGTAGCAGAGTCCCGAATTGCCTGACGGAGTCGTGATATATTCGACAGGCTCAACAATGTGGGGATGAGCGCCTATTATAACGTCCGCTCCGGCATCGATCATCTGACGTGCAAAATCCTTCTGATATGCACAGGGCTCGAATGAATATTCATACCCCCAGTGAGGACATACGATCACGATATCCGAAACCTGTCTTGCCAGCCTGATATCGTCAAGCACCTCGGGGTTGATGGTGTCGAAATCAATCGTTCTGCTTGAAGGATCGTAATAGCAGAGCCTGTTGAGATATCCGTCCAGTCCGTTTGCCCAAGTTGCCCAGTTGTGTGAATAGGTGTAATTAAGAATGGAGATCTTTACCCCGTTCACTTCCCTGACAACGAAGGCTGAGGTGTTGTAAAGATCGATCGGATCCAGTTCAAGATCATCGAACCTGGGACGGTCGTTGGGGCTGACGCCATACTTTTCGAGCCAGTAGGCTCCGGGACGTCCCTGCCTTGAATCCTCGGTAAGGTCGCTGTGGGTTCCGACGACGCTTATCTCCGGATAATTGTCCCTGAAATAATCGTGAAAATATATAAGTCCGGTAAGTCCCTGATCGTATGTGTGGTTGGTCGCTGTAAGGACCACGTCAAATCCTGCCTTTACAATTGCATCAGCTACTTCGGTAGGGGAGTTGAATGCCGGATAGCCGCTGAAGCCCCTGTCGTTGCCTCCTATGGGAGACTCCTGATTGATGATTGCAATATCGGCCGCGTCTATGAATTCGAGTATATCCTTGAAAAGAAAGTCATAATTGCGGGTTCCGTCCGCCTGCTGCCCCTGGTTGACAAGTCCCATGTGGAGAAGGTCATCACCGACCATCATTATGTGGATATCAAACTCTTCAAAGGGCTCTTCTTCGGGTTCGGGCTCAGGTTCGGGTATCACGATTTCCTGACCAGCCATCGGATTTGTTTCTTCAGGCTGCCCTTCCGGCACTTCACTGACTTCGGTTCCTGCCGGATCTGCTTCCGCTATCGGTCTTTCGTCTGAAAAAACAGGACGGATCAGGAATACGTATCCGAGGACAAGCAAAAGAGCCAGACATGCCAGAAAGCCGCTTACAAGGAGTAATCTTTTACGTCTTTTCCTCTTCAGATATTCTTTCATCCCGGAAGATGTCATCTTTTTCCTCCAAAATAAAGTAGATCAAATAACCCAAAAAATATAACATTTACAAGGGTTAAACGCAACTTTGTTAAGTATTTTCGGGGAGTTGTTAAGGGATATTTCGAAAATGTTACAAAATTGTTGCAAAATGTAAAAAATCCGATATAATAAGTTTTGCACCCATAAAACACAACGGAAACCATGAATTTAAAAAGACATCTGATAAATGCATCGGTTCTTCTGGCAGGCACAGCGATGGCTGTGCTTATTCCCGTTTCTGTAAATGCAGCGGGTCTGGTTTCCGGCGGAGCATCGAGAGAGCTTAATTCTTCTGCTTCAACACTTTCCGAGACCGTAAGGATTTCTTCTGCATCAAGGACTGTAACCGCACAGATCACGGATCCCGCTGAAGTAATAGAGGAAGAGTATCTTAATCTTTCGATTGCACTTTTCGAGACAAGTCCCAAGTATTGTAATGTAAGATCAGGACCCGGTACCGAGTACAACATCGTCGGACGTATGTATGACGGAAGCGTCGGGTCAATCCTGGACGAAGAAGATGAGTCCATAGAGGGCGATGCGGATCCTGATGATGATAACGACCAGTGGATACATCTTCGCAGCGGTTCAATCGAAGGATATGTCCTTTCGGATTTTGTAGTATCCGGAGTTGAAGCTTACAACAGACTTGAGGATTATACTGAATATTATGCAGAGGTCCTTGTAAGCCAGCTTAATGTAAGAAAGGAAGCTTCCATCGATTCTGCATGTCTTACATATGTTACAAGAGGTGAGAGATATCAGGTAATAATGGAAAACGGCGTCGATCCCAGAGTTTATCTTGCCGCCAGAGAGAGCGAAGCGGATCTTGACGAAGAAGATGACGGTTATACCTGGATCAAGATCGAATATGCGGAAGGAAAGGTCGGATATGTATCGGCCGATTACATAACCATTACCGAGGAGTACAAGACAGCCAAGTCCCTTGAAGAGATCCAGGCAGAGGAAGCTGCTGAGAGAGAGAGAAATCTTCGTGCCACGACTTCAACTCCTAACGGAACAACGGCAATGACGACCACTCCTCCCGAGATCCTTCAGATAGTTACCAATCTCAGCACCGATTATTCTTCAACATCGGAACTCAGAATGGCTATCGTCAATTATGCCCTTCAGTTTGTAGGCAATCCTTACATCCTTGGCGGACAGACTCTTGCAGGAACAGACTGCTCCGGATTTACCTGTTATGTATTCAGGGATTTCGGATACAGTATCGCAAGAACTCCTTCCGGACAGTATTCATATGCAGGACGTGCGGTTTCACTTACCGAGGCTCAGCCCGGTGACATTATCTGCTATGGTTACGGCGGATGCTCACATGTTGCACTTTACATCGGTAACGGCCAGATCGTTCATGAATCCAATCCCAGAAGAGGACTTGAGGTTAACTCGGTAGGCTTTATGAACAACATCATCGGTGTCAGGAACGTAATAGACTGATAACAGACATTTATGTTATATTAATCCCGTCCTTCAAAAGAGGACGGGATTTTAGTTTTAGGAGGAAGATCATGGATATCGAGAAAATACTGTCAGCCTGCGATCATACACTTTTACACCAGGATGCCACACCGGATGACATCAGGGCTCTTTGTGATGACGCGATAAAGTACAAAACAGCATCCGTATGCATACCTCCCTGCTATGTCAAGGAAGCCAGGCAGTATGTGGGCGATAAGATGAAGATCTGTACCGTGATCGGATTCCCTAACGGAAATATGACAACCACCGTCAAGGTGCTTGAGACTTTTGATGCCATAGATAAAGGGGCCGATGAGATTGATATGGTCATCAACATCGGAAAACTTAAGGCAGGAGACTATGACTACGTGAAGCAGGAGATATCCCTGATAAAGCAGGCGTGCGGTGACAGAGTTCTTAAGGTCATAATAGAAACATGCATGCTGTCTGATGAGGAAAAGATAAAGATGTGCGAGATCGTAACCGGGACAGGTGCGGACTTTATCAAGACCTCTACCGGTTTTGCAGGCGGTGGAGCAACATTTGATGATGTGAAGCTCTTTGCACAGCATGTCGGAGCAGGCGTTAAGATCAAGGCAGCAGGCGGGATCTCCACACTTGAGGATGCAGAGAAATTCATGGAACTTGGTGCATCCAGACTCGGAACCAGCAGGATCGTCAAGATCGTTAAGAGCATGGAACAATAGAAAAAATAAAGGTCATCCATTTTTGCGGATGACCTTTTAATTTGAGATCAGATCAAAGGTGAACGCAGGAACCGTCCTCCTGTTCGCATCATATTTTGCCAAGGAGCTTCAGATAGTAAGGAAGCTCAAGCTCAAAATTGACTGCGTAGTTAACCTTATCTGGATCGTTGTATGTGTTGCGGATGCATGCGGCTGTGTAATCAGCGGCGATTACGAGTGCATCATAAATGCTCTTGCCGTTTACCAGGGCACCGGTGAACGCACTTGCATAGACATCTCCGGTTCCATGTGATTTGTAGGGCACCTTTTCCGTGCCGTAACTGATGAATTCATTTTTGGCGGAATCGAAGCCTATGAAACCAAAGGTGCCGTCAGACAGAGTTACTCCTGTGATGACGGGGAAGCGGACCCCTTTTTCGGCAAGCTTTTTAAGGAGTTCTTTTGTTATGTTTTCCGAAGCATCCTCACCCGGATAGTCTTCTCCGAGCATGAATACGGCTTCGGAGATGTTTGGAAGAGCAATGTCTGATTCTGCACACAGACTTGTCATTTCTTTTGCGAATGCGCTGTCAAAGCCCACATAGAGATTGCCGTTGTCGGCCATTGCGGGGTCTACGATTTTTACGGTGCCTTCGCCGGCAAATGACTTGAAGTAGCTTTTTACGATCTCTATCTGTCTGAGACTTCCGAGATATCCGGTATAGATGGCATCGAATTTAAAGCCTTCCTTTACCCAGTGATCCCTGATGGGTTCCATGTCATCTGTAAGGTCACGGAATGTAAAGCCGCTGAACTGGGTGTGGGTGGAAAGCACGGCAGTAGGAACGATCGAGGTCTCGATGCCTGCTGCGGATATTATGGGAAGCGCTACAGTAAGTGAGCACTTGCCTATGCATGAGATGTCCTGGATTGATGCGACTCTTTTCATATATCCTCCTCAGGGCTTTGCTGCAGATTCTGTTAAGCCCGTATAAACATTTTATAAAATATATTTTTATGAGTTGTATTTGCTGTTTTCACAAAGTATAATCATTAACTGGCACTATTCATATTACCATTTTAAATATATTTTATAATACCAGTTTACAATGCTCATATACGATACCGAAAAAAAGGGCGATAAGCCGATATATGAATATATATATGAGTGCATAAAGAGTGACATTCATTCGGGCGTTCTTAAAAGCGGTGAAAAACTGCCCTCAAGAAGGCAGATGGCACTTGATAACGGTATTGCCGAGATAACCGTTGCCAATGCCTATTCACAGCTTGTTACGGAAGGGTACATAGAGAGCAGGGAAAAGAGGGGGTATTTTGTTGCCTCCGATATGGACTGTGTCTGCAGCGGGAGAACCGATTCTGCCAGAGAAAACAGGATCTGTGACCTGCAGTCAGGTCTGTGTGAACCAAACCCGGTCGGAAATGATGAAAAGGTCATCAATCTGACGGATGCAAGTCTCCCCGAGGAAACATTTCCATTTGATACATGGTCAAGGATCGCCAGGAAGGTATTTAACGAGGACAGGTCTGCCTGTATCAGGACTCCCGAAGCAAGAGGTCTGCAGGTTTTAAGGCAGGCAATAGCCGGATATCTTGAAAAAGCAAGAGGCTTTTCCGCAGACCCGGATCATATAGTCGTGGGACCCGGATGTGAATATCTGAGCAATACGCTTCTTCAGCTTATTGGAAGAAACGCAATGGTTGCTGTTGAAGATCCCGGTTATATGTGCATTTGTAAGGTATATGAGTTCAGCGGGCATAAATGTCTTCATTTACCTGTGGATGAGAACGGACTTATCACGGAAAACCTTGCGGGAAACAATATCAGGATGATACATGTATCACCTTCACATCATTTCCCTACAGGCTGTGTTATGAGTGCAGCCAGACGTGCTTCACTGGTTTCATGGGCCAGGGAGAGCGGCGCATGGATAGTTGAGGATGATTATGACTCTGAGTTCAGATTTGAGGGAAAGCCCGTTCCACCGATCAGTGCATCGGATCCCGAAAGAGTCATATATATGAACACATTCACCAGGACCCTGTCCCCTTCCCTGAGGGTTGCATATATGGTGCTTCCTGATGAGCTGTATGACGTTTATTCCGAGAGGATGGATTTCGTGTCAGGTACAGTATCCACATCCGAACAGCTGACGCTTGCGTCATTTATTTCCGATGGATATTATGAAAGACATCTGAACAGGATGAGGAATTTCTACAGGAAACGAAAAAAAGCCATCTTCGAGGAAATGGAAAGCAGCGGTCTTTCCGAATATTTTGACTGTGAAGGCGACGGAAGCGGCATGACATTCATGCTTCGCGGAAAACTTCCGTTTGATGATAAGAAATTTATTGCGGGTATCAGGGAGAAGGGACTGTCCCTTAACTCTCTTGATAAATATTGCTGCAAAGAGCGCATATATTCGCCCGTAAGATATGTTGTAAATTTCGGCTTGTTAACCGAAGAGCAGTTTGCCTATGCTGCTGAAATAATGTGTGATGTGATGAGGAATTGTTTATGTCTAAGTTAAGTGTAAAAAAGCCTTTTACCGTACTGGTCATGATAATCATCATGATCGTTCTTGGTACGGTCAGTATCATAAGGATGCAGCTGGACCTGCTTCCACATATCTCTCTTCCTTATATTCTCGTTATCACCACATATCCGGGTGAATCGCCTGAGTCCGTCGAGGAGACCATTTCCAAGCCTCTTGAGCAGGCACTTGGAACTATTTCGGGTGTTAAGAATGTATATTCGATGAGCTATGAGAATTACGGAATCGTGGAGCTTGAATTCAACAGCGGTACCGATCTTGATTCCATCATGGTCAAGGTTTATACGCAGATAGATACGGTAAGGGCGGGATGGCCAGATGAAGTGGGAATTCCTTCAATAATGGAACTTTCCACGGATATGCTTGCAAACCAGTATCTCGCCGTTTCCTATGAGGGAATGGATATCAGGGAATTATCCAGGTTCACTGAGGAAACCATCATTCCTTCTTTTGAAAGACTTGACGGTGTGGCGAGCGTAAGCCCGAGCGGACTGATCGAAAAGACCGTTGAGATAAGTCTTGATCAGGACAAGGTCGATGACCTTAACGAGAAGATCTATGCATATGCAGAAGAAAAGCTTGATGATGCGCTTGCAGATATCATGGAAAACCAGGCCGATCTTGATGATGCAAGGGATCAGCTCATTGAGTCACAGCAAGATCTGAATCAGTCACAGATAGACTTAAACGAGAACCTTCAGGAGCTTGCTGATGCATATGCCGATCTTATCCAGGCTCAGTACGATCTCGTGGATTCCATCGATGAGATAGATGATGCAAGACGTGAACTCGATGATAAAAAGAATGAACTTGAAAGTGCCAAGAATGAGGCATTCAGCGGTATCGTACAGGCACAGGAAGGTCTTGATAAACTGGCTGAACTCCAGTCGCAGTATGATACTCTCAAAGGTCAATATGACGCACTGAGTGCGCAGTGTGGTGAAATGGCTGCTGCGATTACTGAAGCGGGCGGAGATCCCACGACTAACGAGACATATATGACCATGCAGGGACAGCTTCAGATGATGGCCGCTGGTCTGTCACAGCTCGAAGCCGGAATGAAAATGATAAGCGACGGTCTTGCCGCTGCGGGAATCACTTCCTATGCGGATCTCGACAGGATGAAACTGGAACTTGCGACTCAGTTCGGAGCGGCAAGTGCACAGCTCTCAATTGCCCAGCAGCAGCTTGAATCTGCAAGAGATCAGGCTGAAGGCGGACAGGATCAGATCAATGATGCATATGAGCAGATCATGGACGGATATGATCAGATCCAGAACGGCCAGGAGCAGATCAACGAAGGCCAGCAGCAGATCAATGACGGATGGCAGTCATATTATGATGCCGTAGAGCAGTTCAATGACGGACTTGCTCAGTTTGAGATTCAGAGACAGGAAGCCCTGAAGAAAGCCAACTCCAACGAACTTCTCACTCTCCAGACTCTGTCACAGCTTATCTATGCACAGAATTTTGACATGCCTGTCGGTTATATCGATGACAAGGATGATAATTCATGGCTTCTTAAGATAGGTAATGAATTTGATTCTGTTGAAGAAATGGAGAATACTCCGCTCGTGGTCATCGACGGAGTGGGAACCGTTCTTCTCAAGGACGTTGCCAACATAACCATAATAGATAACTCATCCACCACCTTCACAAAGCTCGGACTCAACGACGGCGTTATCCTCAGTGTATTCAAGAGCAGTGAGGCAGGTGCTAATGATGTAGCCAATACATGTATCGATGAACTGAACAGACTCGAGGAAAAGTATCCGGGACTTGACATCACTGTCATAATGGACCAGGGTGCATACATCGAGATGATCCTTTCGGTTGTTGTACAGAACATGCTCATCGGTGCGGGTCTTGCCATTCTTATCCTTGCAATATTCCTCAAGGATGTTCTTCCCACTCTTGTTGTTGCAATCAGCATTCCTCTCAGCGTGCTCACCGCACTTATCGCGATGTATTTCAGCGGAGTGTCCATCAATATGATGAGCCTCTTCGGAATGAGCCTTGGTATAGGTATGCTCGTTGATAACTCAATAGTTGTAATGGAGAACATTTACAGACTGAGAGGGCGTGGCATAGAGGCACCGCGAGCTTCGGTACAGGGTGCAAGACAGGTGTTCGGCGCGGTAACTGCATCAACCCTTACCACTATCTGCGTATTTTTCCCGATGGTATATACAGAGGGACTTATCAGGGAACTGATGATGCCTCTAGCTCTGACCATCATCTATACGCTGCTTTCATCACTCCTTATCTCAATGACTGTAGTTCCTGCGGCATGCTCAACACTTCTCAGGAAAACAAAACCTAAGGATCACAAGTTCTTCGATAAGATCCTTGATGTATATGGAAAGCTTCTGGGATTCTGCCTCAAGGTTAAGATCGTTCCTCTGGGACTTGCGATCGGACTTCTTGTGTTCAGTATCATGATCGCACTTCAGTCCGGTATCGTTATGATACCCGACGCTGTATCTCCCCAGATACAGGGAAATGTATCACTTGATGAGAACCTTACCCGTGAAGAAAGCTATGCGAAGATGGGATCTCTTATAGAGAAACTGAACGCGGTAGAGGGTGTCGAATCTGTATGCGTCATGAGCGGAAACTCCGATATGGCACTTCTTGTTGGCGCATCAAGTGATGGATACAGCAGCTATTCACTGATGATCCTCTGTGAAAATGATGAGGCCGGCGCTGCTGAGGTCAACCGGATAACGGATCGTATGTATGAGATTGCTGCGGAAGAGGGACTTCAGGATACATTCAGTATCACATCCGGAATGGATGCAATGGATCAGATGCTCGGAAGCGGTATGTCTATCTCAATATTCGGTGATGATATTAATGAACTGAACAGGATAAGCGGAGATATCATGGATATCATCGCAACTGTTCCCGGATATACAGATATATCCAACGGTAATGAAGATGCCAAGCAGATCCTTCATATGTACATTGACAGGGATGCTGCGATAAATGACGGACTTACGGTTGCTCAGATCTATCAGGCAATATACGGCAAGCTGACAACATCAACAGTTGTTACGAGTGTAAAGCTTGCGGGAGAGACTCTTGATGTTGAGATAGTTACGGGACTTGATCCGATCAATGTACAGAATATCATGGACTATACATTTACCATCGATGATGAGGATGAAGACGGCAATGCGGTAACCCGCGATGAAGCGCTCAGCGAATATGCCACGATCGTTACCGAGGACGGACAGAATTCCATCAACAGACTGAACAGTTCATACTATATAGATGTCACTGCAGGTGTTGAAGACGGATATAACAATGCACTTCTTTCAAGAGAACTTGTTCCGAAACTTGAGAGTTATACTCTTCCCAGCGGATATACCATGGATATCGGAGGCGAGACCGAGACAACGAATCAGATGATCCAGCAGATGGCACTTGTTCTTCTGCTCGGACTCGTACTGGTCTATCTCATAATGGTGGCGCAGTTCCAGAGCCTTCTGTCTCCTTTCATAATCCTGTTTACCGTTCCCCTTGCATTTACGGGCGGTTTCCTCGGACTCAGGATAACGAATGAACCCATCTCGATGATGTGTCTGATGGGACTGATGGTCCTCATGGGTACCGTCGTTAATAACGGTATCGTGTATGTTGACTATACCAACCAGCTCAGAAAGGGCGGCCTGGAAAGACATGATGCACTTATCGCTGCAGGCAAGACGAGGATGCGTCCCATACTGATGACTGCGATGACCACAATCCTTGCAGAGTGCAGCCTTTGTATCGGTGATTCCCTTTCATCCCAGCTCGGAAAGGGCATGGGCATAGTCATCATAGGCGGTCTTGCTTATGCTACGCTTATGACGCTGTTTATAGTTCCCGTGATTTATGATATCCTATTCAAGAAGCGCCCGATCGACATCGACACAGGTTCCGAAAGTCTTGACGATATCCCCGATGATGCAGCAGATTATCTGAGGGAGAAGCGTCTTAAGGAAGGCGGAATAAGTGAAGAGATGTCAGTGCAGGCAGATGAGGCAGGAAGCGTGAATTATGAGGAAGCTCCTGTCGTGATACAGGAGGGTAATCTTGAGCAGGCTTCTGATATTGAACGGAACATTAATGGATCCGAAGTCACAGATGGAGGGCAGAGCGGATCTGATCCTCAGTGACGGCAGGGTTGAGAAGATATTGCCGGGCGGCGGAGCACTTCCGCAGCCCGGAGATGAGGTTATAGATGCTGCGGGTCTCATAGTTGCACCCGGACTTGTCGATGTGCATGTCCACTTCAGGGATCCCGGTTTTACCGAAAAAGAGGACATCCTCACAGGCGCTGCAGCTGCTGCGAAGGGAGGATATACCTCGGTCGTCATGATGGGAAATACGGACCCGAGATGCGACAATCCGGAGACTCTCGAATATATGCAGAAGAAAGCCTCCGAAACTCCCATACATATCTATGTGACATGCAATGCAACCCTTGGAATGAAGGGCGAGGAGATCTCCGATATTGCACGTCTCTGTAAAGCCGGAGCGGTAGGTGTTACCGATGACGGTCTTCCCATAATCGATCATGGGATTTTAACACAGGTATTTTTAAAAGCGGCTCAGTGCGGTGTGCCGGTGAGTCTTCATGAAGAGGATCCTTCCCTTATATCGGAAAACGGTGTAAACCGCGGCAAGGCATCCGAATATTACGGAATAGGCGGATCTCCCTCCGAGGCTGAAAGCTCCCTGATCAAAAGAGATCTTCAGATAGCGGAGGGTACAGGTGTATGTGTTGATATACAGCATATTTCCACGGCTGAGGGCGTTGAGGCTGTAAGGGCTGCAAAGGCAAAGGGCCTAAATGTACATGCCGAGGCAACACCTCATCATTTCACACTCACGGAAGATGCTGTCATCAATCATGGTACCAATGCCAAGATGAATCCTCCTCTCAGGACCGAGGCCGACAGACAGGCTGTGATCAGGGGACTTCAGGACGGAACCATCGATATGATTGCTACGGATCATGCACCTCATACCGGTGAGGAAAAGTCGAGACCAATTACAAAAGCGCCGAGCGGCATAATAGGACTTGAGACGGCTCTCGGACTTGGTATCACGGAACTTGTGGGCAAGGGTTATATCAGTATGATGGATCTGATAAGACTTATGACCTACGGTCCTTCTCAGGTTTATCGTCTTGATGCGGGATATATTGCAGAAGGCGGACCTGCCGATATTGTACTGATAGATCCTGATGCCGAATGGATAGTCGAAGATAAATTTGCGTCAAAAGCTCACAATACTCCATTCATAGGATGGAAATTAAAGGGTCTGAATAAAATGACGATCGTGTCAGGCAAAGTTGTTTATAAGGCTGAATGAAACAGCACAGATTCCTGACATATTACGGAGAAGAAAATGAAAGCAAAAGTAACAGGTAAAGTAATATCCCAGAGCTGTATCGCACCCGGAATATACGATCTTAAGATTGAAACTTCGCTTGCCGGCGATGCACATGCGGGGCAGTTCGTCGGTGTTTTTACGAAGGATGCATCGGCACTTCTTCCAAGACCCATAAGCATCTGCGGTGTATCGGATGATAAAAAGAGCATAAGACTTGTTTACCGCGTTGCCGGTAAGGGTACGGATGGGTTTTCGAAGCTTGATGAAGGAGATGAAGTGTCCCTCCTCGGAGTTCTGGGCAACGGATACGATATAGAGAAACTGTCATCTGCAGGAAACGGTTCAGGTTCGAAGGTGCTTCTTCTGGGTGGCGGTATCGGAATCCCTCCTATGCTGGAACTGGCAAAGGAATTACATGCAGCAGGCGTAAGTGTATCTTCAGTTATGGGATACAGGGATGAGAGAACGTTCCTTCTTGATGAGTTCACAGCCTTTTCCGACACATATGTCGCAACTGAGGACGGAAGCCTTGGAACGAAGGGAAATGTCCTTGACGCGGTCAGGGAAAACGGTATTGAATTCGATGCCATCTGTGCATGCGGTCCCTTGCCGATGCTCAGAGCGATAAAAGAGTTTGCCGGAGAAAAAAAAGCATATATCTCGCTCGAGGAGAGAATGGCATGCGGAGTAGGTGCATGTCTCGGATGTGTTGTTAAGACTAAAGAAGTGGATCATCATTCACATGTAAATAATGCAAGGATCTGCACGGACGGACCCGTATTTGAAGCATCGGAGGTGGAGATATGATGAAAACGGAAGTTACCATAGCCGGTGTTACATTTAAGAATCCTGTAATGGAGGGTTCGGGAACCTTCGGATCCGGCATGGAATATTCGGAATTTGTTGATCTTAATAAGCTCGGAGCAGTCGTTACCAAGGGCGTTGCAAATGTTCCCTGGCCCGGTAACCCCACTCCCAGAGTATGTGAAGTATATGGCGGAATGCTCAATGCCATAGGACTTCAGAATCCGGGCATTGAGGTATTCTGCGAAAGAGATCTGCCTTTCCTTTCAAAATATGACACGAAGGTCATAGTCAATGTCTGCGGAAGATCTGTTGAGGACTATGTAGAGGTAGCAGAAAGGCTTTCTGACGAAGACAGGGTTGATATGCTTGAGATCAACGTATCATGTCCCAATGTAAAAGAAGGCGCGATCGCATTCGGAACAGACAGAAACTGCCTTGAAAATATAACAAGTCAGATCAAGGCTCATACAAAAAAGCCTGTGATCATGAAGCTCACACCCAATGTCACCAATATCGCCGAGATGGCAATGGCTGCCGAAAGCGGTGGGGCAGATGCCATATCTCTTATCAATACCATTACCGGTATGAAGATTGATATCGAGAGAAGAAGATTTGCTCTTGCCAATAAGACCGGCGGAATGAGCGGTCCTGCGATCAAGCCCGTGGCCGTAAGGATGGTATATCAGGCATCTCACGCAGTTAAGATCCCTGTTATAGGAATGGGCGGTATTGCAACAGGCGACGATGCTATAGAATTCATGATGGCAGGCGCTACAGCAGTCAGTGTCGGCATGATGAATTTCGTAAATCCCTATGCCACCATCGAGTGCGTAAAGGGCATCGAAGATTACATGACGCGCCATGGTATCGAAGATATCAATGAAATAATCGGCTGCGTATAGGTAAAAATGCCAATTGATAAAAAGCTTCTGCGGATGATAGAATTTTCTTAAGTAACTTAATTACTATGACGAACAGGTCGATATAGTAATTGTAATCATGGATGATATGTGCTCCACAGGTGCAGATGCCGGATGATCGGCAGATACGCTGAAAGAGCGAAAGGAGAGAGTTTATGAATGTAAACGGAGTTACATCCTCTCAGGCAGCCGGTGCGTACGCGGCTTATACATCCCAGGTAAAGGCAAACGAAGCCGAAGTAAGCACCACCGGTAAGAATGAAGAGGCGGCAGCAGTTTACGAGCCTTCGGGACAGACTGCTGAGACAGTTAAGACTTACAAACCCGATACCGCTTTAGTTGATAAACTTAAGGCTGAAGCTGATGCCAGAACAGAGAGCCTCCGCAATCTCGTGGAGAAGCTTCTGGGCCAGCAGGCCACTAAGTATGGAGAGGCTACCGATATCTGGTCATTCCTTAAGGATGGCGAGTATGAGGTTGATCCCGAGACAAAGGCACAGGCACAGGCTGACATAGCCGAAGACGGATATTGGGGAGTCGAAAAGACCAGTGACCGTATTTTACAGTTTGCAACAGCCCTCACAGGCGGAGATCCTGACAAGCTTGATATGATGATCGATGCATTCAAGAAGGGTTATGCGCAGGCTGAAGAGACCTGGGGAGGCGAACTTCCCGAGATCTCAAAGAAGACTTACGACGCAGTACTTGAGAAGTTTGACAAGCTCAAGAACGGCGAGACGGATCCTTCACAGTACCTCGCACAGCAGTAAAACATCATCCATGAATACAAAGATAAATGTCCTCCTCGTAAGCGGGGAGGACATTTTTGGGATAAGGGGTTTTATTTATGATAACTGAACGCGCATATGCCAAGATCAATCTCTGCCTTGATGTAACAGGCAGACGTCCGAACGGATACCATGATGTAAGGATGATAATGCAGACTGTTGATATATTTGACACTTTGTCATTAGAAAAGACGGAGAGCGGCATCACAATAGATGTGGGCGGAAGTCCGCTTCCTGCGGACGGAGACAATCTGATCGTAAAGGCGGCCAAGAAGCTGATCGATAAGTGCGGGATTCAGGGTGGTGTTTCAATATCCCTTGAGAAGCATATCCCGATAGCAGCCGGCATGGCCGGCGGAAGTTCGGATGCAGCTGCCACTCTCAGAGGTGTGAACAGATTGTATGAATGCGGTCTTACAAATGATGAACTGCGAGAGATCGGTGTCACGATAGGGGCAGATGTTCCTTATTGCATAGAGGGCGGAACGGTACTTGCCGAAGGCATTGGTGAGGAACTGACCTTCCTTGATCCTCTTCCTGAATATATTCTGGCTGTGTCCAAGCCCCGGGCGGGAGTATCAACCGGTAATATCTATACCTCATTGGATGAGATCTTCGATACTATAGCCCATCCTGATGTTGACAAAATGTTAGAAGCAATGAGAACATGTCCCGGCACAAGCTTTCTGAAGTATCTGGGCAATGTTCTTGAATATGTAACGGAACCGCAGTGCCCTGAGGTTGAGAAGATCAAGGATGTATTTAACAATGCCGGATCACTCGGTACTCTTATGACAGGAAGCGGTCCTACGGTATATGCTTTTTTTGAAGACAGTGTGAAGGCATCACTGGCGGTATCGGAAGTCCGCCGCCTTGGATACGCTTCAGAGGAGGAGTCATTTATCACCAAACTGATAAATCCGAATTCTTAGTTTTTCAATCAAACAGCCGAATTCTTGACATGATTAAGTGGATTGTACTAAAATCAGTACAATCCACTTTGTTTTGTATACAGTATACATATTTATACTGGTACATAAGGGTGGCGAAACCGTTGAATTCCATTTGGAGGATTTATTATGCCGGCGGCAAAGGAAGAAGATTTCCTGCCATTACGAGATTCCGTATATAACAAGCTGCGTCAGGCCATACTCACCGGGGAACTTCCTGCGGGCGAGAGGCTTATGGAAGTGCATCTCGGGGATAAGCTGGGCGTCAGCCGTACTCCTATCAGAGAAGCTATAAGGATGCTGGAGCTCGAGGGACTTGTTACAATGATCCCGAGAAAGGGAGCAATGGTTTCCCAGATCACGGAAAAGAATATGTCCGATGTTCTGGAGGTAAGACGTGCACTTGATATTCTTTGCGTACAGCTTGCATGCGAAAGAATAACTTCCGAAGGAATCGATGAGCTTAAGAAGGCAAGAGATGCTTTTGAAAAGGCCGTGGAAACCAATGACAGCAGAGTCATAGCCCAGGCGGATGTTGAGTTCCACAATGTGATAATCAGGGCTACGGGAAATGACAGGCTGATAAGCCTCGAAGATTCACTGTCGCTTCCGATGTACAGATACAGATATGAATATATCAAGGATTCTTCAGGGCATGACAATCTTGTGAAGGAACACCGCAAGATAGTAACAGCCATAGAAAAGAGAAATGATGAAGCGGCTGCCGCAGCAGCGGGTGAACATATAGATAACCAGCGCAGGTCGATAATCCGTCAGATCCGCATGGATCGTGAAGAAGAGAGCATGAATGCCCTTTACGGAAAAAGAAGATGAGTAAATAAAAGAGGTCCCTTCGAGGGACCTCTTGATTTTTTACTTTATGGGCTTAGCACCGGCCTTTTCCTGAAGCTTGTCAACCCACTTGCGAAGGCCCTTTTTCTCGACCTTCTCGGTCGTGGTCTTTCCGTGGAGTCCCTTTACCTCAAGAATATAGATACCGCTGACTGCTGCCTTGACTTCCTTTTTGACGGGAACGTCATCGAATATCTTCTCTTCACAGATAAGTGACATGATCTGAGGTCCGATCTTGGCCTTTACTATGGGCATCTTGGAACCTCTGAGTGCCTTCGGGGTCTGATCTATAACGGCCTGTGGAAGTCCTGCGTCCTTGATCTTCATCCTCTTTTTATCGATGATGAGCATCGAAACATACTGCTTGTTGGCCTGCAGCATCGCATTATTCTCGTCCTGTCTCTTCTGCATTTTCTTGCCGACAAAATACAGAGCGACCAGAAGGCCGATCATTACTACCAATACTATTATTGCAACAATTGCACCTGTACTCATGTGACACCTCGTTATTTTTTTTCCAATCGTTCCTAATATAGCAAAGAAAGGCTCTGTTATCAATATTTTGTTTGTATACATCCGATATGAGTGGTACAATTGCGTTTGATACGCATATTTTTATTTTTTTTGAAAGAGATTTTGTATGAAAAGAAATATTATCAGGTTACTTGTTCCCGCGCTTATGTGCACCATGATGCTTACTGCATGCTCGGGTGACGAAAATGTACACACGGATCCTAATGTTGTTTCCCAGCTTGGCGGAAACGGAACATCGGCAGATCCCGTGGCAACCGGAGATGCAGTCACTATCTTTGACTATGACATGACCCAGTTTGTCACACTCGGTGATTACCTTAATATGGATGTGGTCTACAGCGAGACCGAGATCACCGACGACATCGTTGATTATGCATATACCAATTTTATCAGCGATTATGCGGAGGCTGTTGATCCTTCATATTATGTAACCGACAGGGAAGTCAGGGACGGAGACATTGTAAGCCTTGATTTCTGCGGTAAGAAGGACGGAGTTGCTTTTGACGGCGGAACCGCAACCGGTTATATCCTCGATATCGGCTCCGGTACTTTTATCCCCGGATTTGAAGATGGTCTTATCGGCGTAATGCCCGGTGAAGAGATAGATCTTGATCTTACCTTCCCGGAAAATTACGGAAGCGAAGAACTTGCAGGTCAGGCTGTTGTCTTTACCTGTACCGTACAGGGTATCATCACCATTGATTCGATCCTTGCTACAGCTAATGACAATCTCGAGCCCGGACAGGATCCTGTTAATTCAGAAGAAGATCTTAGAGATCTTTGCAGGACCGAGCTTATTAAGCAGGCTGCCGATTATGCAAGAAGTGATCTTCAGAATCAGCTCCTTACCGTTCTTCCCGATATCGTTACCGAGAGTCAGACGATCCCTCAGGAACTTAAGGATGCATACGACAAGCTCACACTTCAGTCAGTTACAAATATGGCTTCATATTATGGAGTGGATCCCGAAACACTTGTCAGCTACTACGGAATGACACTTGATGATTACATCGTGATGTACAGCTATCCCCAGCTTCTGAGTGATGCCGCTATCTACTGCATCGCCGTGGAGAATAATATTCTTCCCACAGAAGAAGAATTCGTTCAGCTCCTTGAGGATTACAAGAACGAGACCGGAATATCCGATGATCAGCTTTTCTCCGAACTTACCGAAGAACAGTACAGAGTATACTTCCTTGAGGAGAAGGTTATGGATTTCCTCATGGACAAATATACAAAATAAGCGCTTGACCCTCTCCCGGAGACAGGGTTCACAATAGTTTCAAAACACATTCAAGAGGTGACAGATATGAAACTTACAGAGATCAGAGATTTATATAAGGATACGGACGCATTTGTCGGAAAAGAGATCACCGTAGGAGGATGGCTCCGCTCAAACAGAGACTCCAAGAGCTTCGGATTCCTTACACTCAGCGACGGAACGGATTTCAGAACTCTTCAGATCGTTTATGGTGATGCTCTTGCCAACTTTGATGAGATCGCACATCTCGGTGTCGGAACCGCTGTTGTGGCAAAGGGTGAGATAGTCGCTACTCCCGATGCGAAGCAGCCTTTTGAAATGCAGGCTAAGGAGGTATGCGTTGAGGGTATTTCGCCTTCAGATTATCCTCTTCAGAAAAAGCGCCACACTCTTGAGTATCTCCGCACCATGACACACCTGAGAGCACGTACCAATACTTTCCAGGCTGTATTCAGAGTAAGATCCGTGATCGCATTTGCCATCCACAGCTTCTTCCAGGAAAGAGGCTTTGTATATGTTCACAGCCCCATCATAACCGGAAGTGACTGCGAAGGTGCCGGAGAAATGTTCCAGGTTACCACTCTTGATCTTAACAATCTTCCCAAGACCGAGGACGGCAAGGTCGATTATTCCAAGGATTTTTTCGGAAAGCCGACCAACCTTACGGTTTCCGGACAGCTCGATGTTGAGACATATGCATTTGCATTTAAGAAGGTTTATACATTCGGACCTACATTCCGTGCCGAGAATTCCAACACAACCCGCCATGCAGCAGAGTTCTGGATGATCGAGCCCGAGATTGCTTTTGCGGAGCTTTCCGATAACATGGAGATTGCTGAGGACATGCTCAAATATGTCATCAGATACACTCTTGAACATGCTCCCGAGGAAATGGCGTTCTTCAACCAGTTCATCGACAAGGGACTTCTTGAAAGACTTGAGCATGTAGCAAATTCGGAATTCGGAAGAGTAACCTATACCGAAGCTATCAAGCTCCTTGAAGAGCATAACGATAAGTTTGATTACAAGGTAAGCTGGGGATGCGATCTTCAGACAGAGCATGAAAGATACCTTACCGAAGAGATCTTCAAGCGTCCCGTATTCGTTACCGATTATCCCAAGGAGATCAAGGCTTTCTATATGAAGCAGAATCCTGACGGAAAAACCGTAGCTGCCATGGACTGCCTTGTACCCGGAATCGGAGAGATCATCGGAGGAAGTGAGAGAGAAGCTGATCTGGCCAAGCTTGAGGCACGTATGGATGAGCTCGGACTTAATAAGGAAGATTACGAATTCTATCTTGATCTTCGCCGTTACGGTTCCGCAAGACACTCCGGATTCGGCCTTGGATTCGAAAGATGCGTAATGTATCTCACTGGAATGGGCAATATCCGTGACGTTCTTCCGTTCCCCAGAACTGTAGGAACATGTGAACTTTAATTTCAGATTCAGATGATCAGGGCCATATGTCAGCACACTTTTGAGTATATGACATATGGCCTTTTAACCCCTCCGACAGGGGGTATCATCAGTATTTTGTATGTAAGTCATAATTTGTACATATTTTTCCGCTAAAAGTGTAAAGTTTTAATAACTGCACTCCGATAAAGTAGATGTAAGGCAAAAGGACCTTGCAATACGTGAAAAAGGAGGCGTAAACCTAATGCGTATAGAGAGTTATTCTCAGATCCAGAGCCTGTACCAGACTTCAAGGGTCTCGAATACCCCCAAAGTGAAGGCAGGAAACGTCGGAACAGATAAGGTGTCCATAAGCAGTATCGGCAAGGATATGAAAACTGCTAAGGATGCGCTTAAGGCAACACCCGATGTGAGAGCTGAACTTGTGGATTCGGTCCGCTCAAGAGTACAGGACGGCAGCTACAATGTCAGCGCTGAGAGTTTTGCTGACAAGCTTCTTAAGAAATATCAGGAATTGGGGTAAAGCGTGGCTAGTCTCGTAGAAAATCTTATTACCGTACTTTCGGAAGAATGCGATGAATATGATATCATTCTGGGACTGGCGCGCTCCAAAACCCCGGTGATCGTGGCAGGTGACCTCGAAGCACTGGGGAAGATCACGGAAGACGAACAGTCGCATGCCGACAGGCTGCAGAACCTCGATAACAGGAGGTCCAAGGTTACTGCCGACATAGCGAATGTTATTAACAGGGACGTTAATGACTTAAAGTTAAAGGCACTTATCGGCTTGCTGGACAAGTCCCCGGTTGAGCAGAAGAAACTGTCGGAGGTTTATGACAGGCTTTCTGTTGTGGTACATGAACTGGCAAGGGTTAACGATCAGAACAGCGAACTTCTCAGGAGTTCACTCGAGATGGTGGATTTTGAGCTCACGCTCCTTAATTCACTCAAGGCCGCACCTGAAACGGCAAACTACTCGAGGAACAGCTATACCGGAGGAACCCTGGGAGTAACCAGATCAGGCTTTGACGCTAAACAATAGGAGAGATCAATATGTCCCTGTGGAGTGACCTTTCCCTGGGTGTCACGGGACTTCAGGCCAGCACCAATGCGTTAAATACTGTTGCGCACAACATTACCAATGCTGATACTGAAGGATATACCAGACAGCAGGTAGAATTAGACGACAGAAGATACATAACGATCTCCAAGACGGCAAGCGCTATTTCATTCCAGCAGGCCGGACTTGGAGTTTATTATTCCAACTCAAAACAGGTCAGGGATTACTTCCTTGACAAGACCTACCGCACCGAGCTTGGAAGACAGGATTTCTATGAGGTTTCCAAGAATACCCTCAATGAGATCGAGGATCTTCTCGGCGAGCTTAACGGTGCTTCTTTCCAGGAATCTCTTTCCGACCTCTGGACTGCAGTTCAGGAGCTCACAAAGGATCCCTGTAATTCCGTTACTCAGGGCGCTCTCGTAAGTGAAGCGGCCGAGTTTCTTGAGCGTGCAAAGAGTGTATATAACGATCTTGCAGGTTATCAGGACAATATAAACTATCAGATACTTCAGGATGTTAAGCAGATCAATGCCTACGGAAAACAGATCCTGGAGCTTAATTCCACAATTCAGAAAATCGAACTTGGCGGCGAGAAGGCGAATGACTTCAGGGACCAGAGAAATCTGATCCTCGATAAGTTATCGTCTCTTTGTAATATATCTTATAAAGAAGACCAGTACGGTTCAGTATCTGTTCAGATAGAGGGAGAGGACTTCGTTAAGGGGTCTCTTTGCTATGAGATATGGCTGGATATCGATTCACAGACCGGTTTCTATACCCCCTACTGGCCTCAGAATTCCAACTATACCGTTTATCCCGGCGGTGATTCCAAGAACACCGATGATACTATTTTTTCCTATGACGGAAAAAAGGGCGACCGTGAATATAATATAGATTCCGCACATGTATTCGATCTTACAAAGGAGATCTCTTCAGAGAAGCGTACGGATATAGGAAAGCTCAGAAGCCTTCTTTACGCAAGGGGAGATCACAGAGCGGATTATACTGATATCAAGTATTACGACAAGATCAAGGATTCGGTCCTTATGAACATTCAGGCTGAATTCGATCAGCTGCTCCACAGCGTTATGACCGGAATCAACGAGGTTCTTGAGAACGCAGCAGGCGTAAGAACACTGGCAGCACCTCCCGCCTCTCCACAGTCCGCAGATCCTTCACTTCCTGACTACTATGATGCAAATGATCTGACTATCTATAATGCCATCAAAGCTCAGGATTCCAAATGGTATGAGGGCAAGGAATACAAGATCTACAAGGACGAGGATGACGGCTATAACTACATGGAAAGTGCCGATGGTTCACCTCTTCAGCTCTTTGAAAAGAGTACCACCGACGGATATAAGAAATATGCGGTCGGTTCTGACAGTTACTGGGTCTACAACGAAGAAGAGCAGCCTAAGTATAATAACCGCGGACAGGTAGTGGATTCGATGGGAAGGGTCGTTGATCCTTCAACCCTGGCAGACCTTAAGTACAGCCTTTACACCATCACCAATACCAGAGTTAACCAGAAGCTCCTTCAGACTCCGTCACTTCTCGGATTCAGGCTTCCGGACGGTTCCGAGGATACCAAGACCATGTCGGCCTTAAAGAGCGTATTCACTGACGAAAAGTACAGGCTCAACCCCAATGTGATCAAGAGGGTCAACCTGAACGAATACTACAGTGATCTTGTTTCACAGGTATCTAATTCCGGATATATGTATAACAGCATATATGAGAATCAGGCCAAGACCGTATCTGCAGCAGAGAGTGCAAAGGACCAGGTTGAGGCGGTTTCATCGGATGAAGAGCTGAGCAACATGATCAAGTTCCAGAGCGCCTATAACGCTTCTTCAAGATTCATCAACGTAGTTAACGAAATGATGGAACATCTGATATCCAGACTTGCATAAGATTTCAGGGGAGACCTTAAGTCTCCCCTTCTTTTTACCGATATATTAGTTGTAATGCTATCGGAGGAAGTCTATGAGTTCACAATTTTTCGGATTAAATATCGCATATTCGGGATTGCTCGCAGCCAATGCGAACCTCAACACCACCGCTAACAATATATCCAACGTACAGACCGAAGGATACAGCAGACAGACTGTCGATACACAGGCAGCCTATCCCATACGTACCTTCCAGGCGTATGGCTGTGCCGGTGCGGGTGTTGATACTCTTTCCGTTGAACGTATCAGAGACGGCTTCTATGACCAGAAATACTGGAACAACAACTCCAAGCTCGGTGAGTACAATATGAAACGGTACTACATGAGGGAAATGGAGGATTATTTCTACGACACCGGTACGAACGGTGGATTCGCAGAGATTTACGACAAGCTGATGATCACCGCACTCCAGGAGATCATGAAGGATCCCGGAGCCTCAACAGGCAAGAGCCAGTTCGTCGGATATGCCGGACAGCTGACCGATTACTTCAACCAGATCGTCGGAAACCTTCAGAACGTTCAGAAGGACGTAAACTCCGAGATCAAGATCAAGATAGATGATATCAACTCCATCGCTGCAGAAATCTCGACTCTCAATGAGCAGATCACCACGATAGAGATGGGAGGCCAGAAGGCCAACGAACTCCGTGACAGAAGAGACCTCCTTGTTGACAGACTTTCAGAGATCGTTGATGTTGAGACCGAGGAACTTCCTGTCTATGACAAGAACGATCCCGAGAGAGAAACCGGCGCATACAGATTCATAGTCAGGATTGCCGGAGGACAGTCACTTGTCGATGCCAACGAGCACAACGATCTTACCTGTAAGGCACGTGAGGATTATGAGAAGGTCAATATGACCGATGTTAACGGTCTTTACGATGTTTACTGGGAAAATGGTGAAAGATTCAATCTCAGTAATGCAAGGCTCGGTGGAGAGCTCAGAGGCCTTGTGGAAATGAGAGACGGTAATAACGGTGAGTATTTTCAGGGTACGGTAACAGAGACCTCAGTCAACGGATACACCGATCCCGATGGAAATCAGCACGATACCGTAACCGTTCAGGTGACCAGAGACTTTTTGACCGACCTCAACAAAAACAACATGTCTGATCAGGGCGGTATCATAAATCTCGGAAATACCGAATTCTACTATGAGTCCTGGTCATACAACATGGATGTGGATGCAAGCGGCAATTCCACTTATACATATAAGTTCGTTCTCAGCGATGACAAGGAACTTAATCCCAGACACGTAACCGGCGACAGAGTCGGAAAACTCGCCAAGATCGGTGAGGATATAAGATTCGAAGGTGTTCCCTATTACATGGGCAAGCTCAATGAATGGGTCAGAACCTTTTCCCAGAAATGCAATGATATCCTCAAGCAAGGCAATGATAATACCGGTATCATAATGTTCACCGGTGATAAGCCTACCGACCAGGATCAGTATCTTTTCCCGGACCAGAACACTGCAGGCTGGAGAGCAGATACACTTCAGAGAGCACTTAATTCCAAGGATCCTGTTGAACAGGCCAAAGCATACGGACAGCAGATAACCGTGGACGTTAAGGATGACAGCTATTACAAGCTTACTGCAGAGAATTTCTCAATCCTTACTGCAATGGTCAATGATCCTTCGCTGATGACCAATAAGTTTAAGACCGGTGACGGAGTTGAGCAGAATGACCTCCTGGAGGCACTTCAGGATATGACCCGTGAGAAGGATTCACTTTCATTCAGAGGCGGCACACCTTCAACCTTCCTCGAGGGACTTCTTTCAGACGTTGCACTCGGTGCTGCAGCAGCAAATACAGGCGTTACCAGCTACGAAACGGTACAGAAGGCTATAGGAAATGTAAGACTTTCGGTATCGGGAGTCGATGAGGATGAAGAGGCGGTAAGCCTTGTAAAGTTCCAGAATGCTTACAATCTTTCTTCCAAGATGATCTCTGTTTTCCAGGAAATATACAGAAGACTCATACTGGAAACCGGCGTATAATATAGTTTAGATTTCGGGACGGATCCCGTTATTTCACAGGACATGGATGTCTGCATCTTACGGTACCTTACGGGAAGTATGACACCCGGGTGGCGGTACCGGCGGAAATACCGCAGGAGGCAGATATGCGTATCACTAATAAGATAATGCAGAGGAACAACCTCTCTAATATCAACGTCAACAAGGTTCTTGAAGACAAACTCACCAATCAGCTTTCTTCCGAAAAGAAGATCATACGTCCCTCAGACGACCCTGTCATTGCGATCAGGGCTCTTCGTCTGCGCAGTAATGTTACCGAAGTAACCCAGTATTATTCCAAGAATATCCCCGATGCTGAGAGCTGGCTGAAGGTTACCGAGGATGCGCTTTCATCGCTTTCATCCATAATCACATCCTGCCAGAACGACTGCACCAAGGCAGCAAACGGCGATCTTACAAGTTCTGACAGAAATACCATAATCGAAGAGCTCAAGGCCTTCGCAAGTGAGATATACAAGACAGGTGATGCTGACTATGCCGGAAGATATGTTTTTACCGGATACAGGACGGACACCTCCCTTTCCTTCCAGAAGCAGACCGAAATGAGATATCAGCTCACAGAGCAGCTTGACCGAACAGCCATTGACAGCGTGACACATGCCAAGATAGGCGATGTTGCTACCTGGACCGCTGCGAATTTCAATGATCCGACTCATTCCGCCATAGTTGAGCAGAGTATCGGTGAATCAACCTGCTACAGATTCAGACTTGCTTATAAGGATCTGGATGAAATGAGCGAATATGATCCTGATATGCTGTCCGCTACTCCCCTTATTCAGTATTACGATGCATCCGGAACACTTCAGACCATGAATTTTACGGCTGAAATGAAGTCCACCGATGCTCCTAACGACCCCTACAGCGCTGCAGAGAATGATGCCGATGCAGTCATTTATGTTCCTGATACAGGAGAGATCCTTCTGGGGGCTAATAAGTACAATACCCTCATGGGTACCAAGGATGATCCCACTACCGGTGATAAGAACGAAGCACAGATCCTCATCACCTATCAGAAGACGGAATTTACCGCAGATAATCTCCGTCCCCAGCATTTCTTCAGCAGTATGTCAAAAGAAGGCACGAGAAACGCTTTAGGCGTATTTGAGGTGGATGACAGTACGAAATTAAGGTATAATGAAGATTACCTTGATACTACTCTCGAGAGACAGTCGATAGAGTATGATGTAGGCTTCAATACCACCATCAGAGTCAACTCCACTGCCGATGAATGCTTCAAGCTCGGCATAGGAAGAGAAATAGATGACCTCGTTAACGCAATGCAGGCGGTCGTGAATCTTGAGACCACCATAAACGATATCGAGAAGAAGATGGCATCAACCGCTAATGATGCAGATCTTGCAACACTTCAGAAGCAGCTCGATGCGGCAAATAAAGCCTTCACATATCAGAAGGATATTGCACAGAAGAGATTCGAGAAGGGTATCACTTCAATGCAGGGCTTCCTCAATGACACCAGCCTTGCAATAACCAATAACGGTACCAGATCTTCAAAACTCGCACTCATAGAGGCAAGACTTCAGAACCAGAAGACCACTTTCGAAACCCTCCAGAGCGAGAATGAAGATATAGATATCACCGAAGTGGCGATAAATCTTGAGAGCGCAAGTACAACTTATGAAGCAGCGCTCATGGCAACTAGCAAGATAATGCAGAATACTCTGCTGAATTATCTGTAAGGAAAGGAGACCATATGTTTATCAAGACCAGGATTTTCGGAGATGTAGAGATCGATGATGAAAAGATCATTACCTTTGAGGATGGTATCATAGGATTTCCGGATCTCAAGCATTTTACCCTTATCTATGATGAGGAGAAGGGACCCAATGTCGGTATTCAGTACTTCCAGTCCATAGAGGAGCCCGGATTTGCAATGCCCGTTATGAATCCCGTCATGGTCTGTGAAAATTATAATCCTCAGATAAATGATGAATTCATTGCTTCCCTCGGTGAAATGAAGGAAGAGGATCTGTTTGTTTTCGTTACCGTAACCGTACCTACGGATCTGACCAAGATGACCGTTAACCTTCAAGGCCCCATTCTCATTAACGCAAATGAGAAAAAGGGTGCGCAGATCATTGTTGAAGGCAACGATTACCCCGTCAGATTCCCCATTTATGAAATACTCAAGTCGAGAAAGGAGGGCTAAGGAATATGCTTGCACTTTCCCGTAAAAAAGGTGAGGCGCTGGTCATCAGCAACAACATTGAAGTGACCATCCTCGAGATCAAGGGTGATCAGGTAAAGGTGGGTATCACAGCTCCCAGAGAGGTGCCCGTATACCGCAAGGAGATCTATCTCCAGATTCAGGATGCCAACAAGGCTGCTGCGGCAGACACTTCAGGCATGGAAGCTCTCAAGAATCTTTTAGGATAAATACATATTTCGGGGCGGTCTTAAGGCCGCCCCGTTTTCTTGACAATCGCGCATTTTATCGATAAAATTGCTACTTGTATCAGAGTTGATGCATTTATGAAAATGCACCGGCTGTGTATGTCTTTTCAAGACAGAAAGGGGGACCTACCTAATTATGGAAGATACAAATAAAATCACAAAAGAAGGACTCATCCAGTACGAGAATGAGCTTCATGACCTTAAGGTAAACCGCCGTCAGGAGATCGCACAGAAGATCAAGGAAGCACGTGAGCAGGGTGACCTTTCCGAGAACGCTGAGTATGATGCAGCCAAGGACGAGCAGGGCAGGATTGAGGATCGTATCGCAGAACTTGAGGAGCTCCTTAAGAATGCAGAGATCATTCCCGGTGTCCTTGTTAAGGTTAAGAACGAGCAGGGTAAGGTAGTTGAGTACAAGATCGTAGGTTCATCCCAGGCAGATTCTCTCAACTTCATGCTGTCGGATGAGAGCCCTGTCGGAAGAGCACTCAAGGACAGCAAGAAGGGTGATACCGTCAAGGTTGAGACACCTGCAGGCGTTCTTAAGTACAAGGTTATGGAGATTTGGAAGGATTAAGTTATAAATGGCAGACGTAAATCAGCAGAAAGAAAATAATGCTCCCCAGGAGGACGTAGGACAGCTCCTTAAGGTCAGAAGACAGAAGCTCGCAGACCTTCAGGAAGCAGGAAGGGATCCCTTCGTTATCACGAAGTTCGATCAGACTCATCACACCGATGAGGTTCTCAGCCTCTACGAAGAGCATGAGAAAGAGATCCTTAAGGATTACGAAGAGGCAGTTCTAGAAGAGCCTGCAGAAGGTGCAGATAATGAAACAATCTCCGCATACCGCCAGGCTAAGAAGGAAGCTTACAATAAGCGCAGAGCTCTCCTTGATGCATCACCCATTACTGTATCCATCGCAGGAAGAATGCTTTTCAAGAGAGTAATGGGCAAGGCTTCATTTGCCAATATCCAGGATCTTAAGGGCAGAGTGCAGATCTATGTATCTCAGGATGCATTAGGCGCTGAATCCTATGCTGATTTCAAGAAGTCCGATATCGGTGATATCTTCGGAGTAGAGGGTTATGTTTTCAGGACCATGACCGGTGAAGTGTCCGTTCATGCAACGAAGATGGTACTTCTTTCCAAGAGCCTCCAGATACTTCCCGAGAAATTCCACGGACTTACCGATACAGATACCAGATACAGACAGAGATACGTAGACCTCATCATGAATCCTGAGGTTAAGGATACATTCGTTAAGAGATCCGCTATCCTCAAGGAAATCAGGAACTTCCTCGATACCAGGAACTTCATGGAAGTCGAGACTCCGACCCTCGTATCCAATGCGGGCGGTGCGGCAGCAAGACCTTTCGAGACTCATTACAACGCACTTGATGAGGATGTTAAGCTTAGAATTTCACTCGAGCTCTATCTCAAGAGACTCATTGTAGGCGGACTTGAGAGAGTTTATGAGATTGGAAGAGTGTACAGAAACGAAGGAGTCGACACCAGACACAATCCCGAGTTTACGCTCATGGAGCTCTATCAGGCATATACCGATTACTACGGAATGATGGAACTCACCGAATCCATGTTCAAATATGTGGCTGAGAAGGTTCTCGGAACAACTAAGATCAGTTATCAGGGAACAGAGATCGACCTCGGACAGCCTTTTGCAAGACTGACCATGAATGAGGCAATCAAGAAGTATGCCGGAATAGATTTCGATACAGTTGCAGATGATGATGCAGCCAAGGCACTTGCAAAGGAACATCACATCGAGTTTGAAGACCGTCACAAGAAGGGCGACATCATCAATCTCTTCTTCGAAGAGTATTGTGAGAAGGAACTGGTACAGCCCACCTTCATCATGGATCATCCTATCGAGATCTCGCCTCTTACGAAAAAGAAGCCCACAGATCCCACCAAGGTTGAACGTTTCGAGCTCTTCATCAATACCTGGGAGATGTGCAACGCATATTCAGAGCTCAACGATCCCATCGATCAGAGAGAAAGATTCGCAGCACAGGACGCACTTGCAGAGGCTGGCGACGACGAGGCACAGCACACCGATGAGGACTTCCTCAACGCACTTGAGATCGGTATGCCTCCTACGGGCGGAATCGGATACGGCATCGACAGACTTGTAATGCTCCTTACCGATTCACCGTCAATAAGAGATGTACTTTTGTTCCCGACACTCAAGTCCATCAACTAAATAATGCAGTATTTTCAAGGCCTCCGACGGTTTGCCGGAGGCTTTTTTGACCCGTTTTGACCCATGGGGATTCTTCGGTTTGATTTGGTTACTTATCGCTGAATAAACCTTTAAGTGTGTGCCTTTCCCGCAATCATTATAAGGCTTATAGTTTCAGATTCTGAGTGATATCATCAGTTCACCAAAATA
>CAMOZY010000013.1 GCA_946631295.1 uncultured Lachnospiraceae bacterium
TATTCCGTTTATAGGAATGTTCAGAGATCATTTTATCGGAAGTATCGGAAATGAATTGTCTTACTCGCTTGTATTTGCTATAGGAGTAGCGATAACATCCATACCTGTCATCTCCAAGATTTTCTTCGATATGGGTATCATGAATACCACATTCTCCAACACTGTTCTGACTGTATCCACATTTCAGGACCTGTGTCTCTGGGTTCTTCTAAATGTAGCAACACGCGTTGCAAGATCCGGAGAGATCAGGCTGGGAGAAATGCTCCTGATTGTTTTTGTTACTATAGGTATTTTTTCTGTGCTTGTAGTGATATCCCGATTCATTAAGCAGATAAAGAGCGAGTGGAAGCCAAATACATTCTATTCACTTAGTTTCGTCCTGTTGCTTATGATGTGTGGTCTTCTGTATATGATAGGCATTAATATCATGTATTCGGCATTTGTTACAGGATACCTGATAAAGGCGGTATTCGGGACTGAGAAGACTACTAAGGATCGTATGCATTTTCTTGAAAACATCTCTTTTTCATTCTTTATCCCCATATATTTTGCACTTGTAGGAATACAGCTTAATGTAGTCAATGATTTTTCAATAAGCCGATTTATACTGTTTTTTGCTATAGCTTTTGGTTTGGAATTCGTTGGCACGTGGCTTCTTCTTATTCCTTCAGGACTTAAGATGAGCACAAGAATGAATTTTGCCATAACGATGAATGCACGTGGCGGCCCAGGAATCGTACTTGCAACTGTTGCATATTCTTACGATATTATAAGTCTCGAATTTTTCACGGTACTTATTCTTACAACCATGCTCAGTTCAATGATAGCAGGATATTATCTGAGATGGCAGCAGAAGAAGGATCCTAAAGTATTCGATATTCTTTGATCTGAGTTTAAATGGTTATGAATAATGAGGGAATGCTGACTTATTTATGTGTCGGCGTTCCCTTTATTGCAATACCTGCAATCATGGTCTATAATGCCAAGTTAGGTAACGCTAACCCGATAACGCTCATATTAGATATAAAAGGTTTGTTGTTCTGAAATATTAAAGCATTGGAGATTTATGATATGCAGAAATACCATATCGAAAAAAATACAGTTCAGGAAACGCTGATCATCCCTCTTTATGGAAGGAAGGTATGTTCAGACAGATTTCCCCGTTTATTTAATGATCCGGAAGCTGAACGCATCTGCGGTATGCTGGATTATGATTTTGAGGAAAAGGGAAAAAGGATGGAGTCCGGAGTTGGACTCTTTGGTGCTCTTGAGGTAGCACAACGTCAGTATGATATAGCCTGTGAGGTTAAGGAATATCTCAGGGCCCATCCTAATGCTGCTGTAGTGAATCTTGGATGCGGACTGGATGACACTGTCCGGAAATGCGATAACGGCACCTGCAGGGGATACAATATAGATATGCCTGATGTAATAAAGGTTCGTAATGAATTATTGCCGGCCGGCGAAAGAGAGTATAACCTTGCATATGATCTCAATGATGACAGTTGGATGGATGAGATAGAAGCAGATGATGGTGTTATTCTTTTCGCAACTGGCGTGTTCTATTATTTCAAAACGGAAGATGTAAGGATCCTGTTTGATAAGATGGCATCTCGCTTTTCCGGAGGAACGATAGTATTTGACGCATGTAACCGGAGTGGTGCGAAGATGATGACAAAAACATGGCTTAAAGAGGCAGGTATAAGCGATGTTCAGGCATTCTTTTCAATTGAAAATGTGCATGAACTCGACACATGGAGCAGTGGATTCTCAAGCGTTTCAGCCAGGAGTTATATGCGTGGATACAGAGATATCTATAAAGAGGTAGGACTGCTTCATAAGTTCATGATAAAGTTCTGTGACAGTCTGGTGAATATGATCATAGTAAAGATCAGTTTCAAACGTGGATGATAAGGAGATGATCGCGATGAATTATAAGGGTATGCCAGCCGCAATGTGGATAATGTATAAGAAATCGTTCAGAGACCATCTTGTCACGGATATGGGATTTGATGAATCTGCAGCTGTCAGAATAACACAAAAGGCTAAGCCTAAATACAGGGAGATAATTGAAAAACTGCCGGAATTCGAAGAAGGAGACAGATTTAAGACCAATATCGTTAACTGTGCTCTGCTTGTTGCGTTTCTTCTAAGTATGGACAGAAGACCAACTGTGGAGGAACTTACAGTATTCTATGAAAATGCAATGACAATGCCCATGACAAAGATGTTCTGCAGAAAGGCCGGTAAGATCAAGTTTACTGATAAGGATATAGAGGGACAGAAAGCTACGGCAGCTCTGCGTGCAGGTGATCGTAATCCCTATTCATGGACAATGGATTATCTGCCTTATAAAGATGGAAGCGGATATGAAGCGAGATTCCATACCTGTGGTATCTGTACACTTATGGGAGAATACGGATTCTTTGATCTGGTTCCTGCCATGTGTCATCTTGACTATACAATGAGTGAACTTGGTGGAGCTTCGGTATTTGTACGAGAGTACACATTAGCCGGAGGAGGACCATACTGTGACTGTGGATATAAGAAGAAAAAAAGGATTGACTTCGAAAAATAAATATAGTAATCTTTGATAGCTAACATTGATAACTTATATGGAGGCATAGATAATGCCAAGAGATAAGTCATTAAGCCATGAGAAAGTAAAGATTGCTATCAGAGAAGAATTTCTTGAAAAAGGCTACGAAGGGGCTTCAATAAGAAGTATCGGAGCCAGAGCCGGAATGACATCTGCGGGACTGTACAGACATTATCCGGATAAGGAAGCGATGTTTAATGCTCTTGTAGAACCATTAGTTAACAGGATCAGTACGTGGACCAAAAGGCATATCGGCAGAAAGGATCAGCTTCTTGATAACGTGACCGGTGGTGAGGACCTGTTCGGTGAGACGTTTGTTGATCTTATAAGGGATGTAATCCTGCCTAACCGTGATGAATTTAGATTGCTGATGAATGCTTCAGCCGGTACGAAGTATGAGAACTTCATTCATGATTTTGTGATAGATAATCAGAAGTCATTTCTTAATGCAATCCGCTATATGAGGAAAAACGGATATCCGGCAATGGATATCAGCGAGGAGGAATTACATATGCTGCTCTCAGCATATATCACAGCATGTTTCGAAACCATCGTTCATGATTACGATGATGAAAAAATAGAAAAATACCTTAATACGGTACAGGAGTTCTTTATGCCGGGGTGGATGAAGATAATGGGAGTTAAGTAGAAAAGAGCCGAAAGGCTCTTTTTTATTGTGTTAGTTATCAATATTGGGTTAGCGATAACTAACGCAAAAGATATATAAGGAGGAGTGAAAAAATTGGGAAAGACAGAAAAATATGATCACATGAAACTGATCAGACAGTATGCGGGAGGGCACAGGAATCTTATAACCCTGGGCAGATTACTTGCAGCAGTAAGTGCAGTGCTTACCTTAATTCCATACTACGAACTATGGAAGGTCATAAGGACAGCGGTTAATGGAGAGGAACTTGATGATATCAAGGGGTATGCATGGTCTGCTGTGGCCATGATAGTTGGAGCCCTGCTCATATACATTGCAGCGCTTTTATGTACTCATATAGCTGCATTCCGTGTGCAGGCCAATATGAGAAGTTCTCTGATGAGAAGGATCATCACACTTCCGCTCGGAGTATTTGACGAGGATGGAACCGGTAAGATAAGAAGGATCGTCAGTGACTCCACCGCGGCAACTGAGACCTATATAGCACATACTCTTGCGGATAAAACAGTTGCAGCAATCACACCTGTTGGATTACTAGTGCTTGTATTTGCATTTAACTGGAAAATTGGTCTGATATGCATGATTCCAGCTGTTATCGGATTTGCCTGCATGATGTCCATGATGGGTAAAAATATGCAGGAGAAGATGAGGGAGTATCAGAATGCTCTTGAGACGATGAACAGCGAAGCTACCGAATACGTCAGGGGTGTTCCTGTGGTTAAGACTTTCGGACAGACCATCCATTCATTTAAGAGATTTAAAGCATGTATTGACGGTTACGGAAAGTGGACTACAGATTATACACTGATGCTCAGACTTCCGATGACGGGATTTATGACCTGTATAAATGCTATATTTGCATTTATCGTTATCGCAGCTTATGTGATACCCGGTAATGGTATATCTAATGCTGACATACTCAATGTGATGTATTACATCATAATAACACCACTCATTACGATTGCACTCACGAAGATTGCTTATTCCGGTGAGGCCGAGATGAATCTTATCGATGCATTAAAGCGTGTCGACAGGATCATGGAAATGGAACCTCTTAAGGATGGAGCAGCAAGCAATAAACCTGCAGATCATGGCATCGTACTTAAGAATGTTACATACAGATATGAAGGAGCCTTACGTGATGCGGTAAGTGATGTATCGATAGATATATGCCCTGGTGAACATGTTGCACTGGTCGGTCCCTCCGGTTCAGGTAAGACCACACTGGCTGAACTGATGGTGAGATTCTTTGATGTCAGCTCCGGTGAGATATTGATCGGAGGCGTAAATGTTAAGGATATACCTTCATCTGAACTTATGAAGTATGTATCATTTGTTTTTCAGGACAGCAGACTCATCAAGAAATCAATTCTTGAAAATGTCCGCATGTCCAAACCCGGTGCAAGCGAAGAGGAAGTGATGGATGCACTTCGTAAAGCACAGTGCATGGATATCATTGATAAGCTTCCGAATGGAATACATACGGTTATCGGAGAAAAGGGAACTTATCTGTCCGGAGGAGAGCAGCAGAGGATAACCATTGCGAGAGCAGTTCTTAAGGATGCTCCAATACTTATACTTGACGAAGCAACAGCATTTGCTGATCCTGATAATGAAACTAAAGTTCAGGCTGCTTTTGAAGAATTATCCAGGGACAAGACACTCATAATGATCGCTCACAGGCTGAGTACTGTTATGAATGCTGACAGGATCTTTGTTATGGATGACGGAAGATGTGTACAGTCCGGAACACATGATGAACTGATGACTCATGGAGGCTTGTATAAAGACATGTTTGATGAATATACAAGATCGATCGAGTGGAAGGTAGGTGCCTGAAGATGATAGAAAGATTACAGCATAAATATGCCCTTTCAAGACAGGGTGCAGTAGATATGGTCAAAGCATGCATATGCGTTCTTGTGGCGAATATCGTGCTTATGATGCCGGCAGGAATACTTTATACCCTGATAAACGATATGTTAAATGAAAATCTGAATAAAGACAGGATTCCGTTTTACGTAATAGCTTCGGTTATCATAATAATCCTGGTTGCGGTAACCAATTTCATACAGTACAATGCAACATTCCTTACAACCTACAGAGAGAGCGGTGTCCGCAGAACTACCATTGCAGAGAAACTCAGAAAACTTCCGCTTTCATACTTCGGTAAGAAGAATCTGGCTGATCTTACAACCAATATTATGGGTGACTGTGCAATGGTTGAAACTGCATCCAGTCACTGGATTCCCGAGCTTATAGGTGCTCTCGGATCGGTAAGCCTGGTTGGCATAAGTCTTTTCTTCTTCTTTGACTGGAGAATGGTTCTTGCAAGCTTCTGGGTTATCCCTGTAGCTTTCATAATAGTCACAACATGTGCAGGTGCTGAGAGAAGAGCAGTCAGAAAAAACCAGGCCGTTAAGATGGAGCTTTCTGATGGAATTCAGGAATGTCTGGAATCAATCAGAGACCTCAGGGCAAATAATGCCGAAGACGGTTACATGACAGAACTTGACGGAAAGATCAAGAAAGTCGAAAAAATGGCTCTTTTCACCGAACTTAAGATGGCGGTATATGTCAATTCCGCAGCTATTATTTTGAAACTTGGTATTGGCACAACTGCTGTTGTCGGTGGTGCGCTGTTTGCGTCAGGGGATATTGATATTCTTACATTCTTTATGTTCCTGATGCTGGTATCGAGACTTTATTCTCCCATGGAAATCTCGCTTCAGAACTTTGCAGCGATAATAGCAACAGGTATTCAGTGCGAGAGACTTGATGAAGTATTGTCACATGATATACAGACAGGTTCGGAGCAGATGAGCAACACCGGATATGACATAGTGTTTGATCATGTCGGTTTCAAATATGCCGATGATACCGATGTTCTTAAGGATGTAAGCTTTACCGCAAAACAGGGTGAAGTAACCGCACTGATCGGGCCTTCAGGCGGTGGTAAGACTACGATCTCAAGACTTGCCGCAAGATTCTGGGATGTAAATGAAGGTAAGATAACTCTCGGTGGAGAGGATATCTCCGGAATAGATCCCGAAACGCTTTTGAAGAATTATTCAATCGTATTCCAGGATGTCACTCTTTTCAACAATTCCGTTATGGAAAATATAAGGATAGGAAAAAGCGGCGCTACAGATGAGGAAGTCATTGCTGCAGCAAAGCTTGCCAACTGTGATGATTTCGTCAATCTGCTTCCTGATGGGTACAATACAACTATAGGAGAGAACGGAAGTGAGCTGTCAGGTGGTGAGAGACAGAGAATATCCATTGCAAGAGCGTTTCTTAAGGATGCACCTGTCGTACTCCTTGATGAAGCAACAGCATCTCTTGATGCCGAAAATGAGACGGCTATACAGGGAGCTCTGTCAAGACTCATTAAGGATAAGACTGTACTTATCATAGCGCACAGAATGAGGACCATCGCAAATGCTGATAAGATAGTTGTTCTTAAGGATGGCGTGGTTGCGGAACAGGGAAGCCCGGAATTCCTGTCCGGATTTGACAGCTTCTACAGTCGTATGACAGCTCAGCAGCTAATCTCACAGAATTGGAAGATGTGAATACATAATCATACTTTTATAAAGAATTTCTCTGTGTATGTCTATTAAGACATGCGCAGAGATTTTTTATATCTGTAGTTGAAATAGTTATTTGATTATGTATGCTTGACAATACTAAGTGATACTGATAATATGCTTATCGGTAATCAGATTATCAGTATAGAGAGGATGATATATGTCCGTAAGAGATACCAGTATAGATCCAAGATTGCTTGACAGTGCCCGAAGTGAATTCATGAAGCTCGGATTTATGAAAGCTGATCTGAAAACTATCTGTGATAATGCGGGCGTTACAACCGGAGCAGTATATAAAAGATATAAAGGGAAAGAAGAATTATTCTGTGCTGTTGTAAAGGATACGGCAGATACCCTGGATGAATTTGTGAAAGTGCGTAACGGTCAGGAACTATCCGTATTGACCGATACGGAAGTGTATGATACATGGATCATGAATGAGAAGTTCATACTTGATCTGTTCAGGATGCTTTGGAAGGTTAGGAATGATTTTGTGCTTCTTCTGGAAAAATCATCCGGAACAGCTTATGAGAATTTCGGACATGACTTTGCACTTCGTATGACCGATGCCTATATGCAGTATTATAACGAGGCAAGAAAACGCGGACTTGCACATGCAGATATTTCAAAAGAAGAAATGCATGTACTGTGCAGTTCTTTTTGGATGGCTATATATGAACCATTTGTTCATAAGATGTCGTGGAAAGAAATTGAAGAACATAGCAGGGCCATGTGCAGGTTTTATGATTGGACGAAAGTGCTTGAAATGAATTAATTGTTTATAAGCCGTCTTATGACGGCTATATAAATGGATTAAGGTTAGCATTACCTAACCAAAGGATGGAGGAATTAAAATGTTCAAGAGAGTATCCCCGTACATTGGAGAGTACAAAAAGTATACTGTGTGGGCTGTAATATTGATGTCCATAGGTATTATTGCAAATGTTACACCTTATTTCTTTATGTATCAGATAATAGCACCGCTCACCCGTGGAGAGCATATTGATACTTCCTATATTTTGTTAAGAGTTGTAGCTGTTGCTGTATGTGAAATTGTTTTCTCGGTTTCTTATGTACAGGGACTTGAGTTTTCACATATAAGTGCATACAACACCCTCAAGAATCTCAGAATATCGCTTCAGTCGAAACTTGAGAGGCAGCCTCTTGGTAATATAAGTGAACTTGGCACAGGGCGTATCAAGAAGGTTTTTACTGATGATATTGATCAGGTGGAACTTCTGCTTGCTCATGCGATTCCGGAGGGTATAGCCAATATTGCTATTCCAATGATCATAATCGTTATGATGTTTGTATTTGATTGGAAACTGGGACTTTTATCTCTGGTACCGCTTGTTGTGGGGATGTTTGCAATGGGCATGATGATGAAATCAGGACTAGAGAAGATGAATGCCTATTATGAATCCGCTGCAAAGATGAACAATACGATAATTGAATACGTTAACGGAATGGAAGTCGTTAAAGTCTTTAATAAAGACGGTGATTCGTACAAGAGATTTGGTGAAAGAGTAAAAGATTACCGTGATTTCACTCTTGACTGGTATAAAGTCTGCTGGCCGTGGATGGCAATATATTCAAGTGTTCTTCCATGTCTGGTTCTTCTGATGCTCCCGCTCGGATCTATGATGGTCCTTGGTGGAGTTGTCACTTTGGACAGAATGGTGCTTGTATTCTGCATGTCCTTTGCAGTGGGGCCTTCGGTCCTTAAGGCACTTAATTTTGCTGGAAAATTTCCTCAGCTTGATTATAAGATTGCAGAACTTGAGAAGATGATGGAACATCCGCCACTTAAGGAAGGAGAGTCGGCATTCAAAGGGGATAATCTTGATGTAGAATTCAGGGATGTTCATTTCGGCTATGATGATGCAGAGGTTCTTCATGGTGTGAATCTGTCATTTAAGCAGGGAACAACTACTGCACTTGTAGGCGAATCGGGAAGTGGAAAGTCGACACTTGCCAAGCTTTTGGTCCACTATTATGATCTTGATTCCGGAACCATAGCCATAGGTGGGCAGGATATCACAGATATGTCTCTTGAAGCACTTAATGATCAGGTGTCATTTGTTTCCCAGGAGCAGTTCCTTTTTAATACAACATTGTATGAAAATATCCTCATCGGAAAGCCGGATGCTACAAGAGAGGAAGTCCTCGAAGCGGCAAGGAGAGCTCAATGCAATGAATTTATTGCCAGATTCCCGGATGGGCTTGATACACAGGCAGGTGATGGAGGTAAGCAATTATCCGGTGGCGAACGCCAGAGGATATCACTTGCAAGAGCAATTCTTAAGGACGCACCAATTATAGTGCTTGATGAAGCAACAGCATTTATGGATCCTGAAAATGAGGAGAAGATGAATGCTGCTCTCGACGAGATTGTAAAGGATAAGACTGTACTTGTTATTGCACACAGGCTTTCCACTATAAAGAATGCCGATAAGATATGTGTCATGAAGGAAGGTAACTGTATATCAGCTGATACTCATGATAATCTGATCATTTCATGCCCTGAATATAAGAAATTGTGGGATGCGTCGGTTTCAGCAAGCACATGGAAAGTGAGGGAGGCTTAATACAATGTTAAAAATACTTCACAGACTTATATGTGTAACGGGAAAGTATAAAGCAAGGATCAGGGGTTCATATATAACCGCCTTTTTAAAGGGAATTATGATGAAAGCTCCATTGATGCTTTGTTTCATATGTATCTCACTGTTTATGCAGGATCAGATGGATATTACAAAATGTATTCTGCTGGGTATAGCAGTACTTGCAAGTGTTGTTCTGCAGACAGTATTCGAACATATATCCAATGTGCTTCAATCGGCAACCGGTTACATGGTATTTGCCGATATGCGTTTGAGACTCGGAGATCATTTGAGAAAGCTTCCGATGGGGTATTTTACTGAAGGTAACATAGGAAAGATAAGTTCTGTTCTTGCTACCGATATGGTTTTTATCGAAGAGAACTGTATGGGGGTATTATCTGAACTTGTTACATTTATGATTTCACAGGGCATCATGACCATCATGATGTTTGTGATGGATGTCAGACTTGGACTTCTGTCACTGATGATCGTTGCTGTATTTATAGTGATCGGAAATCTTATGCTTAAGACTACGATTAAGCATTCGGTTATCAAACAGGAAGCCAGTGAATCTCTGACTGAGGAAGTACTTGATTTCGCAGAGGGTATCGGAATCATTAAGTCATACAATATGCTTGGTGAAAAATCGAAGAGACTTACGGATGAATTTGAAAAAAGCTGTAAAGAAAGTATTGATTTTGAGATTGCATACAGTCCATGGTCAAGGGCACTTTATCTTACATTCGGTATAGGCACAGCACTCGTGCTTGCGTTATGTGCTTATCTGTTTAACGCAGGTGAAATATCGGATGTATATATGGTTGGAATGGCACTGTTCCTTTTTGATATGTTTGTTTCAATCAAGAGTTATTACTCACAGATGGCCAGACTTACCGTAACAAATGCAAGCCTTGACAGGATAGAAGAAGTATTTGCTGCTGAAGAATTAAAAGATGTCAGCCAAAAAGCATTGGCATCGTATGATGATGCAAAAGGACAGTATGAAATAGTGTATGACAACGTCAGTTTCGGTTATACAGATAAGAATGTCCTTGAGAATGTCTCCTTTTCCGTAAAGAAAGGGCAGATGACAGCATTAGTTGGTCCTTCGGGAGGCGGTAAGTCGACGATTGCTTCGCTTTTAGCACGCTTTTGGGATGTTAAGAGTGGGAAGATACTGGTACGGGGTGAGGATATAAGAGACGTATCTCTGGGAAGTCTTATGGATCAGATCAGCATGGTCTTTCAGAGAGTATATCTTTTCCAGGATACGGTATATAACAATATCGCTATAGGCCGCCCTGATGCTACAAGAGAAGAAGTTGAAGAAGCGGCAAAAAAAGCAAGATGTTACGACTTCATAATGCAGCTCCCTGAAGGCTTTGATACTGTGATCGGAGAAGGCGGAGCTTCTTTATCGGGTGGCGAAAAACAAAGAATCTCTATTGCGAGATGTATCCTCAAGGATGCTCCGATAGTAATACTTGACGAAGCTACTGCAAGCGTGGATGCGGATAATGAAAGAGCCATTCAGGAAGCCATATCCGAACTTTGCAGGAATAAGACGCTGCTTGTCATTGCTCACAGGCTTAAGACCATTAAGGATGCTGATCAGATATTAGTCATTTCAGATGGCAGGATCATAGAACAGGGTGATCATTCATCCCTTATGGATATGAATGGAACCTATGCGCATATGGTTTCACTACAGGCCTCATAAAATCGTAAATATAATGCTTGACAATAAAAGTTTGATATAATAATATAATCAAAGTTAGCAAATGCTAACCCTTGAATAAATCATGTGAGTTCCTCTTTCTCATATCCGTACCTATGAGCGGATGTGAAAAGAGGAATTCCAATTTTAGGATCCGTAAAAGAAAAGGAGTATTTGAAACAAATGAGCTATCTTGAGATTGAAAAAGTAATCGGAAGAGAAATACTTGATTCCAGAGGAAATCCTACCGTAGAAGCAGAGATCACTCTTGCCGACGGAACTGTGGCTACCGGAACTGCACCCAGCGGAGCGTCAACCGGTGAATTCGAAGCCCTTGAACTCAGAGACGGAGATAAGTCAAGATATCTCGGAAAGGGTGTTACCAAGGCTGTTAATAATATAAACACCGTTATTGCTGATACAATAATAGGTCTTGAAGCTTCTGATACTTATGCTGTTGATGCAGCTATGATCAAGGCTGACGGAACAAAGGATAAGTCAAAGCTTGGCGCAAATGCAATCCTCGCTGTATCGATTGCAACCGCAAGAGCAGCAGCAAAATCACTCGATATTCCTCTTTACAGATTCCTTGGTGGCGTATCGGGAAACAGACTTCCGGTTCCTATGATGAACATTCTTAATGGTGGCGCTCATGCTGACAGCGCTGTTGATACACAGGAATTCATGATTATGCCCGTAGGAGCACCTTCGTTCAAGGAAGCTCTCCGCTGGTGTGCAGAGGTATTCCATAATCTTAAGAAGCTTATAAAGGATATGGGCGATGTAACTGCGGTAGGTGATGAGGGAGGATTTGCTCCCAATCAGCTTAAGAGTGATGAGGAAGCTATTGAGAAGATCCTTGAGGCTATCAAGGTTGCCGGATTCGAACCCGGCAAGGATTTCATGATAGCCATGGATGCAGCTGCTTCCGAGTGGAAGAGTGAAAAAGGAAAGGGCTTCTATAAGCAGCCCAAGTCAGGCAGAGAATTTACTTCAGATGAGCTTATAGCACATTGGGAGAGCCTAGTTGATAAGTATCCCATAATCTCAATAGAGGATGGTCTTGATGAGGAAGACTGGGAAGGCTGGCAGAAGATGACAGCTAAGATCGGTAATAAGGTACAGCTCGTAGGAGATGATCTGTTCGTTACCAATACCGAGCGTCTCAGCAAGGGCATTTCCCTTGGAGCAGGTAACTCAATCCTCATAAAGCTTAATCAGATTGGATCCGTATCAGAGACTCTCGAAGCTATAAAGATGGCTCACAATGCAGGATACACAGCTATTTCATCACATCGTTCCGGTGAGACGGCAGATACCACCATTGCCGATCTTGCTGTAGCGCTTAACACATGCCAGATCAAGACCGGAGCACCCAGCCGTTCTGAGAGAGTTGCCAAGTATAATCAGCTTCTCAGAATAGAAGAACAGCTCGGTGACAGTGCCGTATATCCCGGAATGAATGCATTCCATGTAAAGAAATGATAGGACCGTAAATCTCATAGTTTTTTCTCTCTCAGAGCGGATAGTTGCTTGTTCAAAGCAATTATCCGCTCTGCTCAAAATAAGTGTTGACAAACAATATTTGATAAAATATAATATAGTCAACATCAACAATGACTGCCTTATGGAGGTATACACTATGGGATTCTATGATCAGAGTATTACAGCAGCTAATGGCGAAGAGATATCCATGAAGGATTATGAAGGAAAGGTTGTTTTGGTTGTGAATACCGCGACCGGATGTGGTTTTACTCCTCATTACAAGGATATCGAAGCAATGTATGAGAAGTATCATGACAAGGGATTTGAGGTGATCGATGTTCCTTGCAATCAGTTTGCGGGGCAGACTCCGGGAACAGATGAAGAGATCCATGAATTCTGTACCCTGAAGTACAAAACACAGTTTCCTCAGATGAAAAAGACTGATGTAAACGGTGAGAATGCAACACCTCTTTTTAAGTATCTGAAGTCTCAGAAGGGATTTGAAGGATTCGGAAAGGGACCTGCTGCGCTTGCTATGGGTGTTATGCTCTCAAAGATTGATAAGGATTATAAGAACAATCCAGAGATTAAGTGGAATTTCACCAAATTTATTGTGGACAGAAGTGGTAATGTTGTTGCAAGATTTGAACCCACAGCTAAAATGGAAGAGGTGGATAAGTTCGTAGAGGGATTGTTGTGATATGATCTTTTTAAATTTGATACAAATTATGACATGAGGTAATTATTTATGGCTCAGGAATATAACCAGCTTCTACTGGAGAATCAATTATGCTTTCCGATGTATGCATGCGGAAGAAAGATTGTTGCGGCATACACTCCGTATCTTAAGCCTCTTGGTCTGACCTATACACAGTATATTGTCTTTATGGTGCTGTGGGAGAAGGAGAATGTTACTGTAGGTCAGCTTGGCAAAACGCTTCATCTTGATGCCGGTACGCTTACACCACTGCTTAAGAATCTTGAAAAGGAAGGGTACGTTACCAGAGCCAGATCTAAAGAGGATGAACGTATTACCCTTATAGGCATTACAAAAAAAGGTGATAAACTTAAAGAGAAATGTAAGGATATACCTTTAAAACTTGCAGAAAAAGGGTCTCCGCTGAATGAGAAGGAAGCAGAAGAATTATACAGATTGCTGTATAAATTCCTTGATTCAGATGAATAATACCAATAGGTAATAGGTATGGAACAGTATACAGTTACCGGGATGAGCTGTGCCGCCTGTCAGACAAGAGTTGAGAAGGCGGTATCGGCAGTTCCCGGAGTTCAAAGCTGTGCGGTCAGTCTTCTTACAAATTCCATGGGAGTGGAAGGTTCAGCTTCTCCGGAAGATATCGTTAAAGCTGTAGAAGCTGCCGGGTATGGTGCAAAACTGAAAAATGGTGGAGGAAGTACAGGACAGAGTGATAGATATGAAGATTCTCTGACTGATACCGAAACTCCAAAGATGCAGAGAAGACTTATAGCTTCTCTGCTTTTTCTGCTTCCGCTTATGTATGTATCCATGGGGCACATGTTATGGGGCTGGCCACTTCCTCCGTTTTTGGACGGGAATCATGTGGCAATGGGGATTTATGAACTTCTTCTTGCCGGTATAATCATGGTGATCAATAAGAAGTTCTTCATAAGCGGATTTAAAGGACTGATCCACAGGGCTCCAAATATGGATACGCTTGTTGCACTTGGTGCTACGGCTTCATACGGATACAGTATAGTAGCTCTTTTTGCCATGACAGGGGCGGTGGCTTCCGGAGATGTTGAACTTACCATGTATTATATGGACCAGTTCTATTTCGAATCTGCTGCAACAATCCTTACTCTTATCACTGTCGGCAAGATGCTTGAATCGAGGTCTAAGGGGAAGACCACGAATGCACTCAAAGCTCTGATGGATCTGTCTCCGAAAACAGCAGTCATTATCATAGATGGAAGTGAAAAGACTGTTCCGATAGATGAAGTTAAAGTACGTGACAGGTTTGTTGTCCGGCCGGGAGACAGTATTCCTGTTGATGGGATAGTGACTGAAGGAGAGAGTGCTGTCAATGAATCTGCACTTACCGGGGAAAGTGTTCCGGTAGAAAAGAAGCCGGGTGACAAAGTATCGGCTGCTACGATCAATACATTGGGATATCTGGTGTGCGAAGCGACAAGGGTTGGAGAGGATACGACACTGGCCGGGATCATCAGGATGGTCAGTGACGCTGCCGCTACAAAGGCGCCAATTGCAAAGATTGCTGATAAGGTTTCGGGTATATTTGTACCTTCAGTAATAACAATAGCTATCATTACATTCATTGCATGGATCATAGCCGGACAGGATATGGGATATGCCATTGCAAGAGCAGTGTCTGTTCTCGTGATAAGCTGTCCATGTGCTCTTGGGCTTGCCACACCTGTTGCGATAATGGTTGGAAACGGCGTTGGTGCTAAAGCAGGAATACTTTTTAAGACTGCGGCATCACTGGAACAGGCCGGAAAAACCCAGATTGTAGCTCTGGATAAAACCGGCACGATCACTACCGGTATTATGAAGGTCACTGATGTTTTTTCGTACGATGGGGTATCTGAAGATGATCTTCTAAAAACGGCATACGCCCTGGAAGCAAAGAGTGAACATCCTATTTCAAAAGCCATTACCGAATACTCTGCATCCATGAAAGTGTCTCTTGCTGATACCACGGATTTTGAAGCGGTTTCAGGCGGGGGATTAAAGGCAAAGATTTCAGGCAGAGAAGTATTCTGTGGAAATAAGGAATTTATATCAAAGAAGACCGGTGGGATTGTTTCGGAGCTGCATGATAAGTTAAAGGAATTATCTATGCAGGGCAAAACTCCCGTAATTGTAGCTGAAAAGGGTAGAATTCTGGGAATAATTGCCGTAGCTGATACTATCAAGGAAGATTCCGCAGAGGCTGTATCTGAGCTTAGATCACAGGGAATTCATGTAGTCATGATCACAGGAGACAATGAGATTACAGCAGGGGCGATTGCGGCACAGGCCGGAGTGGATGAAGTGGTCGCTTCAGTAAAACCCGATGGCAAGGAAGCAGTTATAAGAAAACTGATGGAACATGGTAAGGTAGCAATGGTTGGCGATGGGATAAATGATGCGCCTGCACTTACCAGAGCGGATCTTGGAATAGCTATAGGTGCCGGTACTGATATTGCGATTGATGCTGCAGATGTCGTACTCGTTAAGAACAGTATCCGTGATGTAGCAGCAGCGATAAGACTGTCCAAGGCCACCATAAGGAATATTCACCAGAACCTGTTCTGGGCATTCTTCTACAATGTTATTGGAATCCCTCTTGCTGCCGGGTGTTATGTTAAGGCGTTTGGATGGACACTCAATCCTATGTTCGGAGCAGCTGCCATGGGACTTTCCAGCTTTTTCGTTGTATCCAATGCACTGCGTCTTAATTTTGTACATGTATATGATAAAAAGAAAGATAAAAGGATAAAAAATGCCATAAATGAGGATATAATAATACAAGATGAGTTTACAAACTCGGGAAAGGAAGAGAATATGAAGATTTCTGTTAAAGGTATGATGTGTGCTCACTGTGAGGCACATGTAAAGAAAGCATTGGAAGCAATAGATGGAATAGATTCTGCAACTCCGTCACATGAAGAGAATCAGGTGGTTCTTGTTACATCGAAAGAAGTTAATGAAAACCTTATCAAGGCTGCAATAGAAGAGGCCGGATATGAATATGCAGGGATTCTGTGACCAGATCCAAACATCTCTCGTTAAATATAACAGACTTTGATTTATTATAAGTACTGCTTCTGTATAATAAAATCGTTGACATATTAAAGCGAACACTGTATTCTAACAAATGGTTAGTGATAACTAACTGGAGTTTTCCATCCTCACTTGTATTTTTACTCCGTCTTCGGGCGGAGTAAAAATATGCAATGGGGTTAGTGGTGACTAACTGCATGCCTAATGAAAGGAAATTTATAATATGGACACTATCCTTACGGGATTGATGATACCTTTTATCGGAACTGCCGCCGGAGCGGGATGTGTTTTCTTTTTACAGAAGGATCTGAAGGCAGGAATTCAGAGAGCACTGACCGGATTCGCTGCCGGAGTGATGGTCGCTGCTTCAATATGGAGTCTTATTGTTCCTGCGATAGAACAGGCATCGGATAAGGGGAGATTTGCATTTTTTCCGGCATTTATCGGTTTCTGGTGTGGAATATTGTTTCTTTTGTTCCTTGATCATGTAATACCTCATATTCACAGGAGCATTGAGAGGGCTGACCAGACTGAGGGCCCCAAGAGTAAACTTACAAGAACAGCTATGCTGGTTTTGGCAGTGACACTTCACAATATTCCTGAAGGCATGGCTGTCGGAGTGGTTTATGCGGGACTTGTTAATGAGTCATCAAATATCACTGCAGGAGGTGCCCTTGCCCTTGCTCTTGGTATCGCCATACAGAATTTTCCGGAAGGAGCTATCATCTCTATGCCCTTATATGCGGAGGGAAAGAGTAAACCGAAATCGTTTGTGCTGGGAGTTTTGTCAGGTGCAGTAGAGCCGGTATTTGGTGGATTGACAGTTATACTTGCCGGTCTTGTCGTGCCCGCAATGCCGTACCTTCTTTCTTTTGCCGCAGGCGCAATGCTCTATGTTGTGGTAGAGGAGTTGATACCGGAGATGTCAGAAGGAGAACATTCCAATATTGGAGTTGTTGCATTCGCCGCAGGATTCAGCCTTATGATGGCACTGGATGTGGCATTGGGATAAGAGAATTCATGAATCGATTGTAAAAAACATGTTTGAAAAAATATTTTTGATTTGACAGTTTTTGCTATCTGTGTTAGGTTACTATCAATAATTCCCATGGGGGAGTAGCAGGCGCTCAGCGCAACAAGTCAACATCATGGCCGTGAAGTATTTCCGGTCTGGCTTGTTTTAAATTGCGAGACTCATGTATAGTTTAACTATACGTGAGGTTTCTGATTCCGGATATGTAACCAGGTATAGTTAAAACTGTACTTGGTTTTTTTATTGCAGATCAAGGGATACTTTTTCGAACAAACTATAGATTAACGTTTGGAGGAACAGTATGAGCAGTGAAGCATTTTTGGAAATCAGTGATCTGAAGAAGAGTTTCGGAACGGGAGAGGCTAAGCAGGATGTTCTTCGTGGAATGGACTTTACCGTGAAAAAGGGTGAATTCTGTGTTCTTCTCGGACCTTCGGGTTCGGGCAAGTCAACTCTTCTTAACATCATCGGAGGTATCGATACTCCCGATTCGGGATATGTCAGCATTAACGGAGATAAGCTCGAGGATATGAACGAGCATCAGCTTACTCTCTACAGAAGAAAACATCTCGGATATGTATTCCAGATGTATAATCTTATTCCAAATCTCAATGTTAAAGAGAATATTGAAGTCGGAGCATATCTTTCGGATAAGCCTCTTGATGTGGAGGAGGTTATTACAACTCTCGGACTTCAGGATCATAAATATAAATACCCCAATCAGTTATCCGGAGGACAGCAGCAGAGAGTATCTATAGGAAGAGCTGTTGTTAAGAATCCGGATATTCTTATGTGCGATGAACCCACGGGAGCTCTGGATTATAAGACATCCAAGGAGATACTTGCGCTGATTGAGGACTGTAATAAGAAATATGGTAGTACGATCATAATGGTCACACATAATGAAGCCATCAAATATATGGCTGATCACGTGATCAAACTCAGAGACGGCGTTGTTCGTCATAACGACCTCAATGATAAGAAAATTCCGGCTTCCGAGCTTGAATGGTAAGGAGGCTGATCATGAGAAATCCTCTTATAAAAAGAATTCCGAAGGAACTTGTTTCGGAGTGGCATAAGTATCTGGTTATCATAGTGTTCATGGTGGTGATGATCAGCGTTATATCGGGTATGTATGTCGGACACGACAGCATGCTTGCTTCTGTCTATGCAAACAGGGATGATCTTAATCTCGAGGACGGACGTTTTGAATTGTCCAAAAAGGCTTCACAGGAACTGATTGATGCCATAGCATCAGGCGAAATAGCTGATGTCCGTGAATACTTTATCAGTGAAGGAATGAAAGAGGCTGATGAAAAGGTAGCCGAAGCGATAGAAGAAGAACTGTCTGAAAGGGTTACGGAAGCGATAGAAGAAGGCGTCAGAACACAGTGCGAGTTCTACGGTATTACCGATGAAGAAGTTATTAAGGAGCAGATAGATAAGGCAATAGAAGAAAACTTTGACGAAGCGCTTGAAGAAGCAAGAGATTCTGATGAGTTCAGGAAGGCTGTAGATGAGGCATACGAGGAAGCTCATAATGAGGTGATCAAAGCTGTTGATGAAGAATGGGATAAGATTGCAGACAGATATGAACTGAACGATGAAGGCTTTGTTCCTGTTCCTGTGACAGTATATGAGCATTTCTACAGGGAAGAAGATGAAGATGATAATAACGATGGTGTAACTGATGCCAATGTAAGGATATTTAGGAGTGATTCAACCATAGATATGGCATCTTTCAATTATGGACGTGCTCCCGAGACTGCTGACGAGATTGCCATAGACAGGATGCATGCATCCAATCTGGGGGTTGAGATAGGTGACAGTATCACAGTTGGAACTAAGAAGTTTGAGGTGGTTGGACTTCTTTCATATGTTAATTACCTGACACTTCATGAATCCAATAAAGACATGATGTTCGATGCGTTCGGATTTGATGTTGCAATGGTAACTCCTGATGGCTTTGATTCACTCACATCAAGGATCCATTACAATTATGCTTTTAAATATGATACAAAACCTGCTGATAAAATCGAACAGGCAGACTATTCCGAAAGATTCATGAAATCAATCATCACTCAGACTCTTGTTTATGATAATGAGATAGAGGATTATCTGCCTGAATATGCCAGTCAGGCAAGCAATTTTGCAATAACCGATATCGAAGGTGATTCGTCCGCTACGGCAATACTCTGTTATATCCTCATCGGAGTAATAGCCTTCATATTCGCAATCACAATCAGTAATACCATTGATAAAGAGTGTACAGTAATAGGAACACTGAGAGCTTCCGGGTACAGCAGGAGAGAACTTACGATCCATTATATGTCCATGCCGGTAATCGTTACCCTGATAGGTGCAATCATCGGTAATGTTCTGGGCTATACGGCTTTCAAGGATTTTATGGTCAATATGTATTACGAAAGTTACAGCCTTCCGACATGCGGACTTGTATGGAGTTCTGACGCACTGGCCAAGACTACCGTAATTCCTCTTTTACTGATGTTCTTCATCAATCTGTTCATCATTGTCAGGAAATTACAGATTAGCCCGCTTCGTTTTCTGAGACATGATCTGATAAAGACGAAGAGAACAAAGGCTATGAGACTTCCTCGATGGTCTTTTATGAGAAGATTCAGACTGAGGATTTTGTTCCAAAATATACCTAATTACATCGTACTTATTTTCGGTGTTATCTTCATTGAACTGATGCTTTGTTTTGCCTTTGGCCTTCCCGATTCTCTTGATCATTATGCAAAAAAGGCTCCCGAAATGGTATTTGCGGATTATCAGTATATGCTGATGAGCAGCACCGATGACGATGATGAGATCATAACCACATCTGAAGAATCAGCCGAACGCTTCGGAGCAGTTTCCCTGCTTTATCCCAAGGTAAGCAGCGGAATGCGTGAAGGAATGGGAACCGGAGGAGATGAGAGCGTAACAGTTTATGGTATTGTACCGGATAGTACTTACATTAATATCCCGGATGAAACTTCAGAAGGGAAAGTATATATATCCAGCGCATTCAGCAACAAGTTCGGATTAAAAGTCGGTGACCCCATAACGCTTCATGAGGAATATGAGAATCAGTCCTATGATTTTACCGTAGCAGGCTTTGTGGATTATGACGGTGGAATTGCCGCATTTATGAATATCGATAATTTTAATACGATATTTGAAAAAGATGAGGATGAATTCTCAGGATATTTTTCAAATAATGAGATCACTGATATAGATGATCAGTATATTGCAACAGTCATTACATCAGATGATATCAAGAAGGTAACAGTACAGCTCAATCATTCATTCGGAACGATCATCAGGATGTTCAAATATGCCCTTGTTATCCTGGCGGCAGCTCTCATATATCTTCTCGCCAAGATAATCATCGAAAGAAACGAACATTCAATTTCAATGGTGAAAATACTCGGCTTTAAAAATGGAGAAATAGGAGCGCTTTATATTATACCCACAGCCATAGTGGTAATCATATTTGCCATTGTCAGTTTTGTAATCGGATATTGTCTGATGATATGGGTATTTGGCGTGTTCCTGATGAATTTTGACGGATACTTCGCATTCTATATGTCTGTAGAATCGATGGTTTTGTCCATCGTATATCTTCTGATCGGATATACATTTGTCTCTGTTATAGACTTCTTCAGGATCAAGAGGATTCCCATGGATGTGGCGCTTAAGAATGTGGAATGATGTAATCTGCAAACGGTATTTGATCCGGGAATCAAAGGAGATTAACATATGGCAGATAATCATATAATGATTTCTGATCTTCCGTATTGTGAACCGATAAAGGAATGGCTGGAAAAACGATATGGCAGGGATGAAGCTGCAGAAATCTGGAGGAAAACAGAAGAGCAGTACAACGAATACCTGATCGATCTGCCTGATTATGGTGGCAGAAAAAATGTTCATGCAATGGCTATCTACGGTGGACTGATCATATTCTCAATGTATCCGAATCTTCCGGATCAGCCGCCTATATCTGAAATTCAGGATTTTGTTGCCAATCTGTTTATGGGGCCGTTTGTTAAGCTGGGTAATGTGATGAATCTCAACCGTTCATTCGATATGTGGCTTATTAATAAAGTATTCCAGAAAACCGGGGATGGTGACAGAAGAGATATCGCAAAGTATCCTGAAGGATTCATAAATGTCGGAGTGCCATATGACAAGGAAAAGCATATAGCCAGATATAGTTTTACCCAGTGTCCCAATGCAGAATTTGCCAAAAAGCATAATCTGCTACATGTCCTGCCGGTTTTATGCAACTCTGATTTCTTCGGGATAGAGCAGATTCATGGAACACTTATCCGATGCGGTACTTGCGGCAATAGTGATCACTGCGATTACTGTGTTGTGGGTAGCGGGAATCCTATGGCAAATGAGTATGAGATTGCAACAGATGATAATGGATTTCTTGTCAGCAGAAAGAAGTAATCATTTAGTGAGTATAGTGAGGAATGGATATGATCCTGTTTATTGAATGTCTTATAGCAATTGTGTTGTTTTCTCTGATAGTAGTGCCTATGACGGCAAAGGATCCAATTGGTGTGATCAGTGATTATCCGCCCGCAATACGTAATAGGCGTGTCCAACGAGGGCTGACCAAAGAGACAGAAAGAAGATTTGAAGGGAAAGATCTGGTCCGTAAGGGAGTTGCCATCATTGTCCTGATAATAGTTGCTGCTTTGGTGATGGTTAAGATCAATCATGCTCAGACTTTCATACAGGGATTCGGATATACCTATATCATCTGGTTGTCAATTACATGGTTTGATGCTCTGGTACTTGACTGCATATGGTTCTGTCATTCAAAACGGGTACGCATTCCGGGAACAGAGGATATGAAAGAATACCATGACTATCTGTTCCACATTAAGCAAAGCTGCATTGGCTCTCTTTTGGGATTGCCCGCGTGCCTTGTAGTAGGCTTGGTTGTTATGCTGTTTGCTTGAATATGAATCTGCGAGGAATTTTAAAGGTAAGATTGTATGAAGGCTGAATACGTGAAACCGGATTGGGACAGGATAGCACATCTATTTAAACTTGGAATAATAGCTTCTCTTTTAGCACTAGTCGGCGGAGACATGGTCCTTGGATGGGGAACACCTGATCCGGCGCTGACAGGGATGGAACAGTATTTTTCCAGATATAATGAGGTTTCGGATTCGAGGATATTCTGGTCTGCTACGTTAGGTATGATAGGAATAACTATCGAGACCATGTGTTTCTTTGGAATATACAGACTCATTGCATCCAAATCTCAAAAGTATGCACATGCTTACAGGGCAGGACTTATCGGAATGCTTGTTTTCGGTCCGTTCTGTCATGTGATGTGTTGTGCCACAATATATCATCATAATGCTGTCGCCAGGATAGATTATTTTCATGCAATAGATGAAGCACTGAAATTTGCCAAGATGTTTCTTCTTCCTGTCACAAGTATATTTTTTGTGTTTTTTATGGTCATGAATATAGTTCAGATAATGGCCTTTGCAAAGGGAAGGACACCATATCCGGGATGGTGCTGGGTTTTTTCGATGCTTGTGGGAATAATCGATATAGTGGTCATGAAACTTGCAGGTGAACATGCATGGGCATATGCGATATCGACAGGATGGCTGAGCTTCGGTAGCCTTGTTACATTCACCGGACTGCTTCTGAATATGTCAAAAGCCAGGAAGAATGAATAAGAGTATATAATTTTGCTATTAGGTTAGCTGATGCTAATTGTTGATTGCAGAAAATAGAAATACAGGTCTGCTGTAGAAATGGAGGAGTTATATCATGTTTTTAACATTATTTCTCGCAATTGTCTTTTGCGTAGCAATCACGCTTATGATGTTCGCAGCAGTTGCTTTTATTCAGGATAAGAAATTCTTTTCTTCTGCACCGAAAGAGGCACAGGAAGCACTTATACCAAGGGATAAGGAACTGTTCTATGGTGCAAGATGCATCGGATGGACACTTATGGTTTTCAGTTTTCTTATGATCATCGGTGTTGGAGTGATCTCCATCTGGGATGGCTTCAGAAGTGAGTTTTCATTTTTGCAGTTCTTTCTTAGGTTTGTGCTGATCTTTACCATATATAAGATCTACGACATGGTCTGCTTTGACTATTTTCTACTTATGAAGTTTCATTTTTTTCAGTTTTATTTTCCGGAGGTTGAAAGTGTGTATGCGAACAGAAAGTATGGGTACAACATCAAGAGTCAGCTTCTGAAACTTCTGGTGATATTTCCTGCAGCTTCAGCTCTTGCAGCATGGATTTGTTCACTATTTTAAAAGGAGGATATCTAATGCTTTTCTTGAAAGTTATCTTTGAAGGTCTCGGTCTTGGATTTCTATTGTATCTTATATGTGCCATAGGTATCAGAAACGGTGCGGTTGGTATGGTTCATATGTATAGCAGCGAAGTTCAAAATCGTGTGATTAAAAAAGGACTTACCACAGCTGAGAAGATAAAAAGAAGAAGCATAATATTTAAATGCTTGTGCATCCCCGGATATTTCGTTTATGTTCTTGTGTGTGCTTATGCAATCAACGGAGCGAGAGGCTTTAAAAGCGGATTCTGGCAGATGTTTATGATCCTTTCAATCATGAATCTCATTGACAGGATTCTTGTTGACGGATACTGGGTTGGACATACAAATTCCTGGATCATTCCCGGAACAGAGGATCTGAGACCATACATCACGACGAATGACAAGAAGAAAAAATGGATCATGGGCACTGTGGGAATGGCAGTCATATCAGCAATTCTTTCAGGCATTATGTGCCTGATCATAAAATGATAATAAAAGTGTGATAATAGGATGAGACACGAGGATTTCAATTATAAACAACACGGTTTTGTCGGACATCTTGCTGAACCTGATAACGGAAGTGACAGGGCTGTGATAATTGTCATGGTTAGTCCTACGCATGTACCGTTTGAAGGTACCTTAAATGATAAAAAGACAATGACAGGTCAAAGCGTTGCAACATGGAAAGGTGAGGATATACCGTTTGTGACAGCGGATTTCTCAAAGGTCAAAGCAGGAAAATACCAAAAACATCAGGATGCAAAATGCAAAGTAACAGGAATGTGGGTGGCATATCACGATGCATATACGAACATTGAAAAGGTAAAGTCAGCAAAACTAACTCCTGATACATCAGGTGCCAGGATACTTCTTATAGCAGGTGATGAGGATGAGGCCTGGCCCGCTGAATATTCAGTCAGAGTGCTTGAATATGGCCTTAAGACTGCCGGGTACAGTAAAGATGTAAAAGTCATTATATACCCTCATGGGAGTCACCTAAATGGTCTTATGCCAAACAGGGAACGAGAAAAGAAATTGTATCGCATGATCCCACTCATTGGAATGATGTACAGGACTTTTGGAAAATACAGAAAAGAAAATCTGTTCTACTTTGAAAAAACGGAAAAAGAGATCATCGACTGGATAACAAGTGATTAAGTAAAGGAAAGTCAGAAAAGAGATAACACTATGAAAGGTATTTTGTTTGAGCCGGATAAAGATGGATTTTATGGGGCATACTATCCGAATAAGAGTATGAGTGATCATGCTTTTATTGTTATGCTGGGAGATGACGTAGATGGATTGCTGTGCAGAAATGCCGTGAGATGGCTTCGCGGAAGAGGGTACAACTGTCTTGCAATGGCACCTGCAAAAAAGGATTACGGTCACCACAATTATCCCTTGGAGCGTTTTGAAAAGGCTATAGCTTATTTGAAATCTCAGGGAAATATAAAGATTGGTATAATCGGTGGATCCACAACGGCGATGCTTGCACTTATTGCAGCTTCTTATTTTAGCGATATCACCATGACGCTGGCGTTTACTCCAAGTGATTTTGTTATGGAGGGATTCTATCAGGATGGTAAGGATGGAATGAAGGAAAGGCCCGGAGACGGAGAATCAACGGTTTCATATAATGGAAAGCCTATTAAATATTTTCCTTTTGCATACAGACATCCTGAATACTGGCAGAAGATCATGGAAGAGACTAAAGGAACCGGCAATATGCTCTGTTCGGTAGAGATGTTCGAGGAAAGTGAGAGAAGGCATCCACTGCAGGAGGATGAGAAAATCAGGGTCGAAAACATCCATGGACATGTCCTTATGGTAGGGGCTAAAGACGATACACTGTGGAATGCATATAAGTATGTTCAGAGAATGGATGAAAGACTGAAGTCTATTCCACATGCGTGTACATATGATGCCCTTACCTATGAATATGGTACGCATTTTGTCTTTCCGGAATCCATGATCAAAATGGTTTTACCATTCGGAAGTAAGTTTATTCTTGGTAAGCTTTTTAAATCAGCAAAGGAACATCCGGAGGAATGCAGGAAGACCAGGATGGATATAGACAGAAAGGTGCAACAGGTACTTAAAAACTGGTAGAAGAGGTCAAAAAATGAGTACATATGAAAGAAATAGGATACTACTGATCGCAGGTATTATAGGATGCCTTTTATATGTGATTGGAGATTTTATGTTTGCCGCAACCGGAAATGGACAGACTACGGAAAGCATAGGTTTCATGGTCCGTATCGCATATCTTGAAATGGGAACCTGGCGAATGTATGCCAGTATTCTCTGTGGTTTTGTTGGAACATTTCTTTACTACATGGGTTTTCATTGTATGTATGGTCTTTTGAAAAAACATGTTCTGCTACAGGGTGATTCCAGAAATCATATATGGGTAAGATTGTTCAGGATTGCCTATATAACAGGCACTGTTTCATGGGCATATGTGCATGCCATTTTTATGACCGTAGCACTGATATTTAAATATGTATATCAAACCTATGGTGACATGCAGACTGCGGCAGATATTGCGAACAGAGTCTTCTATGCCAATGCCGCACCTATGATCATTGCCTATGTTTTGTGTGACATCGGATTGACAGTGATCATGATAACTCTGGTCTGGAAGAGGGTTATACCTCTTAAGAGTACAGCAGCGAGAATCGTGGCTACACTTTGCAATCCTATGATGTTGCCGGGGGTGATCGGTAATCTGTTCACATTATTCCCATGGCCTGTAAATCAGCTTGATCATGGAACAGAATCCTTTGGACATGCGCTCGTTCTGATACTTGGTCTGGTCTTACTGAAAGAGATGGGACACACTGGAGAAATTAAATGAATATTCATGAGTTTGGAGAAAAATCTAATCCGGTAATAATGCTGTTGCCCGTTACAGAAAGTATTTTAAGAATCCGGTGATACACGAACAGGATATGCGCCATGAAGAATTCCTTGGGGTTCATCCTGATGAATGGTGTGGACTTGTAAAAAGTATATGTATATGATCTGTTTTGATGGTGACTGGTACTGATTTGACAGTATTTTCTCTCATGTGCTAATATACCTCAGTAATTTCATGAGGGAGTAGCAAGCGCACAGCGCAACAAGTCAACATACTGGTCGGAAGACCTGGCTTGTTTTAAATTGCGAGACTCATGTATAGTGATACTATGCGTGAGGTTGACAGGTGTCATGGTGACCCGGGTATAGGTAAGGCTATATCCGGGTTTTAAAATGCAATAGCAGATCGGAAGAAATGTTATGGGATTGATTGAATTATTGCTCCTTGGGATAGGACTTTCCATGGATGCATTTGCTGTTTCTATATGTAAGGGTATAGAAACAAAAAAGGCTAACTTAAAACAGGTGCTTTTGTGTGGTATATGGTTTGGTTTCTTTCAGGGACTTATGCCATTTACTGGATATGTTCTTGGATCGAAACTTGAGTTTATAATAAACAAAATAGCACCATGGCTGGCGTTTGTTCTGCTTTCAATTATCGGTGTAAATATGATAAGGGAAGCGTTTTCCTCGGAGGAAGAGGAGACCAGAGCAGGTTTTGATGTAAGATCCATGTTCATACTTGCGGTTGCCACATCAATTGATGCACTTGCTGTCGGAATTACTTTTGTGGCGGTTCCCGTGTCTTTGATCGATGCCCCTGAACTGATCAATACTGTTATCGGATGTCTGATCATCATGGCGACAACATTTGCTTTTTCATGCCTGGGGGTCAAAATAGGCAATGTTTTTGGAACACGATTCAAGTCAGGAGCTGAAGCGGCAGGTGGATTTGTACTTGTATTCATAGGCCTCAAGATATTATTTGAACATCTCGGACTACTGGAATTTATGGATAATGGAGATGTTCTGTTCGGACTACTTATCCCTCTGCTCGGGACTGTACTTGGTTCATCACTGGTATTTGTTACTGACAAAAAGATTAAGGATGGTTTTAAGTCAGTTATGATGGGAATGGCCGGTGGTATTATGATGGCATGTTCCATGTGGACCCTGTTATATCCGTCAATTCTTCAGGGTAAGGTAACAACAGCTGCTGTCGGATTTATACTGGGTATAGGATTTCAGTACATGCTTGATAAGATAGTGCCCCATACGCATGTTTTTATAAATGCTGAGGAAGGTCTTTCCAACAGATTGAAGTATTCATTTAAGGTGATGCTGTCTGAAGTGATACATCACGTTCCTGAAGGAATGGCAATTGGAATTATGTTTGCCGGGGCTCTTAACAAATCAGATGAAGTATCACTTGCGGCAGCTTTTGCTCTTACCATTGGTATTGCTGTTCAGAATATTCCGGAAGCAATCATTGTATCAGCACCTATACGATCAGGTGGCGAGGAAAAAAGCAAGTCATTCCTGATGGGAGTTGTCTCCGGTATTATTGAACCCTTTATTGGTATTCTGATGTTGATGATAGTGACTGCTTTTCCCGGAATTCTTCTGTTTACAATGTCGCTTGCCGGTGGTGCAATTGCCTTTTTGGTAATAGAAGAGAACATACCATCGATGAATGCCGGGAAGCATTCTGATAAAGGAACCATATCATTTGCGTTTTTCTTCTGTCTTATGATGCTGATCACATTCTCTAATCTTGTATGATCATAACCTGAAAGACTGCCTGAAATATGGCAGGAATTATTTTGCAAAAAGCCATTGATTATAATAAATACAAATGCTAATATATTTCAGTTAGATATCGCTAACTAAATATCAATATAATTCTTTTTATACTCCGCTTGAATGCGGAGTAAAATTATGAGGTTAGGTTAGCTGAATCTAACCATAAACCATTCGATATCATGATAATTTAATACTGAACATAAATGTTTATAAGGAGGAAATCGGAGATGGGTCTTTTTAAGAATTTTGTAAGTCAGACAAGAAAGCCTGAAGGTGTACTTGGAAAAATGATGGTAAATGGTATGAACGGTGGGCATGCAAAAATGGCAGACTGGGGAATGTCTCATCTTACGATTGTCAGACCTGAACATATAATTGAGCTAGGATGCGGTGGAGGAAGAAATGCCGGAGAATTGCTAAATAAATATCCGAATGCAAAGGTTACTGCAATTGATTATTCGGAAGTATCGGTTCAAAAGGCAACAGAATACAATTCTGAAGCCATTAAAAGCGGACGGTGTAAAGTGCAGCAGGGTGATGTATCAGCACTGACACTTCCGAAAGAGAGCTTTGATCTTGCAACTGCGTTTGAAACTATCTATTTTTGGCCCGGACTTGAAAAATGCTTTACTCAGGTTGCCGGAGTACTTAAACCCGGCGGAGTATTCATGATTGTCAATGAATCCGACGGAACCGATGAGGCAAGTCTTAAATTTGAACAGATTATCGAAGGTATGAAGTGTCATACCATTAATGAGATTGAGGCAGCTCTTAAGAGCGCAGGTTTTTCTGAAGTTCAGTCAGATCACCATAAGGATAAACCCTGGATTACCGTAATAGCAAAGAAATAGTTGACATGTATTGATGCATGGCCGGTAGTTTTTTTATTTGTAGTGAAAGGGCAAGAGTATGTATATCAGGGAGTATGGAAGAGAAAAGGACAGAGTATTGCTGTTTTTTCCCGGAAGCTGTGAATCATGGCAGGATCATGCATATGCAGCCGAAGAACTGGCAGAATCTTTTCATGTGCTGCTGGTTGTGCCTGATGCTCAGGATCCTGAAGAACACACTGATTTTATATCTGTTGAGAAAACCGTGGACGATGTGTCAGAATGGCTTGGAAAGCATGGGATAAGCAGGTTGGATGCACTTTATGGTCTCAGTTATGGCGGCGGTATGGCCACGCGCTTTTTGGTGACTGCGGGTATTCCTGTTAAGAAAGCAATAATAGATGCCGGGACAGCACCATATGAGTATCCGAAAATAATCTGTAAACTGCTGTGTGTAAGAGATTTTCTGGTGTTTAAAGCAGGAAGGGCATCGATAGAACTAATGAAAACAGCTTTTCCACCAGAGCGATTTGCCAGAAATCCTGAAAGAGCAGATGAAGAATATAAAGAGATCAAAGAGTACCTGAAAACCTACAGTAATAAGACAATCTGGAATATATTCTGGTCTGCAAATAACTATGCTGTTCCTCATCCTGCACCAAAGCTTGGTACTGAAATACAATTCTGGCTTGGGACTGAAGAATGGGGATCCAGATTCCGTGATCTGAAGTGGTATCAGAAATATCTTCCTCAGATTGAACTTGTAAAGATACCGGATATGATGCACGGAGAATTTGTAATGATGCATCCAGGGGAGTTCGCCTCAAAGGCATTAGAGTTTTATAACAGGTAGTGAGTTGTTGTATATAAAGGGATATCCGGACATGCCGAGTTGGTACATAAGGAGCCGAAGAAATTAATTATGATAATAAATAAAGCATATGATGGAAATCTGACATAAGAGGATACGGTAGGGGGATGACCATGAAGATCAGTCTTATAATAGCCGCCATAGGACATGTAATCTGCGGTATCACGGATTGTATGCTGGCATATACAAAGGATGGAAGATTTGATTTTTCGGATATAAGGGACAATGAGAAGATGCAGAAGACTTTTTCATCAATGTCCTTAAAGCAGATTGAACTGGCGATGCTCATCGGAGTGGTTGCGCTGTTTATGGCGTGTTTCGGCTACATAGAGATAAGCAGATGGATTTGTACGACAAATCCGGCCATCGGAAACATCATGCTCATTGCATCTATGTTCTTTATGGTTTTAATCTCAGCGCATCATGTTCTGTGTGGGGCTGTTGAGTGGTTTTATGTAAAGCTGGGAAGAACGGATGATGCTCTTAAGGCTGTTACGGATTTCTTCAGGAGTACTATCATTGCAGCGATTGCATATGTGGGACTGTTGGTATATGCTGTCATGCTGTTTGTTCTTGTGGTAGCCGGAAAGACGGACCTGCCCTGGTGGGCGTGTGTTTTTAATACTTTTCCGGCATTCCTTATACTTGCGCCTACTAAAGTTCCGGCAAAAGGAAACATCGCAAATGCTTTTATGTTTTTCGGACTGGCTATTCTGCTTTGATAATGCTGTATCAGTCACTTTTACGCGTTTGTTCTGCAAATAAGAATATTGTGTTTGATAAACACGATATTGAGTTGTATATTAACGCAATAGTTAGCAGATGCTAACCTCAATAAAATATTAAAAAAGAGAAGAGAAAATGGAAGAGTAGGGTATCTGAGACCGGTAGAGAGGACCGATTCTATAACTTCAGAATCATAGTTGCAATCCTGAAATATGCCAGCAGGGAGAGTGCATCTACGATAGTTGTGATGAAGGGGCTGGCCATGACCGCAGGGTCAAAACCGAGACGTTTAGCCCCAACCGGAAGCATACATCCGATAAGCATGGCCATCAGAACTGCCGCAATAAGTGTGAGGCATATGGTAAGTGCTACGGGGATGGTAAGGCGGTCGAATACAAGGAGTTTTACGAAGTTGGCCGCAGCAAGAGTCAGACCGCAGAATACGGCAACTCTTACTTCTTTCCATATAACTCCGGGAACGTCGGAGTATTCTATCTCTCCAAGAGAAAGACCACGGATTACTGTTACGGATGCCTGACCGCCGGCATTTCCGCCTGTATCCATCAGCATAGGTATATATGCTACAAGTACGGCACATACGCTGAGTGCATCTTCAAATGACTTGATGATGGCACCGGTAAATGTTGCACTGACCATGAGAAGGAGAAGCCATGGAATCCTCTTTTTATAGGTTTCCATCACTCCGGTCTTCATATATGTTTTATCAGACGGGAGAATAGCTGCCATTTTTTCCATGTCTTCGGTAGCCTCTTCTTCCATGATATCGACGATATCATCGACTGTAATAATTCCGACAAGTCTGTTTTCATTATCAACAACCGGCATTGTTGTAAAGTCGTATTTTTTGAACTGGGAAGCAACCTCTTCCTGGTCCATCAGTGTATTAAGGGCAATGACATTTTCATGCATTATATCCCCGATTATCTCATCATCATCTGAAAGCAGGAGATATCTTAGAGCCACGGTTCCAAGGAGATGCCTTCCGCTGTCAAGGACATAACAGACATTGATGGTCTCTGAATCAACACCGACTCTGCGGATGCGGTTGATGGCTTCTTTTACGGTGGAACTTTCCTTAAGATCCACATACTCGGTGGTCATTATGCTTCCGGCGCTGTCATCGGGATAGCGCAGGAGCTGATTGATCTCGCGTCTTGTGTCGGGGCTTGCATTGGCAAGGATCCTTGTGACCATATTTGCCGGCATTTCATCCATGAGGTCTGCAGCATCATCGGCCATCAGGTTATCGATGATCCCTGCAGCTTCCTTATCGGACATGGCGCTTATGATCTTTTGCTGGAGATCGACATCAAGGTATGAAAAGACGTCCGCAGCCTGGTCTTTGGTCAAGATACGGAACAGCTTCAGCATATGTTCTTCATTGAGTTCTTCTATCCATGCAGCAACATCGGCATCGTTGTGTTCGGACAAAATCTCACGAAGTTTCTTATACTCCTTGTTTTCCAGGAGAGACAGAAGCTCATCGAAGTTTTTTTCTTCCATTTTAAATCCTCCGTTAAGACGGCAAAGCCCGCCTCAACCGGTGGATTTTTTATTTCTGGGAATTCCGGGTGGTGAGGCGAAAAAATGCCGTGATCATATAATGCGTACTTCGGGGAACAGAATCGGTACTTCGACTGTCGCTGTTCATATGATCACCACCCTTCTTTGAGAATTGGAAAATCAGGTTGATTTTCGATTTCATTTTAGTTTCGTAACATGGCAAAGTCAATAAAAAAGGACCATGGAAAAGAAAGACAAGGCAATAATTAAATATGGTGACGGAATTTGAAAAAAGAGTCTGAGTGTGCTATTTTAAAGCGTACGCATTTAGGCTTATTTATATTGTAGAAAACCTGAAATATATTTAAGGAGACATAAGAAAAATGAAACTGGGAATCGTCGGTCTTCCTAATGTAGGAAAGAGCACACTTTTTAATTCGATAACAAAGGCGGGAGCACAGGCTGCGAATTTCCCGTTCTGTACAATAGATCCCAATGTGGGAGTGGTAGCCGTTCCTGATGAAAGGATTGAAAAGCTCGGAAAGTTATACAATACCAAGAAAGTTACCCCCGCTACTATCGAGTTCGTTGATATCGCGGGTCTTGTAAAGGGTGCATCCAAGGGCGAAGGTCTTGGAAACCAGTTCCTTGCCAATATCCGTGAGGTTGATGCTATCGTTCATGTTGTAAGATGTTTCGATGATGATAACGTAATCCATGTGGATGGAAGCGTAGATTCCATAAGAGATATCGAGACTATTAATCTTGAACTTATCTTTGCTGATCTTGAAGTCCTTGAAAAGCGCATCGCCAAGGTCGCCAAGACTGCGAGAATGGACAAGACTGCAGCGAAGGAACTTGATCTGCTTGAAAGATTCAAGGCGCATCTTGAGGCGAATAACGCCGCCAGAAGCCTTGTTACAGAGGATGAGGATGAACTGAAATTCCGTAAAGAGTTCAATCTCCTTACTGATAAGCCCGTGATCTATGCTGCCAATGTGGAAGACGGAGATCTGTCCGATGACGGTGCATCCAACGAGCAGGTAAAGAAGGTACGCGACTTTGCCGCAAAAGAAGGCTCTGAGGTATTCGTTATTTCTGCAAGAACGGAAGAAGAGATATCTGAACTTGATGAAGAAGAGAAGAAGGAATTTCTTGATGCACTCGGACTTAAGGAATCAGGTCTTGAGAAGCTTGTCAGGGCAAGCTATGATCTTCTCGGACTTATGAGTTTTCTTACTGCCGGTGAGGATGAGTGCCGTGCATGGACGATTAAGAAAGGCACCAAGGCTCCTCAGGCTGCAGGCAAGATCCACACCGATTTTGAGAGAGGTTTTATTAAGGCTGAAGTGATCAATTACCAGGATCTTCTTGATAACGGTTCGATTGCTGCCGCAAAGGAAAAGGGAATCGTGCGTATCGAGGGAAAAGAGTACGTGGTCCAGGACGGCGATGTTATCCTTTTCAGATTTAACGTATGATGAATCCTACAGATATATCATTTCCAAATCTGCATATATATTTAAAGAATGTTCCTGACTGCTTCACTGTATTTGGCTTCGATATTAAATTCTATGCCATTGCGGTTGTCCTTGGCATGTTTGCCGGAGGCACACTTGCTGCATGGATTGCAAAGCGCGAGGGTTGGAGCAAAGAGATTATCTGGGACTTTTTCTACTACGGAGTTTTTTTCGGTGTCCTTGGCGCGCGAATTTATTATGTGATATTCGCCTGGGATTATTATAAGAACGATCCGAAGCAGATATTTAATATCAGGCAGGGCGGACTTGCAATATACGGCGGTGTCATTGCCGCGTTTCTTACTGTGTACATATATAGCCGGATAAAGAAACTGAACGCCCTCAGACTGCTGGATACCTGTGTTCCGGGACTAATACTCGGACAGGCGATAGGCAGATGGGGCAATTTCTTTAACCGGGAAGTGTTTGGAGAATATACTGATAATATCTTCGCAATGCGTCTTCCGATAGCTGCGGTAAGAGCCAGAGATATATCCGAGTCATTACAGGCACATATAGGAGAAGGAGAGAACTTTATTCAGGTTCACCCCACATTCCTTTATGAAAGTCTGTGGAATATCGGAATTGTGATCCTTCTGGTCCTCTTCGGAAAAGTAAGGAAATTTTACGGAGAGATTGCACTTTTGTACTTGGCAGGTTATGGCCTGGGGAGATTCTGGATAGAAGGCATCCGCACGGATACACTTTTTATCCCCGGCACAACGCTTGCGGTTTCCCAGGTTCTGGCAGTGGTGATGCTCGTTTTCAGCATTATATGTGATGCGGTTGTACGGTATCTGATTTCCCACGGAAAATTAAAATCTATCGTTTTTTGCCCACCTAATCCCACCGAAAACTAAATCTTGTATCGTTTGTATAATCTTACCCCCGAAATGTAGATTTTGGGGGTGCTTTTTTGTCATTTTTTACCCAAACAAATTATTAAATTTTTTTTATAAATCCCTTGCCAAATGCCCGATTATTCGGTATTATTTACTTGTTCGTGGGAAGAAGTGGGCAGAATTACCCCAAAAGTGGGCAAAACCCGAACGAGGAAAATGCTGAAATGACAGGCCTGATAGGCGAATACAACAGAACAATAGACGCCAAGGGCCGTATGTCAGTACCTTCCAAATTCACTGCAGTTCTGGGAGATTCTTTTGTTATTTCAAAAGGTTTTGACGGATGCCTTGTCATCTATACGGACGAAGAGTGGGAAGAATTTTCGGCAAAACTTAAAAATCTTTCCAATGCAGACAGAACGGCTCGTGAACTGAAGAGATTCTTCGGATCCGGCGCTTCAAGAGTTGATATAGATGCACACGGAAGAGTTCTGGTTCCTGCATCACTCATAGAATATGCGGGACTTTCCAAGGATGTAACGATAGTTGGAACCGCGGACGGACGCGCAGAAGTCTGGGATACAGCAAAGTGGAATTCCCAGAATGAAGAGATAAGTCCTGAAGAAGCTGCACAGAGCCTTTTCGAAAAAGGAATCATTCTTTAAAAGATGGAATTCAAACATACCTCGGTACTGCTTAACGAAACAATAGATTACATGATGGTCCGCTCCGATGGGTTATACCTCGACGGTACTCTCGGCGGAGCGGGCCACTCCTCCATAATCGCTTCAAAGCTTGTGACCGGACATCTTTACGGAGTTGATCAGGATGCAGATGCGATAGAAGCGGCAACACAAAGATTAAAGCCTTATGAAGATAAGGTGACGATAATAAGAGCCAATTACCGGAATGCGGTAGGAATCCTTAAAGAGATGGGGATTCAGGGAGTTGACGGAATATTACTTGATCTTGGAGTCAGCTCCTGGCAGTTCGATAACGGCGAAAGAGGCTTTTCCTATAATACCGATGCTCCTCTTGATATGAGGATGGATACCAGAAAGGATCTGTCAGCGGCGGTGATCGTAAATGAATATCCGGAAGAAGAGATAAGAAGGATATTAAGAGATTACGGAGAAGAGAAATTTGCACCGCAGATTGCATCGAACATAATCAGGGCACGCGGTGAAAAAAGGATAGAGACCACTTTTGAACTGAACGATATCATAAGAAATTCGATACCGGCGAAATTCAGGGCAAACGGTCATCCGTCAAGGCAGACATTTCAGGCACTCAGGATAGCGTGTAACGAGGAACTGGATGTACTTGAAGGATCTCTGGATGAAATGGTTGATTTCCTTAATCCGGGAGGCAGGCTTTGCATCATAACTTTCCATTCACTTGAAGACAGGATAGTTAAAAATGCATTCAAAAGATTTGAAAATCCCTGCACCTGTCCTCCTAACTTCCCGAAATGCGTATGCGGAAAGGTATCAAAAGGGAAGATTGTAACAAGAAAACCTATAGCTCCTTCGGATGAAGAGATAGGGGATAATCCCAGATCCAGGAGTTCCAAATTAAGGGTATTTGAACGCAGCTGAAAGCTGAAGGCCCAGACAAAATGCAGAAAGGCTCTTTTAGAAAGGATTCTTTAAGAGAGGGGAAAAACAAATGGCAATTCGTAACAATTATTCAGATTTCGTACAGGGAACAGCAGCAAGGAAGGAAGCACCTGTCCAGAGACCTTATGTGCGTCCTGCAAAGCAGACAGCACCTAAGAATAAGGCAGTAAGAAGGAGAATATCTCTTCCTGAGGTGGCAGCTGCGATGCTTGCATTGTTTTCTTTTGCTATATGTGCCTATATGATGGTATCATATGTGAGGCTTCGCAGTGAACTCACGGAAATGAACCGTTCGGTAACTTACAAAAGATCCGAGCTCAGTTCCATGATCTCTCACAATGATGCAGAGTATAACCGCATCATGGCAAGTGTTGATCTTGCTGATATCGAAGCTATCGCAAGAGGAGAACTCGGAATGACATATGCGAGTGAAGGTCAGATCTGTTTCTACTCGGGCGAGACGAGCGATTATATGAGAAGGTACGGAAACTGATCTGATGGCATCAAAGAAAAAGACTGAAAATAAAAGTTCTGAAAATAAGAAGAAATCTTCGCGGGGAACGTACTCAGCCAAACAGATAAGAATGGGAAAGCTGAGTGCGTTGTTTGCTGCTATGCTGATACTCATGGTGGCACTGTCGGTCAAGCTTGTTATGATAGTAAATGATCATGGTGAGGAGTATCAGAGGATCGTTTTATCCAATCAGAGATATGACTCAGTAATAATCCCCTTCAGAAGAGGGGATATTGTTGACTGTAAGGGTACCATTCTTGCAACGAGTGAGAAGGTATATAACCTTGTTGTCGATCCTTCCGTCATGATGACATATGAGGACAACAGGTATCTGGAACCAACTCTTAATGCTATTTCTGCATGTTTTCCAAGCATTAACATAAGCGAACTCAGAGCGTATGTGGTCAATAATGAAACCAGCCAGTACCGAATTCTTCTGAAGAGGCTTTCATATGGCGAAATAAGCGAGTTCCTGACTATGCAGGAAAACAATTCCTACATCAGGGGAGTTACGTTTGAGGAAGAATACAGAAGAATCTATCCCATGGGAACCATGTGTTCCACCGTACTCGGATATACTACCGGCAATAACAATTCCGGTGGAATGTACGGACTCGAAGAGTATTATGAGTCAGTTCTTACAGGTACGGACGGAAGAGAGTATGGTTATCAGAATGAAGATGCAACTCTTGAAAGAACCATCAAGCCTGCTGTGGACGGCTATACAATCCATACAACGATAGATGCTACCATCCAGAGGATCGTTGAAGAAAAACTTAATGAGTTCAACGAGACCTATAAGAATAATTATCGTGCCGGAAACGGTGCTGAAAACTTAGGCTGCATCATAATGGATGTCAACTCGGGCGAGATCCTTGCCATGGCTGATTTTCCCGGATATAATCCCGCTGATTACATGAATACCGCTCCGCTTATCGGATGCAAATATTATGAAGCTGTAACCAATGCGGGCGGATATACCGAATACAGAAAAACCCAGGATGTCATCACTCAGGAAATGCTTGATGAGATGACCCAGGATCAGATCAACGTCAATCTTTACAATCTCTGGAAAAATCAGTGTATAAGCTACACCTATGAACCGGGATCTACCGCAAAGCCTTTTACCGTTGCTGCGGCTCTTGACTGTGGTGCTATAACAGGCGATGAGGTTTATACATGCAACGGTGCGCTTCAGGTTTCAAATTATTACATCAAGTGTCATACATATGATTCAGGCGGAGACGGTGTTGTTTCTGTTCAGGATTCGATCGCATGGAGCTGTAACGTAGCGCTGATGAAGATCGCACAGACTCTTGGAACCGATGAGATGTGCAAGTATCAGAGGATCTTCAATCTGGGACTTAAGACAAATATTGATCTTGCGGGTGAAGCAAGAACAGATACTCTTGTATATAATGCCAAGTCCATGGGCCCTGTTGACCTTGCAACCAATTCATTCGGACAGAACTTCAATGCTACGATGATCCAGATGATCACCGGATTCTGTTCACTTATAAACGGCGGATATTATTACGAGCCTCATATCGTAAGCCAGATAACCGATTCGACCGGAGCCATAATCCAGAATATTGAGCCCAGGGTTCTCAGACAGACTGTTTCCGAATCTGTATCTGAAAGGATGAGACAGTACTGCAGAGCAACAGTTATGGAAGAGGGCGGTTCAAGGCGAAGCGGAAGAAATGCAAGACCTTATGGTTATGCAATCGGCGGAAAGACCGGTACTGCGCAGACTATTCCCCGTGAGACAGGACAGATAGTTATTTCTTTCATGGGATTTGCACCTGCCGACGATCCTCAGATAGCAATCTATGTTGTTATCGACAGACCTAATTTTGCGAAGCAGGATAATGTTAAGTATGCATGTCTTCTCTGCAGGGATATCCTTCAGGAAGTACTTCCCTATATGGGAATCTATATGACTGAACCTCTGACCGATGAAGAAATCAGATATCTTGAGGAAAGACAGCTTGAGAATACTCTGAGATATACTCAGGGAGATGGAAACGGTGAAGGAGGAAGCGACGTTGAGGATCCTTATGAGAGGATCGAAATGACCCAGATCACTGATTCCACAGGCGAAACAGCCAATGTTTTCCCGAGATGGATGTCGTATCCCATCGATCCTTCAACCGGATATCGTATCGGGCCCGACGGAAAGAGATATGATGCGGATACGGGAGAACTTGCAACGGAAACATCGAATATCCTTGATGATTCAATACCTGTAAATGATAATCTGGGAACTGATACAGTAAGCAACGGTAATTAAGAAAGACATTTATGGCAGCAAACAGGAACACAAAACAGAATAAATCCGGCGAGATAATTAAAGGAAACTTTAAAAATGCAGCCGATTCTATCAGCAGCTATGTAGAGACAGATATCGATATGAATCTGGTATTCATAGTTCTGTTCCTGCTTGGTTTCGGCCTGCTGATGGTTTATTCAGCCTCTTCATATGTCGCATTCAGGGATTTCGGAAATTCTGCCTACTTTTTCAGGAAGCAGATCATATCCGATCTTCTTGGACTTGTGTGTATGGTTGTTACCATATTTGTCCCTCTGAGATGGGTTGAACAGAATAAAAATATCAAATATCTGATCCTTGCTCTTGCAAATGTGGTTCTGCTTCTGGTCATTCCTTTCGGAATCGAATCACATGGTGCGAGAAGATGGATACAGATACCTGGAATAGGCGGAAGCCTACAGCCCGCAGAGATCACGAAGCTTCTTATGATCATTTTCCTTGCGGCAATGATCAATTCCATGGGAAATGCATATATCAGCTCATGGAAGGGATTCCTTTTCTGCATGGGAGCTGCTGCTTTATCATCAGTGCTTTTGTATACGATCACTGATAACCTGAGTTCTGCACTGATCGTATTTATGATAGCTTTTGTAATGTGCTTTGTTGCATCACAGGATTTCAAAAAATACATTTTACTCGTGATGCTCGGACTTGCGGCGGCGGGAGGTATTGTGGCCTATGTTGCTTCAAATGATTCTGCATCCGAAGGTTCATTCAGACTTACACGTATTTCATCATGGCTCCATCCCGAGAATTCGGCTGAAACCTCAGCTCATCAGATGCTCCAGGGATTGTATGCGATTGGAAACGGAGGATGGTTCGGAAGAGGACTGGGACAGAGCGTTCAGAAAGTATCGGTTCTTCCCGAGCCTCAGAACGACATGATTTTCGCGGTTATCTGTGAAGAACTTGGAATAGTCGGTGCGATATCACTGATGATAATGTTCGCGCTTCTTATATATAGAATGCTGATAATAGCAAAGAATGCAAAGGACAGATTTTCATTCCTTATCGTATCGGGAGTTATGGCACATTTTGCCATACAGGTAATACTTAATATAGCGGTTGTTACTGGATCGATACCCAATACCGGAGTATCGCTTCCATTCATAAGCTACGGCGGTTCATCTGCTCTTTTCCTTCTCATAGAGGTAGGTCTTGTTCTTAATATTGACAGGGCATCCAGAGCGGAAAGCAGGGAGCGTTGAGCCGGGAGAGAGGCACGGGCATTCGCAGGATAATGGTTCCTGTGCTGATATTTCTTCTGATATTTGCCTGCGTGATGGGAATTGCATATTTCCTGGAAATCTACAGGGTTGATCCGGCCAAGATATATGTTGACGGTAATACTCATTATACTAACCAGGAGATCTCCGATATCGTTATGACCGGCCCTCTCGGAGATAATTCGATAGTTCTTTCTCTTAAATATAAAAACAGAAAGATCACGGATGTTCCTTTTGTGGATGCAATTACGGTCGAGGTTATTGCTTCGGATTCCATAAGGATCAGAGTGTTTGAAAAAGCACTTGCGGGATATGTAAGGTATCTTGACAGATATATCTATTTTGACAAGGACGGGACTGTTGTAGAAAGCTCGGATGTGCTTACAAAGGGCATCCCTCAGGTTACAGGTATCAGCTTTTCCGGAATTCAGGTGGGAAAGCCTCTTTCATCGGATGACACCGATATTTTTGCCAGGACTCTTGATCTGACAAAGCTTCTGGGAAAATACGAGTTGTCTGCTGACAGGATTCATTTCCATGAAAACGGGGAAGTTACCGTATACTTTGGCAATGCCAGAGTTGATCTTGGAAAGGACGAACAGGGAATAGAGGATAAGGTAATGCTCCTTGGTACATTCCTGGAAAGAGTAGGAACTCTCAGCGGTGTTCTTGACATGGAAGAGTACAGCCCTGAAGGAATTTATGTGTTTACCCCCGACGATTAGGCGGCTCAAACACAAGATATTGAAAAAAATGTTGAAAATTAAGCATTTTTCAACTATTATTAAACAGAATGTTGACACTTATGTAGGAGGACAAAGCCTTGTATGAGATAAAAGAGTCCACGAAGCCCAACGGTAAAGCAAGAATCATAGTTGTGGGTGTCGGCGGTGCCGGCAACAACGTTGTCGACAGAATGATAGAAGACAGTGTCACGGGTGTTGAATTCGTGGCTATGAATACAGACCTTCAGGATCTTGAGCTTTCACTTGCTCCCGAGAAGGTTCCTCTTGGCGAAAAGGAAACACAGGGCCTCGGTGCAGGCGCTGATCCTGAAATCGGTGAGAGAGCTGCTCAGGAGAGCATTGATGAAATAAGGGATCACATCAAAGATGCCAATATGATCTTCATCGTATGCGGCATGGGTGGCGGTACCGGAACCGGTGCAGCACCTGTTATCGCACACGAAGCAAGAGAAATGGGCATTCTTACTGTTGGTGTAATGACCACACCTTTCTCAATCGAGAGAGCCGTAAGAAGAGAGAATGCAGAAATGGGTATCGCTAAGATCCGTGAAGATCTTGATACCATTCTTGTTATCCCCAATGACAAGCTTTTCAATCTTGCAAGCAAATCCACTCCTATAAAGGAAATGTTCAGACTTGCAGATGAAGTTGTTAAGCAGGCTGTCAGAGGTATTACCGATATAATCAACGAAGACGGTATTCTTAATCTCGATTTTGCTGATATCAAGCGTGCAATGAAGGATAAGGGAACCGCTCTTATCGGTATTGGTGAAGCAGAAGGCGAGGGAAGAGCATCTGCTGCAGTCAAGGCTGCTGTCGAGTCCAAACTCCTCGATTCCAAGATCAATTCCGCTACCGCTATCATTGCAAATGTTGTCGGTAATGTTACAGCCGGAGATATTCAGGAGGTTCAGGAATATCTTAATGAACTTGTCGGTGAGAGAGTTGAGTTCTTCCTCGGCATGAGAGGCGATGACAGCTACGGTGAGAAGATCAGCGTTACCATTATCGCTACAGGCATAGAAGATAACAATGCATACGGCGGTGGATTTGTATCACGTCCGATGCCTGCTGCTAACAGCAGATTCGGAACCGGACATATTCCGTCTGTCGACAGTGTTTCTTCATTCAGACCTTCACCTTCACCTGCTCCTTCACCTTCACCCGCACCTGCTCCTTCTCCCATTACCGAGAGAAGCGTCAGCAATGTAAGGACAGTCAATCCCACAAGTTTCCCTGCTGGCGGAGAAACTACAGGGCTCAAGAGCAGAATTAAGGATGTTCACATGGAAGTTCCTTCTTTCCTCAGGAAAAAGAGCGACGATTGATTTTATGTACGCATGAGGTGATCCATGATCAGACGTGAAGACATCCTGCCCATGGGTTTCTTGAAAAAGTCGGATTATTCGGGATCATGCGGCGGATTAAGATACAGACTTAAGAAGGTGACGGAGACCGTTACCGATGATTCGGGCGAAGAAAAGAAAAAGGATTCACTTTTATGTGAAATTTGGCCTGGACCGTTTAATTACATCACTACACCTGATGAACTTAAGCAATCCGAAAAGTTCACCTTTGATGAGGATGGAGTGGGTGATGCCATATTCTGGATGAATAATAAACTGGCTGAAGATCCTGCAAAGTGGGATAAAGCTGCTTCCGACTGGGAGAGCTACACCGGGAGATAAGCCTTTTATGAGGAGAAGGGTATGAAGTGTCCATATTGTGGCAGCGACGACACAAGAGTTATCGATTCCAGACCTGCTGATGATAATTATTCCATCAGAAGACGCAGGATCTGTGATAACTGTAATAAGCGTTTTACCACCTATGAAAAGGTGGAGACCATTCCTCTTATAATCATCAAGAAGGATAATAACAGGGAGCAGTACGACCGTGCCAAGATCGAATCCGGTGTACTGAGGGCTTGTCATAAGAGACCTGTCAGTGCTACCCAGATCACCCAGCTTGTTGATGAAGTTGAGAACGAGATCAGTACACTTGAGGATAAGGAGATCCCTTCACGTGTTATCGGAGAGATCGTAATGAGAAAACTCAAGGATCTCGATGCTGTTGCATATGTAAGATTTGCATCTGTTTACAGGGAATTCAAGGATGTTGATTCCTTTATGGATGAACTCAAGGGCTTCATAGGGAAGAAATAATTTATTTTTTCTTTATATTCTTCGTATCAATGAATCAGTGCCATATGCCGATATATGTATTGCAGGCGCTGAACATGACACGGAGGTCATAATATGAGAATAGGTAATTCTTTTGATCATTCACAAATATATAATGATCCATATGCACTGAAGATACGTGAGTCTCTTGCTGCAAAACAGGCTGACAATGTTCAGGAAGATAAGAATGCCACTCCTCAGGAAGCTGTTAAGGTTCCGGGTTCTGCAGATGAGAATTCCGTAAGGCGTGAAAGACTCCTCGGACTTGAAGATATATCACTTACATTTAATGCCAAGGATGATTTTGATCTGATAGGCAAGACCAGCGATATAACAGATCTTGATCTTGAGAAGGCTGTATCGTTTGCAAAGAAGGACGATATCCTTACCCAGTACCGCAATACGGAAAATTCACTTCCTGTTTACTCGGGAGAGGACGGCCTGGTTATTGCAAAATAATAAATGTATATGTTTCAGAGGACAGGTTATCCTGTCCTCTGTTTTTGTGGTTATGTTTTGTTGTGGTATAATGAACAAAGTCTGTGAACAAAAGGATCATCCCGTTGTTCATGCTCAATATTGATCTTTTCGTAAAAATATGACAGAGATGATATATCTTGATAATGCCGCTACAACTAAATTGGAATCTTGTGCCTTAGATGCAATGCTTCCCTATCTGACGGAACTTTACGGAAATGCCTCAGCAGTTTATGAGATTGCAAGGAAGTCTAAAAAAGCAGTATTTGATTCCAGAAGACAGTGCGCCCGGCTGATAGGTGCTGCTCCTAATGAAATCTTTTTTACTTCCGGAGGAAGTGAATCGGATAACTGGGCTTTGATCGGAGCATATGAAGCTTACAGGAGAAAAAAAGGCACCTGCGGGCATATTGTCACAACGTCAATAGAACACCATGCTGTGCTCAGAACTGCGGAATATCTGGAATCCCAGGGAGTTAGTGTTACATATCTGAAGCCTGACAGTGAGGGCTTTATAAGTGTATCTCAGGTGGGGAAAGCAATACGTCCCGATACATTTCTGATATCTGTGATGACTGCCAATAATGAGATAGGTACCATTGAACCGGTAACGGAGATTGCTGATGCGGTAAGATCGGTCAGAAAGGATATCCTGATCCACACGGATGCAGTACAGGCTTATGGTCAGATTCATTTGGAAAATATAGCGGGGAAGGTCGATCTGCTTTCTGCAAGCGCTCATAAACTGGGCGGACCAAAGGGAACGGGGCTTCTATATATCAGGGATGGTATTAAATTTCCGCCATATATCAGAGGAGGAATGCAGGAAAGCGGAAGAAGATCCGGAACTGAAAATATTCCCGGAATTGTCGGTTTTGGTGCTGCTGCAGAGGCTGCACTTAATGAATTGGACGATAAGATATTGCTTGAAACCGGTCTTCGTGATTTCTTTTTCGGGAAGATCAGGGAAATTCCGGATGTATTGATTAATGGTCCCGGGCCCGATGATTCGGACCTTGCAAGGCTTCCGGGCAATATATCTGTATGTATAAAAGGCATTGAAGGAGAATCGGCACTTATCATGATGGACAGGGAGGGAATCTGTGCATCAAGCGGATCTGCCTGTGCATCGGGTGCAAGAGAGCCTTCACATGTGCTTAAGGCAATCGGGAGAGCTGATGATGAAGCTAAGGGATCGCTGAGATTTACGCTTTCACATCATAATTCACGTGAAGAGATTGAAACAGCAGCAGTAAAACTGTCTGAAATAGTATTGAAATTAAGGGATAGAAGATAGAGATTTTTCAAGATGAAGGAAACGGTAGTTGTAGGAATGAGCGGAGGCGTTGATTCATCCGTCTGCGCATATCTGTTAAAAGAACAGGGATATGATGTTATCGGAGTTACCATGCAGATATGGAGACCTGAGAATGCATGTGATGTTTCCGATAACGGCGGATGCTGTGGGCTTTCGGCAGTCGATGATGCAAGGCGTGTGGCGGAGGTCATCGGTATACCGTATTATGTAATGGACTTCAGGGAGAAATTCCAGAAATCCGTTATTGATCATTTTGCAGCACAGTATGTAAGGGGAAGAACTCCCAATCCCTGTATTGAATGCAACAGGCATGTTAAATGGGAGGCTCTTCTTCGTAAGGCACGTGATATAGGTGCGGACTATCTTGCAACGGGTCATTATGCGCGCATAATACAGCTTGAAAACGGAAGATATTCGATATGTGCATCAAAGACTGCGGCTAAGGATCAGACCTATGCACTATATGCTCTGACGCAGGATCAGCTTGCTCATACTATCTTGCCGATAGGCGAATATGAAAAGAGTGATGTAAGGAGAATTGCCGAAGATGCCGGACTTCCGGTGGCACATAAGAAGGATTCGCAGGAGATCTGTTTCGTTCCTGACGGAGACTATGCATCATTTCTGGAAAAAGAACCGGGACTTACTGTTCCGGGCCCCGGTGATTTCGTGACTCCTTCCGGAGATTTTATCGCCAGGCATAAAGGTATAACACATTACACTGTAGGACAGCGCAGGGGACTTGGGGTTGCTGCGGGTGAGCGCATTTATGTCACCAATATAGATCCTGAGACAGACCGTGTAACTCTTGGCTCTGATGACGATCTGCTCACATCTGTTGTTACTGCAGAGGATGTCTGCTGGATGGGAATTGAAGGTATTACTGAAGGAATGCAGGTTCGTACCAGCGCCAAGATAAGATACAATCACTGCGGAGAATACGGAGTGCTGGAGAATGCAGGTGAAGGAAGAGTTCGTGTGATTTTTGATAAGCCTGTAAGAGCAGCAGCTCCCGGCCAGGCACTTGTATTTTATGATGAATCAGGAACATATATATATGGCGGGGGAACTATTATTCGTTGAAAGAGCGCTATAAAAATATTATTTTATGGACATAATCGCCTACTATAAATCAGATATATCGGAAAAATTCGGTGCTCCAAGACAGAGCGGACTGGCTCCGCATCTTATGGGCCGTGTTGTATTTGAGGAAAAGTATTCGGATC
>CAMOZY010000014.1 GCA_946631295.1 uncultured Lachnospiraceae bacterium
AGGCAGTCGATGCATCAGCAATGCATACTCTCGAAGAGTTTAATACCAGATGTACAAAAGCAGGTATTCAGCTTGTCTTCTCACATGTAAATGAACAGCCCATGCACACGATGCAAAAGAGCGGTTTCGTAGACCTCATCGGAAAAGAAAACTTCAGACCTCATATCGATGATGCAGTTGACTGGGCAGGAAAGCTTGTAAACCGGGAAAATAAGTAATCATCCAAAAATAGTCAGTAAAACAATCGATTATATAAAAAGTCGCAGATTAAATCTATCCGGATAATCAATAGACGGTTCCTTTGTTCACAAGATTAGTTTGAACACAGGAACCGTCTATATTAATTTACGATATTACTTTCTCTTTATTACAAACTCTTTATAAGCTACTTTTCTTTATATGGAACAGCACGCCGCTCTTGGGATATATCCACTCATCCTTGATTGAGATCTCGTAAAGATCCGCTCTCTTGATGAACGCTCCTACGTTGGACTGATCTTCCTTATTCAGATACGAATACATCGTAACATCCATATTGGATTTATACTTCAGCTTAATGTGAGGATTCTTGGTAGGATCTACAAGTGTAACCTCAAAAATATGATCCCACAGTCTCGGCATCTTGAAATATACTCTTACCGTATGTTCCTTGGCTGCTTTGTCGTAATCAAGCTTGAATCTGAAGATAAGTCCGTTCTGCTTTCTTTCGACATCAATAAGATCCTCTTCTCTTCCGCCGTCTCCATCAACCCAGAGCGTGGGGACAAAGAGTTCATTGATCACATCCCTGACCTGATCATTTGGGATATTGTTGATGAACTTTACAGCTTCCGGCGTTATGACAAGATCCTCATTGAAGATACATTTAGAGAAATCCGCATCCTTGCCGTCTTCAAGGAGTCCTGAGTCAAGGCTTCTCTTATCATATGCAAATCCCATACATACATAATCACTGGTGTAATTTGCATCAAGCTTGGACAGATACTTTACCGTGAATTTTAATTCCTCATCAAGAAAGAAATAGCTTTTATCATTCCATCCGGGAAATTTATGCTTCTCATACTCAGGATTAAGAACATCATCAAGAGTTATGGTATATTCGAACATCTTTCTGATGCGGGCTGATCTTGCACCGTCAAAGTATTTACTCATATTGGTAGTAAGAAGATCGACTGCATCCTCATCCCTTACCATTGAAACAAGAGTAGATTTAAGGAAATTCTTCTTATCATTATCACTGAATGCATCCAGAGTTTCAGGATCCCCCATGATTGTCTTGGTTATCTGCTGTGATGTTTCCTTAGCATATGCATCCTGTGTAATCTTATTGTACAGGATATCAAATACACAGAAACCGGCAAGCACACCTATGAGGTTTCCGACAACACTGTCTACAAAATCCCTGAATCCATATTCCGGATCGGTTGCCATCATGAACACATAGCCTAATATAATGATAGTGCATGCGACCAGAAAGCACATAGCCGTGGCAGTCCATGTGATCTTTGAATTCTGCTTCTTGCTGTTATCTGAATTATTCATTGTCTTTTGCGAATCCCTTCAATCCCCTATGCTGTTAACACTTTTGATGATCCATCCTTCAGAATCTTTATAAGCTGCTGAAATCATCTCTGGTAAATACACCCTTGTATATTGCAGGCTTCTTCATGTAATAAGCCCAGAACCTGTCACCATAGTCATAATGCCACCATTCTGAAGGCAGATTGGTAAAGCCGGCATCTGTCATTATACTATACAGAAACCTCCTGTTGTCCCTTATCTTTTCATCATCTGAAGACTGTTCGTAAAAAGAGGTATAGGTCCTGTGTGAAAACTCATCAAAACCCGACCCCATCTCAAGTTCTCTGCCGTCAGGATCAAGAATTGTGATATCCACCGCACCGCCCGTTGTATGAACAGGAGGAAGGTCTCTGTCAAAAACAGGTTCTGAAACAAAGTTCCTTATAATGGCATTTCTTTCTTCCTCAGACTTATCCTCAAGAGAAAACTGCCTGATAATATCTGTTGAATAATCCTCATACAATTCCTGCTGAAGCGCAAACGGACGCCACGCATCAAGCATCCTGAATCTGTAGCCCTTAGGAAGATTATGTGCCGCTTTTATCAGAAGTTTCTTTACTTCCTTCCTGACAAAGCACTCATTCTCGGCATTATCCATTCCCAGAATAGGATACTGCATGCAGACATCGATCAGATCATCACTTTCAAGTTTTACTAATTCCGAACCTGTGAAATCGTGATCACGATAAACTTCAGGCTCTCTTACATCCGGTATTGGACGCATATCAGTAAACACCTCTTTTCATAGCTGCAGGACATTTATGACCGGTTCCGGGGCCATACTGGCAGGCCTTGCATTCGAAACACTTTACATAGTCTTTTCCTTCAAGTATCGCGCCTGCATATGAAGGATCCGCAAGAGCGCTTCTTGCAAGATCAACCGTATCCGTAAGATCATTTTCAATGATGTATTTAACAAGTTCAGGAGTCATAAGACCACCGACACAGGAAATCGGAACACTTCCTTTATATGCCTTTTTGAAGTTAACTCCCAGAGCACACAGATCACTGTATGGAGCATCTTCAGGTTTTGTTATATTACCGAAACTGTCTATGCCATGGGAAACCTGCAGATAATCGCATCCTGCCTCCACATATTTCTCATTAACGACCAGCATATGATCAATATCAGGTTCTGCGCCCGGAGTTCTTATGGATATAATAAAATCCTTCCCGCACATTTCCCTGATACCGCGGATTATCTCCGAACCAAAAAGAGATTTATCCTGACCGTACTCATCTGTCCTGAGATTTGTTTTGGGAGAAACAAACTGATTGATCAGATATCCGTGACAGCCGTGAAGCTGAACTCCGTCATAGCCTGCATCAAGAGCTCTCTTAGCAGCCATGATAAAGCTGTTTTGCATGGAATGAATCTCATCCAAAGTCATCGCCTGTGAATGATTACCATTCCAGACTTCTACAGCCGAAGGCCCCTTAGCCTGTCCGAACATAGGATTTGCAGTATTACCGGTATGATTGATCTGAATCAGGACAACAGCACCTTCCTTATGACATGCATCGGTAATAGCCTTGTGCCCTTCAGTCTGGGCATCTTCCCATAGCCCCATATGGTTCGGAGCAAATCTTCCGTCGGAAGTAACAGCAGTTGCTTCAACACAGATAAGTCCGAATCCTCCCTTAGCCCGTTCAGCGTAATGCTGAACATGCTCAGGAGTCACAAAACCATCAGCACCTGCCATATCAAATTTGACTGTAGGAGCCATAGTCAGTCTGTTCTTAACTGTCTTTCCGTTTATTACTATTGGGTCATTAACTTTTGCCATAATCAGCTCCATGCACATTTATTCTCCGGCATTTTATATAGATTACATTATCCGTAAAAATGCCGGAGAAAAAACTTGATTAAATATCAGAATTTGATCATCTGTCAGAACTTGATCACTTCGGGAGCTTTGGTAAATGAAGAAATCGTAGCTGTTGCATCCTTCATATACAGTACCTCGGTATTACCGTCATCCTCGGAATACATTCCTCTGAGCTGAGGATATGCGTCAAGCATTGAGGCTCTTGCTTCTCTTCTGTCATCCTCAACAAGCTCGCATGCAATACGGATCCAGTCACCATCCTTAAAAGCACAGATCTCAGCCTTGGGGTTTGCATGAAGCTGCTTTGAAACATCCTTGGACTTACCGGTCTGAATATAGAGCTTTCCTTCAAAATTATTAACCGTTCCAAAAGGTCTTACTCTGGGCTGATCTCCGTCAACTGTTGCAAGATAATAAGTACCTGCTTCTTTTAAGAACTTTTCTACTCTTTCCATAAATATGCTCTCCTTTTTATCTATGTGTCAGCGCTGCTGACATTATTTACTGTCTTTGTTTTTCTATATCTGATATATTCCCCGGAGATTTTTTTATCCCAAGATAATCATCTGTTACATTCGATTGTATTGATAATCTATAAATGATCATCTGCTGCATAGACCTGTAATCTTATGTCACATCGGTTTCTGATCATTTAGTATATCCGGCCACATGTTCATTAAGAAATGCAGTCACATATTCTCTGTATTTTACGGGATCGGTAAGTATCGACATGGCATGTTCAGCTCCCGGAATCAGATGAACCTCGCTGTATCCAGAAGTTCTTGCAGCCATATCCTGTGAATTCTTAGGAAGGATAAAGCTGTCATCGGCACCGTGGATGAACAGTATCGGAATAGTGTTATCATTCAGTGATTCAACAGGCCTCATTTCAAGAAGCGAATAATGATATCTTATCTTTCCCGTAAAATTTGCCACATCCACGAAAAATGAGGGAACATGATTATTTGTATAAGCACCCCTGAGGACATTTTCTATATCAGAAAATCCGCAGTCAGCCACGACAAAATCAATCTCAGGCTTATACTTAAGAACCGTAATCGAGGTAGCTGCACCAAGTGATTCACCGTGAAGACCAAGCAGTGATATATTGCCGTATCTTGATCTCGTATCCTCAATAAGCGCCTTCAGGTCCTGCCCTTCGCAGATTCCGTAAGTGGTAAATGTGGATGCATTATCACCGTGACCACGAAGATCATAAATAACGCAGTTAAAACCAAGATCCAGATACATCTTCACATACTTCAGTGTTCCGATATGATTGTCGGTATATCCATGTGAAAGGATCATATACTTATCAGTCGGTTCAGGATTTTCGAGATATTCCACATGAAGCTCATAATCTTCATATCCCCTTACGATATAATCCGTCTTTTTCAGATCATTGTAATAGGAAGTATCATACCGCTCACTCTGCCATGCCCATGCTTCATCAATCGTCTGCCTTCTCCCTGTCATCACATACGATGGAAGCCAGAACGAAAACAGAACAAATATCACAAGCAGAATACCGACAATGATCAATAATATTTTTATCATTTTCTTTTTTCCGTTTTTGACCAATATATGTACCCATTAATAATTCATCATCAGGATATTTCAAAGTGATCATCCCTGATTCGCTTTGTATATATCTTTAATCTGTCTCTCTGTACACTCTTGAATTCTTCATGACATTCTTCAGGAATCTGTCCGTCTCAACAGAGAGCTCTTCATATATATCTGTATCAATATTATGACCGCAATTCGAATAGATAACAAGTTTGCAGTGAGGAAGACATTTAGCAGTTCTGATCATAAGTTCAGGAGTACTGATCGGATCTTCAGTTCCTCCGAGGATCAGTGTCGGAGTCTGGATCGAACGAAGCCTTTCACGTAGCACTTCCTCATTCCCACATTTCATAAGAGGTCTTCCGTAGTCAATCTTCTTCTCACGCTCATCAGGCTCCGGACAATTCGAAAGGAACTCCTCTCTTTCTTTTCGCCTTGCGCTTCTGCCTTCATCATTATCGATGGGAGGATCAAATGGAGGCGGTGCATCGATAATCCCCTGCATCAGCATCTGCCTGTATGACATCACTCCTTCTTCAAGACTGTGAGGCCCGGGAACCATTGCAACAAAAGCCTTCACCCTTTCAGGATGATTCAGATTAAGATGCCATCCCACGCCTGCACCATGTGACGCACCCATATATATGAACTTATTAAGTCCGAGATGATCGGCAAGCTCCGTTACATCGGATGCAAAGACATCATACCAGTTCTCACCGTAATCTTCCGTAACGTAATCCGATGGATGAAAACCTCTGAGAGTCATGCAGTAAACATGATATCCAAGTGTTGCCATATACTGCTGAAGTCCCTTCGGATAAAATCCGGCCTGTGCAGAGATGATAACCTTATCTCCGCTTCCATATTCGTCATAATGGATCTTCAATCCATCCTTAGTAGTAAACTCACTCATAATAATATCTTCAATTCAATATGATTTAATCAACTTCTGATCACTCTTACATTAAATGATAACCATATCTTTTCCGTTTGTCTTTTATTCGGATAATTCATCAAGAGAACTGATCACCTTGACATTATCCGGAACATCTGCTTTATCTGCCTCTCCGTTTCTTACAATCAAAACGGGATTGATTCCAAGTTCCAATGCAGGTTTTATATCCGATGTCATCGAATCTCCGATAAAAAGAACCTCATCAGGCTTAACACCTGCAATTTCAAAAGCCTTTTCAAATATCGCTCTGTCCGGCTTACACGCTCTTGCAACCTCAGCTGAAATAATCCCTGCAGGCTTTAATTCTTTTTCCTTCATGGATGCTTCAAGATAGATAAGGTCATCGTTGGAAAGAACATATATGGGCTTTGAACATCTGTCAAAAAAGGACTTAACATCACCAAAGAGCGGAGCATGAACCCATATCTTCCTCCAGGTCTCATGCATGTATTCAAGATCACCGCTCAGCCCGTAGTTTTCCACGCAAAATTTCAGTATCTCCTCAACCTTATCATCATTTCTGATAAAGGCATTGCCATGGCTTGCAGCTTCAAGTTCCTTAACCTTTCCCCAGACAACCTTGAGTACCTCACGGGGATCCTTCAGATTGCTATGGGCTATAAAGTATCCCAGAAGTTCTCTTGTATACGGCTCATCCTCCTGAACCATCGTACCTGTATAATCAATAAATACTGCCTTTATCATGACTAGTATAATTCCTTTTCTAAATTCTTAGTTGCATCTTATAAAGCTTTATATGTCTTTTTTTCTTCAAAAACATATCATTCATTCTGATGCGAGTACGCTACAGAACTCCTTAATCTGGCCATCCTTGCTCTCATCGTGTCTTGCCTTGGGATCAATAAATACTGCAGTCTTCTCAATCTCTGATACTCCGAGTGCCTTGGCAAGCTTGGCGAATGCCTTCTCTGCACCGGATCCACTCTGACATGCAAATGCTGCAAAGTTCTTTCCTTTAATAGCATTGGCATTATCCTCTATAAATGTCCTGAGAGGTGGGGTGAAGTTTGATGCCCATACAGGAAATCCGAACACTACCCTCTCATACTGTGACAGATCTACACTGTACGCTTCAAGTTCAGGCTTCTCGGCCATCACAGCACTCTTGCCGCCCCAGAAGAACTTGGCAAATCCCTTGTCATGATAAGCCTTCTTCGGAATCAGCCTCAGAACATCCGCTCCGATTTCCTTACTCATCATATCCACAACATATTCGGTATTACCTTCCAGTGAAAAATACACAATCAGGGTTTTCATTTCTTTTCTCCATACCACTAACGAATCTTATGCTTACTCCGCATCCTCTTCCATTGTCTCAAGCAGAAAACTTACCGGCCTGAATCCGTCATTACATGAGATTATGGCAGACTTTGGATTTTTCATCCAGCCATCGTAGAAGTTTCTCCTCCGTGGGCCAGAGCCATAACAAACGAAGAAACTGTATCCCAGGCACTTAAACAGAATCCATCCGGACGTTCCCATCCGTTACATATAAAGGTCTGATCCAGCTCCATTGAACAGGCATGCTCTATCGGATTTTCATACTGCTCTATAAGATCATCATACCTGGCTATCTTTTTTACGGTTATTTTGACCTTCTTCATAGAATCTTCTTCCACTCGTCCTCTTTAAATCCAAGTAATACATTGTCATCACTTATCAGAAGAGGCCTCTTTACCAGCATTCCGTCTGAAGCAAGAAGTTTAAACATTTCATCTTCGCTCATATCCGGAAGTTTCTTTGAAAGTTCCAGTTCACGATAAAGTTGTCCGCTTGTATTGAAGAACTTCCTGAGAGGAAGTCCGCTTTTCTTATACAGCTTCCTTAGAAGTTTTTCATCAGGATGATCTTCCTTGATATCAAAAAGCTTATATTCGATTTTATTATCATCCAGCCACTTAATAGCCTTTTTACATGTAGTACATTTGGAGTAGCAATAAACTTTAATCATATATTCTATCCTCATTCAGCAGATTATCTAATCATTTAGAATTAAAAATGTCAGTATTAATTATCTGAGGCTGACACTCTACTCTATTAACCATTTTAATTCCACCTGTAGGAACATTAATATTTCCAAAATTTATTTCTTCCTGAAGACTATTATGAAAATGATTAGAATTACTCATTGGAAAAATCCATGCTATATCATGAATTGCCGCATCTTCTATCAGATAACTGTATTTATAATATTGGTCTTCTAATTGTGTATAGCGATAGTGAGTAAACTCAGGAATAGGATCGTTAGGACAATTAACCTTATCTCTATGTTGCATCAATCTTTGCTTAAATTTATCAGCCCTGCCAACATATATGTGACCTCTATTTTCATCATATAACATATAAATTACATTTAGTTTCTCTGCTTCTGATTCCAGTTCAGAAAACCTCTTCCACCCGATACAATTTTCAGGTTCTGAAATCTTATAAAAATCAAGATTATCTCTACCTAAAAAGTATTCTTCCGCAGCTGCTATCGAGTTTGCACCAAAATAATATGCACTTTGTATTGCCATATCGCAAAACTTATTGTCACTTGGTATTTTCCATTCGATTTTTGTCAATTCAGCAACTGCATCAATACATTTTTCTTTTCCTGTTGTATTATCAGCTTCACATACACATGTAGTCTTTATAGTAAGTTTCTCCGGTTCAATGCCAAGATCATTTTTCCAATTTGCGTAGGATGCCCACAATACTATTTCCATCTTCTTCTCCAAATATGGAGAAAATGTCATTAAATATTGATCATATGTATTTGTTTCTACATACGGCAAACCATGTCCATTGATATTTATATAATTCGATTTAGGATTATCTTTGATGTCACATAGTGCTTTCCTTATATATTTATTAGGAGCACTACTTATGAGTTCTTCATTCACGATAAACTTGTATAATCCCAATCCTGGTTTTATGCACGAATAATCTTTTGTATATTTAGAAGGAATATTAACCTCCTTATGATCAAAGAAAGTAGTTGCGTTTTGTTTTGTTATTGAAAATACTATTGTATTATTGATTGTGTTCATAATGCCTTCTTCACTCCATATTATTATTTTTAAGCGGGATTAAAGAATATTCTCTTCTTTCAAAGCATCACAATGTAAAAACATTTCATTCCTAATATTTGATGGAACTGCTTTTATATCAAAGCCCTTCCAAAATCGGATATTTTCCAATTTCATACAGAAAGCAAACATATCATCTAATAAAAGCTGATTCTGAGGTGTATCTAATTGCCATGCGGGAAACAACACAGATTTCAAAGAAACGCATCCTGCAAACACTCTTCGAAAATCCTTTATATAATCCCATATACATTCAATTCCTGATAAATCAATCCGCTCCAAAGACATGCAATTCCAAAAGCATTCAGAAACATCTTTACAATCAGAAAAGTCATGACTATCAACAAAACACGATTTTACATTAATATTCTGAAGGTGAATACAATTCCTGAACATACCTTTTAATCCCGAGCAATAAAAAACAGAAACTTCTGCAGTTTCCAAAGATACACAATTATCAAATGCATAATCAGCTTTATATATCTGGCAATAGTCCAAATTTGCTTTTTTTAGATTATGGCAATTTAGAAAGCATGAATTTATGCATACTGGCAGATTGGTTTCAACTTCAATTATTATTTCTTGTAATAAATTACTTCCTCTAAAAGTTTCTGACAAATCTATCATTTCTTCTTCATAATTTGGTGTTTCATCACAATCAATATTCGTATCTTTATAATCAAAAACTAAATTCAATCTTCCACCGGTTATTGAAAGAATACTATCTAATGCTCCATTTTCAATTTTTCTTATAGCAGAATTGTTAAATATCAATTTAGGGATAGTTCCGTCAAAATCTAATCTACCAGTTTTCATTATTAACTTGGCATCAATCGATTCTATTGAAAGATATCCCTTCTGTGTCGGGTTTGTATGAATACCAATAAAGTCAAGTTTACCTTTCTGAAGTTTGATATAGTCCGTCATATTGTCACCTGTCATTACACTTCACACTTCTTTCCAAAGATTAATCTGTTATAATTCATATCTCCTATTACTTTATATTTAATTTTGAGTTCATCTAAATTTTCAATTGAAAGATTTTTATTCTTTTTATATAACTCTTCTATATCCTCATATTTACACTTTATTATATAGCCATCTACCTTAGGATAAACTGTCCAACCTCTTCCATTATCGGTCGGGGATGGTGTCGGCAACCCATTCTCCTCACATATTTTGCATTTCATATAACTCATGGCACTGGAAGTGTTATCAAAAAATTTATAATCTCCGTTTTTTTCTTTTTCAATTTCTTTTTCATCGCCTTTATCGTCTATTCTCCTAAATATACCAATCTTAGTCTCTTTATCTTTTACAACAATTTGACCATAAATATGAAATTTGCGTTCACAACCTCTTGGCGAATATTCTTTTACAATATTCATACCATCAAAGAAATATCCATTTTCAACCAAAGAATCAGGTGATATTATCCCTTTGTTGGAAGGAATATACATTTTACAATCAAAAATATTATCCAATACTTTTTTATAGTCATTATATAATTTGTATTCAGTCAGATTTTCATTTTTATTTCTAGATGATAAATAATTATCAACAGCATTATGAATTGCAATCAATTCGTTTTCATAATTATTCCATATAATTTCTATATCATTCTTAAAAATCTGAACTCCTATAGTATTAAGATTCTTCCTATATTCCTCAATAATTAAAGCTGCTGTTTTATCCTTGCAATCTTTTATATCAATCCTGCTAAGAATCTTGTCATAAAATTCCTGATAAGTAATTCGAACAAATTCTTCACATCCTGGTTTTTGATTTCGCTGATTTGTCAAAAATACACAGATTGCTTTTCTAGTGTTTCTTTTTTCTTTAGCATAATTATAATAATCTATGGTTTGAGCTCCATTTTCATTGTCATGTTCGGAAGCTTTGACCTTATTTTCAATAACTATGATTGCTTTATCGTTTTCACCAATCAGATCAATGAATTTTCTATTATCAGTCTGTTTTTCAAATTCGAAATCAAAAGAATTTAATGATAAATCATCAATACTAACAGTATTAGTCGTGGTTTTAGAATTATATAATTCAATAAAAAGTCTTAACGGAGTATCACCAAGTCCATGAGAAGTTTTAGGAGAAAGAAACCAGCCATAAAAAGCACTATGCCAATGCTCCAAATGTTTAGTTCCAACAATATTAAAAAAATTATTATCACATTCCTCAATATTTTCCTTAAGCGTCAAAAAATCACGATCATTAATCAGTTGATCATATACTTTACCACTCATATATTGCTCCATAAGTCTATAATTAAATTTTTGTTAATCGTAGTTCAATGCTTGAATCAACAGTGTTCCTATCCGTAAACGACACTAAGAACACGCTGATCTTCTCCTTCGGAATATCCAGTATTCCGCTTACCGCTCTCTTGTATTCAGCAACCTGTGGTGTGTATTTCTGGTTGAGGTACTGAACAAAGCTTTCTTCATCCGGATATTTACTGTCATCATCGGACTTGTAGTCAATGATGTGACAGGTTCCGTCTTTCAGTTTGATTACAAGGTCTGCTTCTCCATGCATCCATACAGGTGGCTTTGCATCATTATCAGCAGACTCAGAATCATACTCGACAGAGTTATCTTCATTCTGATCAAAATCATTCATGACATCTGTGATCATGTAAGAGAATGGGAGTTCTGTATAGATCTTCTCCGCATCTTTGTATTCATCATGACTTACGAACCACTTCTCAAATGCTTTAAGAGCACCGGCAAGAAAATCCTTATATCTGTCAAATTCACCCGCAGGAATAAATTCACTGTTTTCATTAAGTGCCTGAATAACGCACATCTTTTTAATCATATCAGATGCAAGTACAGGCTCAGTGGGATTCATTTCTCTTCTTTCCATCACAAGTTCAAAGCATCTGTGCATTGACAGACCTACGATATTTCCACGTACTCTGTCTGATTCAGTATCCTGTTTTTTTATATCCTTACCGGCTTTTTTATCTTCAAGTTTGCTTGGAACAACGGATCTGAACAGTTTTACTGAATGTGCCTTTGAAGCAGCTTTGTCTGCTAGTCTCTCTTCTGCTGACTGAGGTGCTACAGCAGTTGCATTAGTGGAGGACGCCTGCATAACGCCTGTTGCCATCGAAGCAATTGAGGGAAGCTTATCAAGCTCATATCCCTCACTAAACAGAGGATTTCCGTCCGAGCATGAATCCATGAAGATAAGAGCCTGCTTTGCTCTTGTTGCAGCTACATATTCAAGTCTGATCAGTTCTTCTATGCTTTCGGTTTCAGCCTGAGAGGCAAGAGCAGGATCTGCAGTTATGGAACTCCATACAACAGTAGGCAGGCCATATTGATTATCATCTTCTATATCAGGATAAAAATATTTATTCTTTCTGTAATTTCCTGCTTTGAATTCTTTATTTTCATACCTGTTGGTCCAGATGACAATACCGCCCTCAAGGCCTTTTGCCTGATGAAGATTCATGAATCTGACAACATCCTTTTTTTCTTCAAGCACTATCTCTTTTACAATCTGACTTGAAGCATAATCCTTCAGTTTCCTGAGGATATCTCCTCTGCTGTCATGATCTGATATCATGATATTCTCAGTCATCTGGTAAAGTTTTCTCTGAAGATCGGATGTCTCATATAGATCTATATCCAGTCCCTTCTTTATAACCAGATCCATATGCTCTATGAGATATTTAAGACATCCGTATCCGGACATTCTTCGTGTTTCATTTCTTATCACATCCAGAATATTCAGATTATCTTTTGTATCGGAGGATCCGGATATTGCAAGGGTTTCCAGTGCACCTTCTATGGAACCCTTATCATAAGGATCCGCTGTGAATGCATACATTCTTATAAAAGCATTCAGATAATAATTCGTTGTTGCATATACCTTGGCAATCATCGTGAAAGGTATCTGATACTCTTTCATCTTCTGAACATATACATCCATATGGTATGTATTGGCACACAGAACAAGGAAATCTGAATATTTAATCTTCCTGATGGTTCCCTCATCTTCAATATCCTTGTTCCCATGCATACCGGTGATAAGTCTGCATACCGCATCTGCATCTTCTTCAATGGTTGTACATTTGACATCGGGATTCTGATATTTATAAATGCCCTGTACCTGATTAACGGAAATAGGAGCCTGAATACCTGCTTTGGATGGAGGCAGAGTCATTGACACATAGGGAACTTTTCCTGTAATGGATTTACCGGCAAATTTGATATTTACCCAGTCAATGATCTTACGATCAGACCTGAAATTGTAATTAAGTCTGCAAAAATAGGCATTCTTGACATCAGGATCTTCTATCCAGTCTCTCGTACTGAAATATACTTCCGGCTCTGCACCTCTGAATCTGTAGATGGACTGTTTTGGATCTCCAACCACGAACAGAGCACCGTCTCTTATGCTTCCCTTAACACCATCATTTTCAACCAGCATTCTTATGAATCCATCCTGAATATGATCGGTGTCCTGAAATTCATCCACATAAATGCAGTCGAACTTGGAAGCGAAGAAATCCTTCACTTCCGGTGATGATTCCAGAAGTTCATAGGTCTTCTGGAGAAGCTTGTCATTCGTTATTATTCCTGCAGGAAAATCTTTCCTGTAATCATCTGCGGCCTTCTGAGATATCTCAACATATTTATTGAAGATCTGATTCTTATAAGCATCCGCCCACTTAACAATATCTGAGTATTTGTTTTTGATATAAGTAAACAGCGAACCATCCTGTGACTCCAATGCAGAAGCTAGAGCTGTAAGTTTTTCAGTAACAGCTTTTCCTTTAAGTCCGGTTGCTCTCAGAGCATCTTCATAATCGTTTTTTATTGGAGAAGGATTAATGAAGTATTTCTTCTGTGAATTACCCTTGATAGCAATATTCAGAATATCAAGTCTGTTTCCCGATATAAATGCGCTCTTAAGCGACTGACCGAATTTATTGAGATACCCATCCGGAACAGTTGTAATATCATATGAATGATACGGAACAAGAGCAAGTACAGAATTCAGTTCCTTTTTGTAATCAGCAAGAAACGTGTCAACATCTGCATATGCTTTTGAAGCATTAGCGGTCGACACATTTGTCTCGACGTTCATATCTGCAGAGAGCGAATACAGGGTTTTAGCCAGACTGCTTAGTCTGTTATAAATCTTCCATTTTTCATTACAGCCTTCAAGAAGAGCGTTCCAGTCTGAGGAATGAACATTCTTTTCCATCCACTTCACAAAGAAGGCATTAAACTGTCCATTTTCCATTTCGGGTTCAAGAAGACTAAATCCAATAGGAAGTCCTGCCTCAAAACTTTTCTCTGTTAAAAGTCTGTTACACAGTCCGTGGATAGTCGATATCTGCATCTGATCAAGATTATCACGTGCACTTTCAAGATTCTTACACTCTTTATCAGTAAGCGTGCCCGGATTCTTCGCATTTTCTTTCAGTTTGCTTTCGACTTTATCGAATATCTTATCCTTCAGTTCTCTTGTTGCCTCATTGGTAAATGTTATGGCAACAATTCTTTCCGGAGTAGTCCAACCGCTCATAAGCTGATTTACGACCCTGGTAGCGATCAGCGTTGTCTTTCCTGCACCTGCTCCTGCTTCAACAAAAAAACTGATGTCAAATGTAGATACAATGGTATCTCTTATATCCTGTTCATTAGCCATAATCAGTTTCAAATTATTTCACCTCCTCAGACATGATCCTTAATCTGAGTCTGCATATATCCATATATTTGCAGTAGTTATTCCTGCAAAAGGCATCAAGATCCTTTAGCGTAAGTTTATCCTTGGATTTAGCTTTACATATGGTCAAAGCTTCCGTATTGCTGATAGTATTTGATCTGTCAGACTGCCAGGAACCTTCAACAACCTCAAGCGGGAATGTTACTGCATCAGGAAGAACAAGTTTTCCCACAAGAATACCTGGATCAAGATCTTCAAGGATAGAATCCACAGTAAGATTAATAATTCTCCCCTTACTCTCATAAGGAAATTCATATCTCACTCCTGCAATCCTGATATCTTCTATCTGAGAATCAAATCGTGCTTCCAGCAATTTATTATTTTTCTTTGCCCAGCTGATCACACCGGCTGCATATACGAAATGCTGGATTTGCTTATTCTCCTTTATCTTCTTCTCCAGTTTGCCTTCGCTTCCGGTCTTATAGTCGATAATCTCAAGATAAAGAGTATTATCCTCTACATATCCATCCACTCTGTCGGCTGATCCGATAAATTCCAGATCATACTCACTGCTCTCAGCTGCTGATCCTCCATGATATGAAACACCTTCAAAGTCTGTTTCGCAGCCGAGAACCTTCAATCCCTTATCACTATCTTTAAGCCTTTTATGAAGATTCTCCGCATATTGCTTTACCACTTCATAGACTTCATTTTTTTCTTCTTTATAGATTTCTTCAGAAGGAGCAGGAAGGATCTTCAGCATCTCTTCTGACTGATGCTCGAAGCATTTTTTCAGCAGTTCTTCATCAACACCCGGAAGTCCACTGTTAATGAGAGCATCATTACAGTATTCTTCCATTGTATGATGGAACAGATTTCCTCTTGTATTTGGTCCGAGCCAGGTATGTCCGTTTCGCTCAATCTGTTCTTCCTTTGCAACATGCTCATGTATCATGTAATGATATGCAAGAGGACATCCCAAAAGTGTATGTAGAGTGCTTGAGCTTATACGAGGTATTCTTTTAGCTGCAGATTCAGATGTGCTTTCGGATGAATCATCCGTATCGGATTTATCAGCCTCGTTTTCAAGGGATTCTGACACCTCCTCAGATCCATCATCATTTTCTGAATCTTCTGATTCAGAAATCATCCCCTCCCATGATTTCTTAAAATCATCGACAGCCATATTAACAGGGCCTGTCAAAACATCATATCCCTGACTTTTAACGTCACTATCCTTAGCACCTGCTGTTTTCATCAATTCCTTGTACAGCATCGAAGGCGCACCCTTAAGGAACTCCACGGTATCATAATAGCTGTAGCCTATCCATGCATTTTCGGTAAAGGAATCATTCAGACATCTGAGGAAATTTACTTTTCTCCTGCGATTACGTCCATATGCATCATCCATATAACCTTCTGCATATGAATGAAGTTCGTCATCGGATAATACAGGTGATTCTGTCACGGTCTTTTCAATATTCTCACGGCTGAGACCGATGGCAAAAACATTCCTCCTGTCAAAGAGCTTACAGGCAGAATATGACATGATCTGAACTTCACCGGGTTCCGCAGAAGCAGATATCGTAAGATTTGCAAGGTAATCCGAAAGAAAGGCCACAGGGTCTTCACCTATTCCTGCACTTTTTAGATTCTTTACTTCATTCTTCAGTTCTTCCCGTATATATTTCTTATAGCTTTCTGTATCGTATGTATGATCATCCGTCAGCTTAATAAGCGCATCAAGCACATCACCAGGAGTTTCATTCTTGAATACATCCGTTGTCTGTTTCATAAACTCCACGAACTGTGACTGCTTTTCAAAGGAATCATTTTCGTATTCATCATGTTCCTTCTTATTCCATGCCTTACGCTTTTCTTCGAACCTGTCATAGAAGGCATAGTATCTGTCATATCCCCAGCCGATGCCTTCCCTGAGAATGCGTGAATAACTTCTGCCCGCACCCTTCAGGGTAAAAGCCTGACCATGAACCGCATTTCTTAAAACCTCATACGAAAAGTCCTCTTGGGCGAATCTTAATATATCAAGCATGAACCCGACATGAGGATCTGCTGAAGCATGTAATCCCGAAGCAAATGCATATGGTATACCGGAATTTTCAAATTCAGAACGGATAATGTTTTCATATGCATCACCCGCATAGATAACAGTGATATCTCCGTAATCCATGTTCTCCTCACGGATTTTTGAGACAATATAACGGACTTCGTTAAAACACCCAAAGCCCTTGAAGAAATTATATTTTATGGATTTATCCTGAGAAACAGGATCTATCATTTGCAGATCGCACTTATTGAACAGATTATTCAGAAACAGTTCCTTCAAAGCAGGAAGGCCTGACTCATCTTCTGAGTAAACCTCCGAAACTTCCATTAATCCGAGCTTAAGTTTTGTCCAGGGAAGCAGTATTTCGATTGTATTGCCTGAACCATCCCACTCATATACCTTTTTCAGAACCTGAAGAGCCCTGTTTATGAGCATCGCATCATCAAGATAGCCTTCATCTGACAGACGCTTTTCATAGAGTGATATAAGCTTCTTTAATTCACCCATCTTGCCGGAGCATGCTTTTTCATATGCATCAGCTGTAAGATTCATTCTTATCATGTTCATTACACGCATGATCTCTGCAGCTGTTTCAATGCACACAGAACTTTCAGCAAGAAATGAAGGTCTGTTTTCACAGATCATCTTATAAAGGACGGATACGGACAGATTATTGTCTGCATATACGCATTTTCCTGATTTTCCGTTAAAGGCATCATAGGCACATATCAGCTCATATGCCACTTCATTTATTGTCTTAACTCTAAGATCTGCGAACTTCCTGTTCTCAAAACGGTTCAGGCCTCTGATGATGGTATTTACATCCGCTTTCTTCTCAGTGATAATGACCGAACCATTGTTATCTGCAAAAGCTCTGATATCCATTTATCCACCTCAGAATCCGAGATTATCATTTACAAGGATCACATGAATCCTTCCTGCATGTCTTGAATATCTTGTGATCAGTATCTGACAGCAGATAGTATCAGGCGACTTGCAGTTCATACATGATCCTGTTTTCGAGAATGGAGTTGAAAGTCCAAAACGCTGTGCATTGATCGGAGCAGCAGTGTTCCTTGCTCTCTTCATTGCACTGTCAGGATCTGCACATACCTTGTTCATGCCTACTATAAAGATCACTTTCTTCGGTCCCTGTGCTATTGCTGATACCCTGTTGGAATTCCCATCAATATTAATAAGTATTCCATCCTCTGTCATTGCATTGGCGCTGGAAAGAAATACATCCGCATCATAAGCTGCCAGCATTGCAGCACGCTTATCTTCATATGCATCTCTGTCGATAAAACTGTAATTTCCCTTCTTGAGCGCATCAACAAGACCTATCTCATGAGCGCTCATACATCCGCCCATTGTAACGCTGCTTCCCTCGTCGATCAGTTCAAGAGCTTTCTTAAGTGCTTCTTCCCTGTTTTCGGCATAATATCCTGTCATATTGCGAGACTCGAGTCCTTTGATGATCTTCTGGGCATAAAGAGCGTTTCTCTTATCAATTATTTCCTGTGATGCTGACATATTTTTCCCTCCATTTTTATCACAAACCGGTACTGACCATTATTCTTCAGAGTACTCCCGAACATCTAAAAATGCGTCCATCCGGCCAAATTCCATACACATATAATTTTATACAAAATTGCCGGTTATGTCGATAATAACAGGCATAACCGGCAGTTTTTTTACAGGATCAATTGTCTATGCTTCAAACAGCATTTATACTCTCCAAATACAGATCATACTGCATGAACTAAGGCGTGTCTGGAAGATGTGGCACAGAATCCGTACGATACGGTATTCTCAGAATGATTCTGACTATCCATTGACTTTATCGCTGTCTTAAGATCGGATATGATAACGGAATCTATGGGAACAGATTTGGGTGTTCTGCTGTCGTTTTTCTCTTTATCATGCCTGAGTGCAACAGCCTTGAAAACAGCATCTGTAAGCCTTCTTGCTTCTCTTGCATTACCAAAGTGTTCTTTTTCTCTGCCCTTTAGTTCCATAAGGTATTTTCCTGCCTCTGCGCACACTCCCTTAGCAGGCTTATATCCCTTCTTTGCAAGCATATATCTGAAGATGTCAGCAAGTTCCTTCTCACTGTAATCTTCAAATCTGATTGTTGCGGATATTCTCGAGGGAAGCCCGGCATCAAGGGTCAGAAATCTTTTCGACTCTCCGGGATACATTGCGAAGATAACGGTAACATCTCTGCAGATTTCCATATATCTCACGAATTCCTTCACAGCCTCATCTATATATCCGCCGGCGGATTTGTTCAGGAAAAATCCTGCTTCATCCACAAAAAGAACACCTCCTGACGCATCCCGGAACAGTTTGGCAACCTTTGGTGCCGTATGTCCGACAAACTCTCCTATTATATCCTTTCTTGAAGCTGATACAAATGTACCATTGGTAATCCCCTCCCCGGCAAGGATATCCGAAAGAAGCTTTGCACTTACTGTCTTTCCGCCACCCGGATTACCTTCAAAGATCAGATGAGTACATTCAAGTCCGGACAGTGGATTTCTCCTCATCTCATTTCTTACAGCAATATATTCCTTCACTGCAGATTTAAGATTCTTAAGTCCTGTCATCCCGTTAAGAACATCCATCGCAACACATGCGGACACGTTAATACAGTCCTCAAAATGCTCCGGCTTAAAGCACTTATCAGTATCATTCATCCTCAGTCTGGCCTTAGTAAGAGCATCACTTATCCTTTCCTCGCTGATGAACCTTCCGCACTTTCTGATCACACCTCCTATAACAGCCTCTTTCAGTTCCTTAGTAGCAAATCCGACTTTACCGAATTCGATCAGTTCATCCGCAACCTTCCTGTAGTATGCGGGATTCACGTCAGGGAGCCTTATGATATCAAAGCCTCTTTCAAACATAAGCCTTCTGATTTCAGGAAGATCCTCCATTTCCTCGGTGATACCGACGAATACATTCTGAGCGGATACTGAAGCTATCGCGGCACACTGGTCTCCGAGATTACCCGTCTCAAGTCCGGTGAAAAGAATCCCTCCGCAGTTAAATACTTTCGTTGCAACACCTGTGATAGTTCCGGTCTTGATGATATAAGGATTACCGGCCACTCTCTCATCTGCCATATCCTTTCCGAGCTCAATTTCGAAAATGTCACTGTAAGTACTCATATCATTACCATCTTCATCACAGTATTCGATCTCGAACCCTTCATCCCCATCTTCATATGCGGCGCCGCTGAATCCGTCAGCAAGTATCATCGCTGACTTTCTGATACGGTTAAGATCGTTGCTCACAAGGAGCACCTTCATATACTTAACATCAATGTCATAATATTTGGTGCTGTTCATCTTCTGATAACGTCTCTTATAACCTTTTAGAGGCTCAGAATAATCACTGAACTCCGACTCATAGTTGGTATTCTTCATTATTATCCTCTCAGCAGAGTAGTTTTCAATCGGCCTTTTTTCAAGTTTCAGATAGGGCACCTTTCTTTTGTAGAAATCAATATACATATCGTACATATACATCCCTCCTCATAATCACCCAAGAACCGCATCAACTATCCCGAACTTAACAGCTTCATCAGCCTTCATCCAGTAATCCCTGTCAGTACATTTCCTGATACTTTCAATACCCTTTCCGGTATTTTCTGAAAGGATCATATTAAGCACTTCTCTTGTATCCCTGATATGATCCGCTGCAATGAGCATATCGCTGCTCTGCCCCTCCATTCCGCCTGAAGGCTGATGGATCATGACCTCGGCATGCGGGAGAACGAATCTGTGTCCCTTCGTTCCTCCGGACAAAAGTACCGCACCCATCGAAGCTGCTCTTCCGATACAGAATGTATTAACCATGCATCCCTGCTTTTCCGCATATTTCATGGTGTCATATATTGCAAGGCCTGCAGATACGCTTCCACCCGGAGAATTGATATACAGATTGATATCCCTGACCGCACAGGCTCTCTCTATAAGATAAAGAATCTGAGCGGTAACAGATGCTGCCATCTCATCACACACCTCTCCCACCACATGGATGATTCTGTTCTCAAGATTTGAAGAGAAAATATCATTTCCCTTTCCTTCGTCATAAATAACCGGATTAATAACCATAACTTTTCCTCCCTTATCCTGCAAGACCGTACATCCTTCTTGCCGTCTCAAGATATTTATCATTTTTAACCCTGCGCACCAGATCACAGAGCTGATCATTGGCAGTAATATGCAGGAAAAACTTCTCACATACAGAATTATTCATCCTGGTTTTTTCAAAGAATCCAAAGACATTGCTGATCTTTACAGACATGGTCTTGGGCTTTTCATATGCAGCATTCCTGATCAGTTCTCTTTCAATAACCTCCAGTGCTCCGTCGACAAACTGAAGATCACTTTCATCAAAGATCTTTATCAGGTCCTCCCCGTATTTCCCACTCACTATCTGATGCATCTGTTCATCATCAAACGAATTGTGATTAAGCCAGTAATAGTTCCAGAAATCTGCCGCAATCTTATCAGACTTGATAAACTGCTGAACCGTATGCGGAGTAAGAGTAAATCCGGCCCTGTCATATGCATCTATAGTACGCGACAGGTTCTCCCATCCTCTCATCGTCACAGTCTCCGCACCATTCTTAACATTTGTAACTTTGTAGATATTGTGGGGATACAGCTTCAGATAATCGACAACAGATCTGTTAAAATTCTGCTTTTCAGCATATTGGAAGAAGTCTGTCTCTTCAGGAACAATCTCGATCTTCCTGACTCTGTCCATGATCGCAGGTGAAAAGTTCCTGGCTGAAGAATTGTATTCCACGGGATTACCACACAGGACTATCACCCAATCATCCGGAAGCTTATACAATCCGATATTCCTGGTCTGCAGGAAAGCCAGCATAACCGGCATGATAGTATCCGATGCGCAGTTGAACTCATCAAGGAGCAGAATTCCCTTATCGTAGCCCTTTTCCTTTTCGCGGATAACAGCAGCGATCACCTCTGACATGGAATATTGTGTATACTTTTCACCGCTGCCAAGATCACTTATAACAGGAAGACCGATTATCGAATTGCGTGTATGATGGGTTACCGAAAAGCTTACAAATCCGATACCAAGCTCATCCGCAACCTGCTTTGTAATCTGAGTCTTTCCGATTCCGGGTGCGCCAAAGAGGTAGTAGGGAAGCCTGCTCACAGGATCATAAATATACCTTCCCTTATCATCTGTAATGAAATATGCCTCTATACCGGCTTTCATCTCATCCTTAGCCTCATTGATGCCGTATGTAGTTTTCTGACCTGCCTTTGTTAACATATATTCTCCTTTCTACATCAGGTAAAACCGTTCTCAGCCAGAATCATAAGAGGTATCAGCTCGTACAGATCTGTATCTCTGAAGCTTTTGATACAGTATGAGGAATCACTGCCCGTGATCAGCCCCTTTGTGATCAGACTTCTGAATATGTCCCGGGGATCTCTGCCATCGCACTTAAGTCCTGACAGGATACATACCACATCATCCAGAATCCGGCTCTTCCTTACTCTGTCTGCATTTTTATATTCCTTTATAGACAAGAGCAGACTGACGGCAGAAGTAAAATCCCTCTCCCTTACATGATCATCAAGAACTCCTTCAAGCCACTTGCTGTCCCTTTTGTCAGAAAGATTGATCATCTCCTTCTCAGGTCTGATCAGATCTTCCTCTTTAAAAATAGTATCCACTGTCAGGTACCTCCTCTTTATCAAGTATCATTTTTCTCACCCAGGGCGGAGTGAAGTTTTCAGCCCATTTAGCGTAGTTTCTGCCAGGAAACACATAATACACGGGGTATCCGGGATCCTCGGAGGGATAATCTCCCATACCGTCGGAAAAATAGATAAGAAAGTCTATCCTCTCTCCGTCCTCTTCATATTTCCTTATCCGCTCAAAGACCGGATTAAAATCCGTACCTCCAAATCCCGCAAAACAGTGAGGCGTATTCTTCTCTTCAGCCATTTCCCATATATCCGTATATTCCTTTTCAAATGTGACATCCGCATCACATTCAAGATAGTGAAGCCTGTCCATCGAACTGCCTTCTTCTATCTCACTGAATATCTCAATAGTTTCAGTCCTGAATTCCTTAAGACAGTTCATACATGATCCGCTGGTATCAACTGCGATCACTACAGATGACAGCTTCCTGTTGAACTTATGTTCAAGTGGTTCTATAAGAGGAACATCACCGTACATTTCAAGACCATATTCATATATCGCAGGATCAATCTCATCTTCTTCATCAGCTGTTTCCGTTATACGTGACGCTTCATCAATAAGACTCCTGTATGACAGAACACCCTTTTCATCAGGCGTGACTTCTTCAGATGTATTTCCTGCCGATGCAGATCCCCATGTTTTCATACCGGCATTTCTCATGGCTCGAAGCAGAGCATTTTCAACTTCTCTCGGAAGTCCGTTCGACATATTTATACTTCCAAGTCCCGTGATCAATTTTGTAATATCAACCCAGGTACAGCCTGTCTTGTTACCCCCTTCCTGTTCACGGTCATCACTTTGTATCTGAAATTCCAAAAGCGGAGGCGCCCATGTTGCATGATCATCCAGAATTTTTACATGTGTTTTTTTCAGAAATGAGATAAAACCCCTTATCCTTTCCTGAAGCTTTATATCTTTCTGGGCATTGTAATAAAGCGAAAAACCAGTCTGACCTTCAAACAGCGGATTTACATTTGAAATTGCCGTACCTATTCCGGATTCATTAAACATTCTTGTAACCTGCAGGTCCATCACATCCCATGCAAGCTGCTTCTGGTCATAATCATTTCCTCTGGAAAAATGACCGAGCAGTCCGTGAAAAATGATATGCAGGATCTGGTACTTACCGGGGATATCGTTTTTCTCCCGGAGAATGCTCTCCGGATAGTAAAAAATCTTCCTTCCGTCAGTACATATTCCGGGTAAGTTTTCCTCCACTTCAGTCGGGACAAGGAAATTAACAGCATCGATCAAAATCGGATATTCTCTTTTGATCTGTCTAAGAATAGCCCTCACCCTGTCACCCGCCTGTTTTGCCGTGTCATCCTTTCTGTGGGAAGGAGTCAGTTCCTTCCTGTATTTCCTTGTACTCATTTGCTGCCCCTCCGAACCTTTCCGGCATCAGCCCGGCTTCTTTTATTTCCGTCTTCACATACATCAGCCGGTGGCCATTCACCATGCTTTTTGAGGATCAGCGCAGGTATAAGCGATCCTTTATTCTTTTGTCTGGCCAGAGATATAAGGTAATCCGCATCCTTCCTTCTGATAAAATCTTTCTTAAGAGCCATCAGTACTATTTCTTCACCCAGATCCTCTATGAGATAATCCAGGTCGTATCTTGACTGTCCGGTCTGCCCACGCGAATTACCGTAAACAGCACTTGTGGAATTCCTGATGATCATTTCAAGGAACAATCCGGTAAACAAACCTTTATTGTTTAAAATACCGGAACAGCTCATAAACCCTGCCCCACCCGGAAAGGGCAGCTGATTTTCCTTTTCAAACTCAAAGGAATCCATATCAAAATACAGTCTCCTTCCTGATACAGCCTTCCATATCCTGCCAAGATCAAGGGTTTCCTTATCTATAGTCTCTCCGATTCCAATGAATCCTAGCTGATCTGAAATGCACCTCGCTGCCAGTTCATGCCAGAGATTTTCTTCCATTGGCTTCTCCGAAACCTTCACATATACGTCGTCGTAATAGCATTCGCCAAATGCCTTATACATTTTCCTGAAGGTTCTCAGATCTTCCTTTCTTCCATTCAGATTCAGATGGAGAAAATAATGTATCAAAAGATCAAAAAAGGTTTCCTCGTTCATCATCCTTGTAAACAGTTCTGCATCTGCTTCAAGAATGTAACGAAGAAGTTCGAAGGCTTGCACGCGATAATCATTCTGACAGGAATCGAATACGGTGTTATGCATCCTGTGATTTCCGTCCTGATTTGCACCCGGAGAATAATTTCCCTTGTTAAGATTCAGCCAGCCATAGTACTCTTTCTCACCATACCTTTCCAGTAACCTGTGACATAACGGAAGTGGTGCGCTGTCTTTCCAGCGGCCATACGCGCCGAGGATGAACCTGTCGAGATGAGAATACTTTTCCTCCTTAACAAGTCTGAATTCATCACCGCAAACTGTTGTCCACTTTCCTGCGGAAAGAAACCTTACGGGAAGCATTTGGGTAAAGTCACTGAACTCATTTATGGATAAGAGTCTGTCAGCTGCTTTGTATTCTTTTGCATAGACCGCAAAGATAAGCGGTGGCATCCGTACGATCGTCTTTACCGGAATAGTGATAGGATCATCATCGCAAATGTATTCTTCCGATACATCACCGTCACTCTCCACATACCAGATATTTCCATCGGAGCACTCCTTCACAAGACGTTCCGGATTCCTTACAAGCTCTACAGCATTCTTAAATCCCGGAGGTTTATCCGAATTAAGCAGTTCTTCAACCTTCCTTCTGACATCGCCGTTAAGTCTGTCAAAAGAAGCCTTCTGCACTCCTCCGTCCGGAGCAATATACAACTCTCCGTCCGGTATCAAGGTTACTTTATAGGGATCATCGACAAGGTCTTCCTGAATCGTCTCCCTCCTTATTTCTGCCACTTTCCTGGTTATTGACATATCTGTTCTCCTTTCTGTCACCTTTTTCATGTCCCGATGATACAAGTACTTAATGTGCAATATTGCACATATAGTTTATCTGCTCATTCGGGATATAAATTGCCTATCAGGCAGCTATATGCTAAACTCAGGTTATGTGCAATATTGCACATAAAGAATCAGAGACATCAAAACTTTGAAAGTCACTTTGAAAGGCATATAAAATGGCAGATTCACCGGAGAATATAAAAAACAGAAAGAGCGAAAGCAGAAATAATGTTCTTTACCTGATCCTTACACTTAAAAATCACAGCGACAGAAATAACGCGCTGAGCATTTCGGAAATAGCTGAACTGATCAATAAAGATTATGTAGAGCAATGTGGAGGAAACATTAATTACCATACGGTAAAAAGACTGCTCGACAGCCTGGAAAACAACTGTCCAGGATTATTCAGAAGCAGTGATATCACGCCCTACTCCACACCAAAGGAAATACAGGACAACAATCATTTCGGTTTTTACTTAAGATGTGTAACGGATGCAAAGAAGGCCGGGAACCAAAAGACAAACAATATTCAAAAATACTACTACGAGTCCATTCTTCTCGAGAGTGAACTGATGACTCTTTATGATGCCATCGAGACATACAACTATTTTGCGGTTAACGACATCAGGAACATCTCCATAAAACTGTCTTCATTACGTCCCCTGTCCCAAAACAGACTGGCATATTTTCCGTCAAGAGCTGATGAGATATTGAAGGAAGACACAAATGTACTTGATTCCATCTCATACCTCGGAGAAATAATCTCGCACAAAAACCTTGCAAGCATCGACTATGGAAATTATGTCTACAATCCCAAAAAATCATGTATCGAACTTGTCCAGAGAAAGGACTATCCGAAGATAATGCGCCCGCTTAAACTCATATGGAGCAATGGATTTTACTACTGCATCATGGGAAGTTCCGAGTATGATAATACGATCAATTTAAGAGTAGACAGAATGCTGTACATTGAAGAGATAGAGGCAAAGCCGTCAAATCTTAAGAAATATTCCGGCTTTGGAGGAAAGAAGGGAAATACCGACATCGAATCCAAATCAGCATACAGGACGCGCAATCCTGTAATGTATCCCGGAAGAGAGGTTCACTTTGAACTGCTCGTTCGCACATCCAGGGTCAATACGATGGTTGATGTCTTCGGAATAAATATCCGGACAGAACTGCTTTCCGACCGGGAATTAAAAAAATACGGTATAAAAGATGCTTCATCCGAATGGCTGAAAATGCGCATCACATCTTCAATGGATGGAATGATACTCTTTGCAAAGGAATACATGGATGATGTGATCATAGTATCGCCCTCTGAAGCAGTCTCACAGATGAATGCAGCGCTGATGAGTGCTCTGAATCTATATTCAGTGACAGGCAGTGGCTTATCCTCAAATGGAAAATAGTATACCGTTTATCCTTTCCGGATACCTATACCGGACGCATACTATCCGTATTTTCCACGCCCCGCAGATATGATAAAATGGTTATACTTACAGGCAGAATTCTCCCTTTACGGAGGTTATTTACATGAGACTTATATTCCTGACATCAGCCGTCATTTCAGATATACTGCTGCTGATTTTCATAATATTCCTTCAAAAGAAGAAATCTCCTCTGCGTGCTTCGATACAGAAAATATTCATTACCGCATTTATCGGGATAATGGCCAACATCATCATAGCGGCGGCCATAACTCCTATGCTTACTAATGTTGCCTTTACTCTGTACTTTTCAAGTATAGACCTCATCACATATCAGCTTTTAATGTTTGCTTTCACATATACAGGGCAGCTGAAATCACTTAAGGAATTTGTGGAATTCTGGCGCGTTGCGATCATTGTCGATGTCCTTAATCTGACTGCCAGCATTTTCAGCGGGCACATGTACACCATGTATTCCATTACTCTTGATGACGGTTCCATAGCATATCTGACAACACCTGCATCACTGTTCAATGTTCATCTCCTCTTATGCTATCTTCCCATCATCCTTACACTTGTTCTTCTTGCCATATCCCTGTCAAAAGCACACAATTTTTACAGGCTGAAATATTTTCCGATACTCGTATCATTGTCGTTTATCATCATACTGAACGTTGCATATATGATGTTTAAGCTTCCTTTCGACTGGTCAGTGCTTTTCTATGCCTTTGCAGGATTCCTTCTGTTCTTCTATTCACTCTTCTATATTCCGAGAAGGCTGATGAACAATACACTTTCACTTGCCGTAGACTCAATGAAGGAAGGTCTGCTTCTTTATGATGCCGAAGAAAACTGTATCTATATAAACAAGACGGCACATGATGATTTCGATATTCAGGAAGAAACCCTTTCACTGGATCAGTACCCCATCTCACTTTGGCTCGAAGATAAGGATAAAGATAATCTCGAAAGTTTCCAGCAGATCTATCCCATGACCATAAAGGGAAAGGATCTGATGATCAAGGTTGATTACCGCATCTGTGAAGATAATAAGCATAACCATCTTGGGGCATTCTTCCTCTTTGAAGATGTAACGGCTGATCAGATCCTTATGAAAAACCTGGAGGAGGCAAAAGCAGAAGCCAACCAGGCCAATGTTGCAAAGAGCCTGTTTTTGGCCAACATGTCCCATGAGATCAGAACTCCCATCAACTCAATACTCGGAATGAACGAGATGATACTGAGAGAATCTTCCGACGAACATATTCTCGAGTACGCTGACGATATCCAGAAATCCGGAGACACACTCCTCTCGCTTATCAACAACATACTTGATTTCTCCAAGATTGAATCGGGCAAGATGGAGATACGTCCGACGGGATACGCTCCGTTCCAGCTCCTCAGAGAGTGTTATCATCTGATCGAACCACGTGCAGTTCAAAAGGATCTTCCGATTGAGATCAAATGTGATCCCGATATTCCCAGAGAGATTCTTGGTGACCGCGAACGTATCAAGCAGATACTCATCAATCTCCTGACCAACAGTGTCAAGTATACACGCTACGGACAAGTTACTCTTTCAGCCAAGTGGACACCCTTCGATGAAAAAGAAGGAATGGTCAGCTTCACAGTCACTGACACAGGACAGGGTATTTCAGAAGACGATATAACAAAGCTCTTTAATGTATTCCAGCGAGTTGATGAAGAGAGGAACCGGACAGTTGAAGGAACCGGACTCGGACTTGCAATCTGCAGGGAGCTTGTCAGGATGATGAACGGTAATATATCCGTATCTTCCAAACAGGGTGAAGGTTCAGAATTTACCGTAAGCATACCGCAAAGAGTCCTGGATCCGATGGCGTCCGGAAAGTTCGAATTGCAGAAGGAATCAGCACCTAAGAGAAGTGCTTATAAGGAATCATTCCACGCACCTGATGCAAAGATTCTGGTAGTTGATGACATAGAGATGAATCTCAAGTTAATGGCGGCACTGCTTAAAAAGACAGGCCTGCAGATATCGGTCGCAAACAGCGGTGAACGGGCTATTGAGATATGTAAGAATGAAGAATTCGATCTCATCCTCATGGACCACATGATGCCGCCTCCGGACGGACATGAAACCATGAAACTCATCAAGGCTGAAGGCGGACACAATGCGGAAATCCCCTATGTCGTCCTTACAGCCAATGCTGTTGAAGGTGCCAAAGTAACCTACCTTTCAATGGGATTCGACGGTTATCTGTCAAAACCTGTACTCAGCAGGGATCTTGAGGAAATGCTTATGAAATTCCTGCCAAAGGATAAGATCCACACATAATCTGCACAATAAAGATATAATCTTTAAGATCAATAACAGGAAAAACAGCAGCAATGAAAAAGCTTCTTCCCGCCGGATGCCGGAAGAAGCTTTTTACATTATCATTTTTTATCTTTTCAAAATCTGATTTTCCGGGAACTGATCATTCCGGGGCCAGATCAGCTGAGCTTGAAATTTCTGAGATCATTTTCGATATCAGTCGAATATCCGTTAAGTTTTTCTGAAACCTCAGTCAGACTGCCTGTCTCGGATGATATCTTTCCGCTGTCACGGACGATAACATCACTGAGTTCAAGTATTTGTGTTACCGTAGCAGCCTGTTCCTCAGTTGTAGCGGCATTATTGGAAGCTACGTCATTGATCCTTCCTATACCGTCAGCAATTCCGGTAATGGCATCTGTTGCCTTTGTGATATCCTCGATGATAGTATCGAAGGATTCATTTGAACGGTTAACCACCGCAAGGCATTTCTCCATATCCTTAAGGCAGTCATCAGCCTTCTTGTTGATGTTAGCGATATTATCGGTGATAGTCTCAACCAGAGTTGAGATATGTGCCGCAGCTGTTGAAGACTGATTGGCAAGTGCACCAACCTCTCCCGCAACAACTGCAAATCCTCTTCCCATCTCTCCTGCTCTTGCAGCTTCGATAGATGCATTAAGTGAAAGAAGGTTGGTCTGAGAAGAGATATCGCTGATAGTGCTTGTAATGCCCTTGATCTCATCAACTGTTTCAGCTGTTGTCCTGATTATATGAGTAAGCTCACCGATGGTAGTATTGAGGATCGTAACACTCTCGGTCATACCCTTCATCTCGTTCCTTCCGTTTTCGGAGGACTTAACAGTTTCTGTACAGAGAGCTCGTACCTCATCCGAACCTGCTGCAAGATTAGCTGAAACTCCTGCAAGCTCTGTAGCTGCATTTGCCACATCATCAATCGACCGGCTCAGATCACCGAGATATTGATTAAGCCTCTCTATAGATTCACCCTGTGAACTGTTGGAATCACTCAGGCTTCCCGATATATCGAGGCACTGTTCTGCACTCCCTGACATATCCTTTGATATATCGGTGACATGAAGCAGCATATCCCTCATCCTGTCGATGTAATCATTAAGCTGCTCGCTCAGTGTTGTAATTTCATTATTTCCTTCAGGCTGAAGCTTTGCAGTAAAGTCTCCGCCTGCGATATCTCCGATCTTCTCTGTAACTGTTGTAACAGGATCAAGATGCTTCTTGATAGTAACAAACAGAAATGCAGCAAGAACAGCAAGGCAGATAAGAGAAATGACAAGACTGATGTTCAGGGATGAAAGCGTAGGGCTCAAAACAAAACTGTAAGGAGTTGCACTTGCTACAACCCAGGATGTACCTTCAACAGCCGTTGCAACATACATCATCTTTCCTGCACCAGTCTTGATGATCTGAACCTTGTCATTGCTATAGGACATTGATTTATCAAGGCTTGAAAAAACAGAATCAAGACCTTTTATGATCTCATCCGAAGATCCTGACATTGAAGTTCCTACCGCCGACTCATCATTGCTTAGAAGAATGTCTCCGGTCTGGGAATTGATAATATAGATCTTAACCTCATCAGAGCTGGATTCAAAAGCATCGAGCTTTTCCTTCATCTTATCAAAGGTGATATCACTGCTGAGGACCACATTGTCTCTTACCATGATTGAGCATGCAAGACATGTTTTTCCCGTAGAAGCATCAACATATGGCTCGGAAGTATATATCTCTCCGCCTGCGGCAACAGCGCCTTTATACCATGGTCTGTCAGTAAATACGAATGTGTCATCAGGTTCCCATCCTGAACCGTCAAGGAATTTTCCTGAAGTGCCGTATGCCATATAGATATCCTGTGAATCAGGATCAGCAGCGGTAAGCGCAAGGAGAAGCGTTCTTGCCTGTTCATAGCTCATAGCAGGTGAACTCTTCCAGATTTCAGAAGTCATCTCAACTCTTGATTCGATCAGGCTCCACCAGTTTTCAATCTCCTGGGAATAAGCCACGGAATCCCTTGCAAGAAGAGACATGGACAGTGATTTTATCTGCTCGGACTGCCTGTTCATGTTGTACTCGGTTATGATGATTATGATAACCGTAACCGCAATAAGAACTCTTCCCAGAAGGATCTTTTTTAAAGACTTTCTCTTTTTATTCATATAACTGCCTCCTTGATCTTATATTAAAAAAGAGTTTTTCTTCTTTTTACTTTCCTATTGTCGACACATCATAAGGTGTCATCTGATATACGTAATAATTCAGCCAGTTGCTGTAGAGATTGATGGAATGGGATCTCCATGTAAGAAGCGGTCTCTTCTCGGGATCATCATCCGGAAAATAATTTATCGGGAGTGCAACATCATCCCTGATTCCCTTATCTCTGTCATATTCATTCTTCAGAGTCATACGGTCGTATTCGGAATGACCTGTAACAAATATCTTGTGTCCGTTCTCAGCCATTGCAAGATATACTCCTGCAACATCGGATTCCGCAAGAATAGTAAGCTCAGGACATGCCTTCAGTTCATCCGATGGAGTGTCGGTATGTCTTGAATGAGGTGCAAGGAATACATCATCAAATCCCCTTACAAGAGGTATCTTGCGGTTAAGCACCCTGTGCTCGAACACACCGAAAAGCTTGGAAGGAAGCTGTCTTTTATTGATACCGTAATAATGATAAAAGCCTGCCTGTGCTCCCCAGCAGATATGAAAGATGCTGGTCACATGCTTGTCTGCCCAGTCGAGTATCTTGACAGTTTCATCCCAGTAATCAACCTCCTCAAATGATATGTCTTCAACAGGTGCTCCGGTAATTATCATCCCGTCGAAATTCTGATCCTTGATCTCATCGAACGTAACATAGAACTTATTCAGATGTGATGCGGAAGTATTTTTGGAAACATGGGTCTCCGTCATCATGAACGTGACATCAACCTGAAGTGGTGTATTGGATAATGCCCTGAGCAGCTGCAGCTCGGTATCCTGCTTGACCGGCATGTTGTTCAGGATCAGAACCTTAAGAGGTCTAATATCCTGATGCATCGCACGGTTTTCATCCATGACGAATATGTTTTCAGTTTCAAGGATCTGTCTTGCAGGCAGATCACTCTGTACCTTGATAGGCATTTGCAGATCACTCCTTAAGATAAGTATTTATAAATTCTTCCTCGGTGATTATTGTAACTCCGAGGCTTTTTGCTGTTTTATTCTTGGACGATGCTGATGCTGCGTCATTATTGATCAGCGCAGTAGTTTTGGCAGATACGCTTCCCGCAACCTTACCGCCCCTGTTTTCAATCTCAGCCTTCAGTTCATTCCTGTTTTCAAAATGTTCAAGGCTTCCGGTAATGACGAATGTAAGTCCTGACAGATTCTGAGATGAATTTTCTGCCGGTTTTTCAAATTCAAGATCAGGTAAAACGGCATCGATCTTACGTCTGTTTTCATCGTCCGCAAAATATGCGGTAATATCCGATGCCATTATCTCGCCGATGCCATCCACCTCTGACAGTTCGGAAGCTGATGCATTTCTGATCTTTTCCATATTGTTATCAAATGCCTTTGCAAGAACCTTGGCATTTGCAACTCCTATACCCGGAATGCCGAGTCCGAATAAAAATCTCGGCAGCGTAGTCTTCGAAGCCTTCCTGACCGATGAGATGAGATTTGCATAGGATTTTTCGCCGAAGCCTTCCATCTTCACTATCTTTTCTTCATATCTGTCCAGATGGAAAAGATCATAGAACTCCTTTATAAATCCCATATCTATGAGTTTTTCAAGAGTCATCTCGGAAAGACCATCAACATTAAGAGCATCTCTGCTGACAAACTGGGAGAAGGTCTTGATCTGTTTTGCGGCGCAGCCGGCATTCGTACAGTAAAGGCTCTCTGCTTCGTTCAGCGCCCTGATCTCGGTAGGTGCTCCACATACAGGACACCTTTCGGGAATTGTTATCTTCCCGCTTTTTGTCAGATTTTCCGCAATCTGCGGAATGATCATATTGGCTTTATAAACAGTGATGCGGTCACCGATACCAAGCTTTAATTCCCTCACTATACTTACGTTGTGAACGGATGCTCTTGTTACTGTTGTACCTTCGAGGTCAACGGGATCAAATATAGCAACAGGATTGATAAGGCCGGTCCTGCTGGCACTCCATTCGATCTCTCTGAGCGTTGTCTCCGCGGTTTCATCAGCCCACTTGAATGCTATTGCATTCCTTGGAGATTTCGCAGTCCTTCCGAGAGAAAGGCCATAGTTAACATCCTCATATGTGAGTACCAGTCCGTCGGAAGGAATCTCATATGTCGCGATCTTCTTTTCGTATTCACCTACAGCTCCGACAACTGTTTCTGCTGTAACCTTTACTCTTTCGACCGCTTCAAAACCCAGTGATTCAAGGAATGAAAGCCTTCCGTCTGCAGAAGCCATGATCTTCTCATCAGCCCCCTCTGCAGAAACAAGATTGAATGCAACAAATCTCACATGCCTGCCTGAAGTTATCTTTGAATCAAGCTGTCTGACTGATCCGCTGCACAGGTTTCTCGGGTTTTTATACTTATCGGCATCATTTACAATCGATGCATTTATCTTCTCAAAATCCTTATAGGTAATAACAGCCTCGCCTCTTATGACCAGCTCTCCCGCAAAAGAGATCCTTAATGGCACGTTATCGAAAACCTTTGCATTAGGCGTAATAACCTCACCTATCTCACCGTTTCCTCTGGTGACGGCTTTGGACAGTTCTCCGTTTACATATGTGAGCACAACGGTAAGTCCGTCAAGCTTCCAGCTCAGCATTCCTTCATGATCACCGAGCCAGTCCGGAAGTTCTTCTCTCGACTTGGTCTTTCCAAGCGAGAGCATAGGTGAAGGATGACGTTCCTTCGGAAGTTCATCAACAGCTTCGTATCCTACAGTCTGTGTCGGGCTTCCTGCAAGTATCACGCCTGTTTCTTCTTCAAGCCTTACAAGTTCATCATACAGAGCATCGTACTCTCTGTCAGAAAGAGGTGATTCATCCTTGGCATAATAATCCTCGGATGCCTTCTTAAGTATGACATTCAGTTCCTTTATCCTGGTTATCTTAACTTCATCTGCCATTAAACTTTTTTCCTGTTCCCGCCTGACGCAGTCCCTTTATCTCATCTTCGGTAAGTTCTCTGTATTCTCCGGGTTTCAGTTTTCCCAGAGTAACATTCATGACTCTGACACGTTTTAGTTTCTTTACCTTAAGACCTGCCTGTTCACACATACGTCTGATCTGTCTGTTAAGTCCCTGGGTAATAGTGACAGACATCGTATACTTGTCTCTGATAACCACCTTGCACGGTCTTGTCTTTACATTCAGCTCAGGCAAAAAAATGCCCTTACGGAGCTTCTCACACATCTCCTCAGTGATCTCTTTATCAACAGTGACCACATATTCTTTTTCGTGATGATTTGCGCCTCTCATCATATGATCGATGAGATCACCGTCATTGGTCAGAAGAATAAGTCCTTCAGAATCCTTATCAAGCCTTCCGGCATACGTTACTCTGACCGGATAATCAATATAATCGCTGACAAGCCTGTCGGCATGGTCATCCTTTTCTGATGTTGTAACGCCCTTTGGTTTATTGAATGCAAGAACAACGGTCTTCGACATTCCCTTAAGAATCCTGCCCTCATATTCAACTCTGTCACCAGCAATGATACACTCTCCAACCTTTGCCACATGGTCATTGACAAGCACCTTGCCTGCCTCGATAAGTCTGTCGGCTTCACGCCTCGAGCATACCCCGGACTCTGCCAGGAATTTATTGAGTCTTATTTTTCCTGTGTCCATATCTCCATATCCTCTATACAGCGTGTTTCCGGAATACCTGCAGACAGTGCTCCCCTCTTGGCCATCTTGTCCGCTATCTCGTTGTACTTAACACCGGTGTGAGCCTCGACCTTATGAAATGATATATCGATCCTGCTCATCCAGCCCTTCATTGCCATGGCATACGATCTTGTCAGATCATTCTTGCTCTTCCACGCACCCGTCACCCAGCACTCTATTCCGGCGTAATCATAATAGATCTCTATAGCCCTGTATCCGCTCTTGATAGCACACAGAACGGCATTCATCGCACCGAGCATCTCACCCGTGACATTTCTCTGCTTTGCGTTCTCAGGGTCATTTCCGCTTCCGCATAAAACCCTTACAGTTCCATCCTCCGGCAGAAAAACACACCCGAATGAATACACTCCGGTTTCAACGGAAAAGCTTCCATCCACATATGCTGTTATGGTCTTATCATTCGTTGCTGTCACTTATCTCTTCAACTCCGATGATCAGTTTTTCCACACCGTCTTCAAGCAATTTCGCAGCCTTAAGGCAAACCCGGCTCATTCCCCTGCCAAGCAGTATGTGGTACTTTATCGAATACATTCCGGTTTCATCTATTTTTTTCAGAATGATATCTTTCCTGAAATTCTCACAAAAATGCTCATAATCTTCCTCGAGGATGATATTTTTCACATCCTCAATAGCACTCTCGAAAAAATCCGTTCCAAAGGTTTTAGTATCAAGAGCAAAAAAGTCTTCGGATGCGTTGTACAGATAATAATCATCTGTAACAGGATCAACAGTGTAAAATGCAATAAAAGATCCTGACAAAGCCATCATCCTTGAGAAGATTATCGCATCCTCTTCTGCCTTGTGTATTTCCTGCTGCTGACGGATCTGGGCATCCACATCACTTACTCCTATCAGAAGATGCTTTTTATCCTTCGTCAACACAGCCTTAAGATTTGCATACAGCGGTTCGCCGTTTATGATAAGTCTGTAAATGATCGAATAGCAGCCTTCGTTTTCTATGGACTTCAGCAGATTCTCCCTGGTAAAGGACGCAATAAACCGGTCACGGTCATCTTTATGTATGACCTTCAGAGAATCCTTACAGCTGCTTTCGAAAAAGTCCCTTCCGTTTCGCTCAACAGACATATCAAGCCCGTCAGAATCCGGAATAAATTCCGTGTATTCCTCGGTATCCAGATCCACATAATAGAGATTTAAATAGTCTACTGAAAGAGCCCGGGCAATTTTTCCGAAAGAAACAGCTTCTATGCCTTTAGGCTTTTCCCTGACATCAAGGAGCACAAATGCCACAGCCTTTGTTCCCGTCACGGAATTGACCGCAATTCTCCTGAAAAGCAGATTTGCTCTGTATTTCTTATCAAGCGAGCGCTCCTCAATGATCTGGCCTCCTTTATCTGCACATTCCAGCATAATATCAAGGAAATTTTCCCTGTATTCTCCGCTAAATACAGAAAAAGGAATTCTCTTCGAAACATCTTCTATCAGGAAAATCTTTTTGAGAGATTTCTGATATGACTTATTGCATCGGATAATTGAAATATCACTGTCCGTGACCTCATATATAGCCATCGGAAGGGTATTGAAATAGTCAGCATGGACCGAATCATCTGAAACCGCAGCCAGATTATAAAGATTAATACGACCTATCGCCGCATAATAATCTGATTCGAGGGGATTTTCAAATCCGATCTGCGTTCCTTTATCATATCTGTCGAGGATCTGTTCAGCCGATACAGGTTTGCAGAAATAGTAGCCCTGCATCTTGGTTGCACCGACCTCTCTCAAAAAATTCACCTGTTCCTCAGTCTCAACACCTTCAACAACCACTTCCATATTGAGATTGAGAGCCATGTTTATAAGTTCACTAATGATAACGCGGCTCTTTTTCGTCTTATCAAAGCTCCTCATGAAAGTCATATCGAGCTTGATAGTGCTGAATCCTATCTGCTGAAGGATATCAGGTGATGAATAACCCGTTCCGTAATCGTCCATCCAGACACTGAATCCAAGATCATTTAACAGATCAACCTGTTGGCTAAGGTATTCTATATCGTCCCCGACTGCACTTTCAGTGATCTCAACGGTAATCTTGTCCCTGCCTACACCGGAGTCATCCACACGTCTTCTGATTTCTTCCACAACATCGCACATTTCAAAATCATTACGTGATATATTGATGGAGCAGGGTACAATGTGAAATCCCTTTTCTTTAAAGAGCTTCATTCTTTCGAGCATTCTGTCCAGAACATAAAGATCCAGCTTATATAAAAGCCTGGACTCCTCAAGAACAGGAATGAAATCTCCCGGAGACATAAATCCCATAACAGGATCTATCCATCTGGCAAGAGCCTCCTCATCGCATACATATCCGCTTACAGAGCGGACGATGGGCTGGTAATAAACCTGTATCCATCCGTTTTCAAGCGCTTTATCAAGATTTTCGATTATATAATGGCGGAGCTGTGAAGCCTTTAAAAGATCCTCCGTAAAATATGTAAATGATGATTCGGCAACCTTACGCTTTGAATCGCATGCGAGTTTTGCCCTGTCGCAGGCAACACCTATAGATACAACTTCGTCGGTCTTTTTATATATTCCAACCCTGATGAAAAGAGATTTTCCGTCATTAACAGTTTTGAATTCTTCAAAGATCTCATTCAGTGTCTGTTCAACACCGTCATGACGGGTGATAGCAATAAAATGATCGCCGCTGAGTCTGGAACAGTTGATATTTGAAAAATGTGATGAAAGGATCCTGGCAAGTCCGACTATGAGTTTATCTCCCTCGGCAAAACCATTCCGAAGGTTATAACCCTTCATATCATTGAGGTCAAAATACAGAAGGACCGGTGTATCTCCCCTTTCAAAAATATCATCCCTTGTCCTGGTAGCCAGCTTAAAGAAGTAATTCATGTTGGGAAGACCGGTCATTGGATCATAGCCCTGTTCGCTGACATTTTCGTTCTGTATAAGCAGATGTTCCATTGCCTGTTCGAACAGATGCTTATTCTCATCACTGTAAGGACCTTCATCCGAATACCAGACCACGGCAAGCTGCTCTCCGGTGGGCGTGTTTACATGTTTTCCCCTGGCATGGAGAATATGATAACCGCTCTTTGTCATGGTTCTGTAGACGATATTGAAATCGCCTTTTCCCGAAGCAAATTCTATGACCGCATTGCCGAGTCTTGCTACATCATCAGGATGATCAACATCATACAGATGGTTTTCCATCTGATCATAAGCCTGTTCTCTGTCCAGTCCCACAATCTCACATAAACCATCGGTTATAATATGAGTAACAACCCTGTTATCCAAAAACTGAAAGATTGCAAAGGGCACACAGCTGCTTTCAAGGATCTCTTTTGTTTTTTTATCAAATACGTATTTTTCCAATTCTTTTACCCCTCATTATCCCCTATAAAATAACTGAAAATACGCACAATATTACTCACATATTATATCATGGAACCCGCATGGTGTTCTACTTATTGCACAAAAAATCCCGCTCCGTTAAGGAGCGGGACTTTGTCATATCAATTATTTTGAAGCCCTGTATTAAACAATACCCTGAGCCTTCATAGCATCTGCAACCTTAAGGAAACCTGCGATGTTAGCACCTGCAACATAGTCACCCTCAAGACCATACTTCTTGGAAGCATCGTCAAGGTTGTGGAAGATGTTGATCATGATGTTCCTGAGCTTGGAATCAACCTCTTCGAAGGTCCAGCTGAGTCTCTCGGAGTTCTGGCTCATCTCAAGAGCTGAAGTAGCTACGCCGCCTGCATTTGCAGCCTTGCCGGGAACGAAGTAAACCTTGTTCTCCTGGAAGTACTTGGTAGCATCGAGAGTGGTAGGCATGTTAGCGCCCTCACATACAGCGATAACGCCGTTAGCAACAAGCTTCTTGGCATCGTCAAGGTTAAGCTCGTTCTGGGTTGCGCAGGGAAGAGCAATGTCAACCTTGACCTCCCACTGATTGGTTCCCTCGGTAGCCTTGTCATGATACTGAGCTGAAGGTCTCTTTGCAGCATACTCGGTAAGTCTTGCTCTCTTAACTTCCTTAACTTCCTTGAGAAGAGCAACATCGATTCCTTCGGGATCATAAATCCATCCGGTAGAATCAGAGCAGGTAACAGGCTTAGCACCAAGCTGCTGTGCCTTCTGGATAGCATAGATAGCAACGTTACCTGATCCTGATACAGCACAGGTCTTGCCTGCGATGTCGATACCGTTGCACTTAAGCATCTCCTCGGTCATATAGAGAAGTCCGTATCCGGTAGCTTCGGTTCTTGCAAGAGATCCGCCGTAGGAAAGTCCCTTTCCGGTAAGAACTCCTTCATAGAGTCCGGTAAGTCTCTTGTACTGTCCGTACATAAATCCGATCTCACGAGCGCCGGTTCCGATATCACCTGCAGGAACGTCGGTGTCAGCTCCGATATACTTGTGAAGCTCGGTCATGAAGCTCTGGCAGAATGCCATAACTTCTCTGTCTGACTTGCCCTTGGGATCAAAGTCTGATCCCCCCTTACCGCCGCCGATAGGAAGTCCGGTAAGTGAATTCTTGAATATCTGCTCAAAGCCGAGGAATTTGATGATGCCGATGTTAACTGAAGGGTGAAGTCTGAGACCTCCCTTGTAAGGTCCGATAGCAGAGTTGAACTGAACTCTCATTGCATTATTGACCTGAACCTGTCCCTTATCATCTACCCAGGGAACTCTGAACAGGATCTGACGCTCGGGAGTGGTAAGTCTCTCAAGCAGTGCATCTTTTCTGTACTCTTCCTCATTAGCCTCGATAACGACTCTGAGGGACTCAAGAACCTCCTTAACTGCCTGATGGAACTCGGGCTGGGCGGGATTCTGAGCTACTACTCTGTCATAGATCTCGTCAACATAAGACATAAAAAACTCCTCCTTAAATCACTGGTTCGTTGCCGACCGGCAACCTGTTTTATGGATGTGGTTTTTTCAAAACCAAAAAAGATAATAGCACTTTAAATCGATAAAGTAAATACAAAGATACATGTATACAATTATTTTCTTGAAAAAATCATACTCTCGTAAATGAATCCGAACATGGAAAAAACGGCACACAAAAAAGCGAATCCCGCATAATAATGCAGAATCCGCTTCATATATGTATTTAATTAATCAAGTACGATCTCAAGGTACTGTGAGCTCAGATATACAACCTTATTGTTGTAAACAACCTCACACCATCCGTTCTCTTCCGATACCAGTCTGGCTGTTGTTCCCTTTGCAAACGATCCCATTATCATTCCGTCGGTGCTTGCAGTCGCTCTGATATTAAGTGTCTCGATAGCTGTTACGGTTCCTATGGTCTCAACAGTACTTATATCGATCTCAAGGGTCAGATATTCTGACTTAACATATCCGACTCTTCCGTCATAATTGATCTGTGACCAGCCGTTTCCTTTGATCTCGGTAACTTCAACGGACTGACCTCCGCGAAGCTGCCCCATGGTATCTGCATTCATGGAATCCGACACGCGGACATTTACATTGGAATTGGCGGTTGCCATTCTGATCTCAGGTTCATCGCCTTCCTCAGGATCAGTCTCAATCTCAGGCATTTCTATTTCTTCGCCCGCATTCAGTGCTGCAAGCTTTTCACCCGCTTCAAGGCTGACTACCGAATCCAGTTCCTTCATATATGTCAGGAGCTCCGGTTTTGCCGTGATCCTGTCGTTATAATCTGTAGTTATCCTGTTACCGAGTTCAATAACATCATCACACGCAATGGCCCTTGTAACATAGTCATCCTCTTCCGCCGGAAGCTCTGAAGTGATGATGGTAAATGAACCGTCCGCATTTTTCCTGACATAGAAACCATCATATGCGGGAAGCGGATCTTCGGGATATTTATCGAAGGTTACATTCGTGACCGCGAAAGCAATGACAGAAGAATCATCATATCCGGGAATGGTATAGATGTTCTGAAGCTCATAATCCAGATATCTGCTCTGCTCGGCCTTGACAAGTTTATCAAGCAGATCCAGCGAATCTATCATCGTCTCAAGTGTATCTACATCACCATTCGAGTGACACAGATAATATCCGCTGAAGAAATCCGAAAGGCCCGCATCGGTATTTTCCGTAAGAACTATCGGCACAGGTGTTTCTTCAACCACATCAGGCGTCTGTACATCTACAGGCTCCTGCACTGTGATCTCCGGAGCACTTGCTCTCCTGTCCCTTGCAGAAAGCGCCACATAAGTGACAATTGCCGATACAAGCATCAGGAAAACCGGTGCCACGACCTTTATATTGATCTGAACAAATGAAACTATTTTCTTGTAAAAATCCTTGTTCATCAAATCTCCATATGCAGCCGACAGGAATCGAACCTGCATTAAAGGCGTCGGAGGCCTTCGTTCTATCCATTAGACTACGGCTGCATGTAATAAATATGATTGTTACAAAAATATTACAATCTTTGGAATTTTACCATAAATAGCACGTAGTGTAAAGTTTTCTTAAGTCTCCGAACCCCTCTGCATCTTTAGTTTCCGAAGGTCGTGCAGTCTGTGCAGTTTACGATGCTATAGTGAGTTTTTGCGTTTCACGGTTGAAATAATACAGCGAATCCGATAAAACATCCTGAGGCTCTAACTGACTTCTGTTTATGCAGTATATCATGTCCTTCAGGTATTCCGGATTCTCAACACCGCTGTCTGCCATCACTATCACTTCATGGACGGAACTGGGGATTATATACAGGTTTGTGCGTATCTTTTCCGACAGTTCTTCAAGCACTCCCGGGTAAAGGATGGAGGATGCGCCGTTGACCATTTTCGAATTGCTGACAACATATATGGGAGGAAAGTTTTCATACTGACAGAGCAGATCGGAACATCCCGGATTCATCTCTTTCAATACCTCATTCATCTCCCTGCACTTAGCCGGCATGGATATCGGAGAATTCATGCGTGCATCCCTCATCAGTTCTTCAGCCCCCACTCTCCACAGCTCCATATGTTTATTTCTTATAAGTATAGAGCCATCCGGCAATCCATCCATATCCAGCGAATAGTAAAATACAATATCAAGATCAAGGAAAGGAATATGGGGTACATTTTTAAGCAATCCGCTGTTTCTCGATGTAGAGATCAGTTTATAATACAATCCCTTCTTTACCTTTTCGTAATCCATATAAAAATCCATGTCTATATCGGAATCAGGAACTGCCATAAAATAATCACTGACAAGTCTCTCACTTAAAGACTTAAGCCCTTCTCCTTTCAGATAACATTCATAATAGGATCTTAAGTATAATGTAGGCGAGAGATTTATATTTTCTTTGCGAATAACGAGTGCCTCCATTGAAACACCGTTATTCTTATCCACCTTAACTTCATCAACAATGTAACCCTTGCCAAGCAGTTTTTCTACTGCCTGCTTCATATTCCCGGAAAATTCTCTTATTTCCATAGATATCCTTTCATAGCAACATTTTATGTTAAGGCTGCTTCATTCTCAGATACAACAAAAACAGCCACGCGACATCCGCATGGCTGTGATCTGCATTGCTATGAAAGGAACGTATCATACTCTTGAGAGATACTCTCCGGTTCTGGTATCGATCTTGATCTTATCACCGGTCTCAACAAAGAGAGGTACTGCAACCTGTGCACCGGTCTCAACGATAGCGGGCTTGCTTGCACCGGTAGCGGTGTCACCCTTGAATCCGGGCTCGGTCTCGGTGATCTCGAGCTCTACAAAGAGAGGAGGCTCGATTGAGAATGCATTACCGTTGTGAGAACAAACCTTGCAGATATCGTTCTCTTTAACGAACTTGAGGGCATCCCCTACAAGATCGCCGGTAAGCTGAACCTGATCATATGTCTCGGTATCCATAAAGGTGTAAAGTTCGCCATCCTTGTACAGATACTGCATATCCTTTCTGTCTATATGAGCCTGAGGGCATTTCTCAGTGGGACGGAAGGTACGCTCTACAACGCCACCGTTCTTGATGTCCTTAAGCTTGGTACGGACAAATGCCGCTCCCTTGCCGGGCTTAACATGCTGGAAATCGATGATCTGATAAACGGAATTATCAAGTTCGATGGTAATGCCGTTTCTGAAGTCACCTGCAGAAATCATAAATAAAACCTCCTACTAAACTTAAGCCAAAATAATCCTCGAATATCTTACATTAAAAGGTTAAGGATTTCAACAAATTTATTTTGTGATCTGATATCACATTCATTTTTTATGATCTATTATCACATCAATGGCTTCAAGATATCCGTCAAAACCCTTACCATAGATCTGATGATCACAGGCGGGTGCGGTAACGGATACTTTTCGGAAATCCTCCCTCGACTGGATATCCGAAATATGCACCTCAACCTTTACAGGTTCTTCAAGGCTCTTAAGAGCATCATGAATTGCATAACTGTAATGCGTGTATGCTCCGGGATTGATGACTATGCCGTCTTCTCCGTCAAAATACGCCTGCTGCAGCCTGTCTATTATGGCTCCCTCATGATTGGACTGGAAAAAGCTCACTTCCACTCCTTTCCCCCGGGCATGTTCTTCGATCATCTTAAGCAGGTAGTCGTAATCCCTGTCGCCGTATATCTTCTTTTCCCTGATTCCGAGAAAATTGAGATTTGGTCCGTTTATAACCAGTATCTTCATCCGTTCTTATCTCCGTTTCTGAACTTAAGGTATTTTCCGTCTGATACTATGGTATATTTCATCTGTTCCTACGGTATATCCATCCGATCCTATATATGTTCCAGCTGATCCTAAGGTATATTCCATCCGGATTCCCTAAGCCTGTTTATCACATCCTGCATTACATCTTCTCTTTCGGTAGCGCCTGTGTCAACAATTATGTCTGCGCACCTTTCATATGCAGGAAGACGCTGTGCCATAAGACTTTTGATCCTGCCAAGAGGATCTTCGCACTGCAAAAGAGGCCTTGTAGTATCTCCCTTCAGTCTTTCGTAAACCGCCTCGGGAGTGATGCGAAGATATACAACAGTTCCGCACATCTTGATAAGCGGCTGGTTCTGAAGCTGTACAGGAGTGCCTCCGCCAAGCGAATAGATCTTGGGTGAACTGTCATCCCTTATCGATCTCAAGACTTCCGTTTCGGTCATCCTGAAAAAGCTCTCACCCTTTGTCCTGAAAATGTCAGAAACGGACATCCCCTCTTTTGCTTCGATCATTTTGTCCGTATCGCAGAATGCTCTCTGAAGCTTATAGGAAAGTCCTCTTCCTATCGAAGTCTTTCCGCTTCCCATAAAGCCTATCAGTATAAGATGCGGTCCCTTTTTATATTCTCTGTTTTTCTTATGCTTATCGCCCATCAGATAAATACTTTATCAAAAACCTTATCCGCAAGTTCTTCGCTGATCTCAAGTCCCGTCCAGTACTCATATGCAATGATCCCCTGATAAAGGAGCATCCTTGCACCGTTATAGCTTTCCGCTCCGGCTTCATTACACAGTTCCATGAATCTTGTCACTTTGGGATTGAATATAAGATCATAGCCGACCTTCACTCTTTTATAAAACTCAGGATCTTCTATTACGGCTTTTCCGGTATCGGGACTCATGCCGACACTCGTAGCCTGGATCACTACATACTTTGAATCCTCAGGCAGCATATTATATCCGCCCATGGAAAGAGGCCTTGCAAAATTTCTTCCGGAGATGCTGTTGACCGCCCCGGCAAGATCCTCTGCCCTGTCACCGTTTCTGTTGATTATGGTAACGCTCTTTGCTCCGCTTTCTTCAAGGAGCATGACCACCGCCCTGGCAACTCCGCCGGCACCGAGAACTATAATATCCTCTCCCTCTATGCTTACACCATCTCTTTTAAACGCTCTGAGAAGACCGGGCATATCGGTATTGTATCCCTTGAATCCTTCCTCAGTCCTTACAAGTGTATTTACGGCACCTATCTTCTCTGCAAGAGGGTCTATATCCGAAAGAAAAGGAATTACTTCCTGCTTATAGGGAACGGTGATGTTAAGTCCCTTAAGTCCGAGTGCCCATGCACCTTCTATAGCTTTCCG